>NZ_KV799862.1:0-160989 GCF_001810085.1 Corynebacterium sp. HMSC072A02 | reverse complement strand
CAAGGACATCAACGACAAGAACCAGACGGTTACCTCTGACTCCGACAAGCCTTCCGATACCCCGGATAAGGGCGACGGCAAGGACAATGATGGAGACAAGGGCAGCTCGAAGAAGGACCTGCCGTGGTGGCTGCTGCTCATCCCGGGTCTGGGCCTGATCAAGATCATCGCCGACGGTGGCCACAACGGTGGCAACGGCGGTCATGATGGTGGCAATGGTGGCCATGATGGTGGCAACAACCACGGTGAGTCCCACGACAACACCGGCCGCGATGACCGCGAGGTTACCGTCCTGGACGCAACCCCGCCGGAGGATGCTGCTAACCAGCCGCAGGACTTCGGTCAGCCGGTGCCGTCCAACACGCACCGCGTGGAGATCAAGCACGTACCTTCTGGTGCAACCCAGCTTGACCCAGGCATGCAGGACTTCATCAAGTAGTCCGCACTGCAACACCATCCCGGCCCTCACCGGCTGGGCATGGTAGGGGCAGGAAATGATTAGGACAATCCCCTCCAGGGTGAAAAACGCTGGAGGGGATTCGTCATATGATCCTTAGACTATTGTTTACATCGAAACCCCATAGCGAAGACTTTTAGAAGCTAGACGCCCATAACTAGAAGACAGTCACAAGGAGCAGAGATTATGGCTGACGAAAGCCAGCAGAACGATATTCCGGAATACCCCGCCGATTCCACGGGCGAGGCTGCCGGGGAGACAGCCGCGGGGAAGCACCGTGCCGGTGAGGAGCAGGCAGCGGGCGAATCGAAGAAGGGCAACAAGAAGCTCCTCATTGGTCTGGTGGCGCTCATTGCGATCATCTTGGTCATCGTGCAGCTGGTGATCTATGCAGGCCGCAATGGCGATGATTCCGCGGAAGACAATGCGGGGGATTCGGCGGAGACGTCGCAAAGCTCTGAGTCTGCCGCACCCACGACGAACAATGATCCCTTCGTGGATGACTCCGGTGAGCAGGATCAGGAGATTGATGCCGCACCGGGTGAGTTCCGTGGCTTTGGTGCCATGTCCCTGGGCATTAACGATGAGTTCGCCGCCGTGGACCCGATTCAGGTTACGGATACCGGCATGCTGATCCCGCCGCGCGATGTGCAGCGCTTGGGTTGGTATTCCGCCTCCGCAGTACCGGGCGAGGCTGGCCCGGTTGGCTCCAGCGTTATCACCGGCCATATCAACTACCAGGGGCAGGGAACGGGCTTTGCGGAGAAGTTCACCACCCTGGAGCAGGGCCAGGAATTCACCGTCTTTATCGACGGCGAGGAGCGCCAGTTCCGCGTGACGGAGGCACCGTACCGTCTGCCGAAGGGCTCAGGCTTCCCGGACGTGGTGAACGACGCTCAGGGAGATAACCGCCTGGTCCTCATCACCTGCGGCGGCAAGTTCGTTGGCGGCGAGTTGGGCTATGAGGACAACATCATCACCGTGGCAGAGCCGGTGGCGCCCGTGGAAGGCGGCGCTGAGGCGCCGGTCGATGGTGCTGTTGACGCGCCCGCTGAGGGTGCTGTTGAGGCGCCGGCGGCTTAGGTTGGTTGGTGAATCGCCTAAGCGGGGTGATGGCTTAGGCGGAGGCCTCCTCCAGGCGCGCGATGTGCAGCGTCAGGTAGGAGACCTCATCGGGGGTTAGAGCGCTGTCGAGGCGCAGCTCAATGAGGTTAGCTACCATTTGGGCGGTCTCGACGGCATCGGGGTAGCGCGCGGAGATGGCGGTGGCTACTTGGCGGTCGTCCGAGTCCAGCTGCTGGTGCTCCGCCATGCGCACGAAGAGGTAGCGCAGGTGCGTGATGAAGCGGGCGACGGAGATGTCCTCGCTAATGAGCTCCGTATCGATGTGCGAGCCGATAACGGCCAGGATCTGCTGGATCAGACCCGTCATGCGGTAGGTGCCGGAGAGATCCCCCACTGCGAAGCCGGCGTTGACCAAGTGCAGTGTGATGGCCACGGCTTCGTCGGGAGCCAGTGGCTTATGGAGCCCGCCGTTGATGGCCGTGAGTAGCTGCTGCGCGAGAGCAAAGTCATCGGCGTAGAGGTGGCGCACCTCGGCTTCGAGGGGATAAGACACGGCGTTGCCGCGGTTGACGGCACCGTGGATGTGGTCCGCAATCGCGACGACCAAAGTGAGCTTGCTGCGCAGCGCCTCAGACATGTCGACGGAGTGCATGGCGTCGATGACCAACTGAACGTATTCGCCGGGAATGCCGGCGATCATGGCAGCCAGGTGATCCGGGTCGCGGCCAGAATCCGGGACGAAGACCTTGACCACCTTCGCCGGGTCAACCTCAGTGCCGGGGTGAGCCTGGAAGCCGATTCCGCGGCCGGTGACGATGACGTCCTCCGCGCCGCGGCGTGCGAGCACGACGTTGTTATTGAACACTCGCAACAGTTGCACAAGGCACCTTTCTGGTTGGGGTTAAAACGACTAAAGCCGGCCACGATGGTGGTTCCATCGAGCCAGCTTAGTCAGGGTTCGTTAGAGGCGTGCTAAAGGTTCCCTAGTGGGTCCTTTAGCGGGTCGTGGTGATGACCGTATCGCCAGCGGCGGCGTGGTTCAGACCAGCCGGGGTGACGGCGGACAGCGCCTTGGTGTTGGTCACGGCCAGGACGATGGTGGTGTCGTAGCCGGCTTCGGTGACCTTGCCGAAGTCAACGGTGGCAAGCAGCTCGCCCTGCTTGACGGTGTCGCCCTTCTTGACGGCCGGGGCAAAACCTTCGCCCTTCATCTTCACGGTGTTGATGCCGATGTGGACGAGGACCTCCACGCCGTCCTCAGTCTTGATGCCGTAGGCGTGGCCGGACTTCATGGCACTCATCACGGTGCCGCTGACCGGGGCGTAGACCTCGTTGTTTTCGGGGACGATGCCCACGCCGTCGCCCAGGGTGCCGGCGGAGAAGACCGGGTCATCGATCTCAGCCATGGGGACAACCTTGCCGGTAGCCGGGGAGGCAATGTCGGTGGTGGTGCCAGCGGCGGGCGCAGCGGCCTTGGCCGGGGCGTCAGCCTTGGTGGCGGTTGCGGTGGCGGCACCGGCGCCAGCGCCGGCAGCGGCGGTTGCTGCGGGGGCGTCGGCAAGCGCGGCGTTGTCGAGCTCGGCCTTTTCGGCTGCCTCGCGGGCGGCCTTAGCCTCAGCGCGCTCCTCCGGGGTGCGGTAGTCGGTGAACAGGATGAGGAAGAAGGCCACGAAGAAGGCCACTGCAATGGCGATGGCGTACTTGGCCATCGGGGTGAAGACCGGGATGGTCAGCAGGGAGGTGAAGACGAAGGCGTCGGTAGTAATGCCGTTCGTGCCCAGGGTCAACAGGGCCACGGTCAGGCCACCAGCGAAGCAGCCCACCAGCATGCGCGGGTAAATCCTCTTGTAGCGCAGGTGGATACCGTAGAGGGAAGGCTCGGACACGCCGCCGAGCAGGCCAGCCAAGAGTGCAGAGCCGGAGGTCTGACGCATCACGGTGTCGTGGTCACGGATGGACAGTGCCAGCACGCCAGCGGTAGCGCCGAAGCAGGCGAAGTTCCATGCGCCCATCGGGCCCTGGATGAAGTCATAGCCCAAGGTTTGAATGTTGACCAGCATGAGGGCGTTGAGCGGCCAGTGCAGGCCCAGCGGGACGAGGAACGGGTAGAGCATCGGGATAGCCAGGGCGAAGACGAACGGAACGTTGTCATTCATCCAGGACAGGCCAGCGCCAATGCCGTTACCGGCCCACACACCGAACGGACCAATGAGGAAGGCCGTCAGCGGGATGACGAAGAGCAGGGTGAGGAAGGGGACGAAGACCATGTGCACCGCAGACGGGATGATCTTCTGGAAGCCCTTGTAGAAGAGCGCCGCTACGGCCGCCATGATGAGCGGGACGAAGACGTTGCCGCCGTACTCCGGCAGCTGCATGGTCATGCCGAAGATTTCGATGGAGCACTGCTCAGCGCCGAGGGTGTCGTTGGTGACGCACTGGACCGCGGGGTTCTCCGAAAGATTCAGGAACTCCGGGGTGAAGAGCGCCGCCATGATGGTGGCTGGGACCCACGGGTCGATGCGCAGCTTCTTACCAGCGTTGTAGGCCACCATCACCGGCAGGAAGTAGAACACGGAGCGCCACATGGCGTCCACGAAGAACCAGGAGGCCGGCTTGTCCGGGGAACGGAAGTCCACGACGCCGAAAGCATCCAGGACGGAGGCGAAGGCGATGATGAGGGAAGCGCCCAGCAGCACGCCCAGAATCGGGCGGAAGGAATCCGAGAGGTACTCGAAGAAGGCATCCATCCACGGCAGCTTGCCCTTGGACTTGGCACGGGCGGCGGCCTTGACATCGTCATTAGATTGGCCGCCGGACTGGTTGCGGTTCTTCATCTGCGGGAGGGCCTTGATCTCGTCATAGACCGTGGCCACGTCACCGCCGATGACAACCTGGTAGTTGCGGCCGCCCTGGGGCACGGCACCCATGACCTTGGGGATGGCCTCGAGTGTTTCCTTGTCTGCCTTGGAGGCATCAGCCAGCTCAAAGCGCAGGCGGGTGGCGCAGTGCGTGAGAGAGGTGATGTTCTCCGCCCCGCCGATGCCATCCAGGATGGCCTCGGCTGCCGAGCGAATATCAGTCGACATGAGAATCCTTTCGCGAGTTAAGGGCCTGTGAAAACCACAAAAGACCTAGGCCACAATGGTTCATAGCGAACCATCCCCACGCGGCTAAGAGTGGGGAGCCTAGGTCTTGCCCGAAGTAACAATCCTGGTTAGGAGCCTACTCCGGGGTGCTCACGGGAGACAAGTTACTGTGGGATAGCACACTTTGCTTTAGGACGAGGTGCCAGTGGCCTGGGGAGTTAATGAGGAAAAGCGTTAAGCAGGCGGCGAGCAGGGTTGTGTTCCCGTACTGTGAAAGTGTCGTAGTGTCACTGTGTGCCCCAAATTGTGATCCCGGGTACACGCCTTCTATGCAGAGAAAGGTTGGTCATGACCGCCAAGTCCTCACGCAATTCTGCCTTTATCAGCGTCATCGGGCGCGGCTTCGACGGCTTGGACGTTGCTGCTGTGGCTCAGGAACTAGGAGCCACCTTCGCCCAGGTCGATGACTTGGGAACCACGCTCAGCGAGGTTTTGGACAACGCCCCCGCGGGCAACCTGGTCCTTCAGGGCACAGGTGTTATGGACTTTGACGCCAAGGCCGCGGCCGCTCTGGGCCTGCCCTTCGTGCTGGTTTCCGATGCGCCTGACCGCGCCGCGGAGCTGGCGCTGGAGCACGCGCGCTCGGTAGGCGCCACCGTGGTGGGCGCGGTGGGCGACGTCTCCTCCGTTCCCAGTGCGATTTCCTCCCTGGAGGACATCGAGCCCTATATGTGCGCCGAGCTCTTCCAGAAGCAGCTTCTGGATCAGGCCCGCGAAAACGGGGCGCACATCGTGCTGCCGGAGGGCGAGGATGACCGCATCCTTCAGGCCGCGGGGGAGCTCATCAAGGGCAAGGTGGCGAAGCTGACGATTCTGGGTGACGGGGGCGTCGAAAAGCGCGCCCAGGAACTCGGGATCGACCTGAGCGGTGTGGAGATCATCAACCACCTCGAATCCCCGTTGGCGGAGGAATTCGCTGCGGACTTTGCGGAGCTGCGTAAGAAGAAGGGCGTGACGCTGGAGCAGGCGCGCGAGACCATGAAGGACGTGTCCTACTTCGCCACGATGATGGTGCACAAGGGCTTGGCCGATGGCATGGTCTCCGGCGCGGCGCACACCACGGCGCACACCATTAAGCCTTCCTTCCAGATCATTAAGACCAAGCCGGAGGCCTCCGTGGTCTCCTCCATCTTCCTCATGGTGATGCCGGGCCGCCTGTGGGCGTTCGGTGATTGCGCGGTGAACCCGAACCCGACCCCGGAGCAGCTCGGCGAGATCGCCATCGTGTCTGCCCAGACCGCCGCGCAGTTTGGCCTAGACCCGCGCGTGGCGCTGCTGTCCTACTCCACGGGTACCTCGGGTGCTGGCCCGGACGTGGAGAAGGTGACGCAGGCCGTCGAGGTGGCTCGCGGCATCGATTCCTCCGTGGCGGTGGATGGTCCGCTGCAGTTCGACGCTGCCTGTGACCCTGGCGTGGCCGCCAAGAAGGCGCCGGAATCTGACGTTGCGGGTAAGGCCACGGTCTTCGTCTTCCCGGACCTGGAGGCCGGCAACATTGGTTATAAGACGGCGCAGCGCACCGGTGGCGCGCTGGCGGTGGGCCCGATTCTGCAGGGCCTGAACAAGCCGGTCAATGACCTCTCGCGCGGCGCGACGGTTCCGGACATCATCAACACGGTGGCTATTACCGCTATCCAGGCAGGAGTGAAGTAGATGGCGTACGTACTCGTTCTCAACTCGGGTTCCTCCTCGGTTAAATTCCAGCTGGTGGACCCGGAAAGCTCGGCCACGGATACCCCGCTGGTCTCCGGCTTGGTGGAGCAGGTCGGTGAGCCACAGGGTGCGGTGACCGTCAAGACGGGCGGTGAGGAATACAAGGAAGAGCTGGAGATTCCCACCCACTCCTTCGGCTTGGACCGCGCGTTTAGCATCATGCACGAGCACGGTGTGGGCCCGACGGATGTCGAGGTCATCGCCGTGGGCCACCGCGTTGTGCACGGCGGGCGATTGTTCAGCGAGCCGCAGCTCATCGTGGATCAGATCGAGTCCATGATTGAGGACCTCATCCCGCTCGCGCCGCTGCACAACCCGGCCAACCTGGACGGCATCCGCGTGGCGCGCAAGCTGCTGCCGGACATCCCGCACGTGGCGGTCTTCGATACGGCCTTCTTCAACCACATGCCGCCGGCGGCCGCGCTCTATGCCATCAATAACGATGTGGCCTCGCAGTACGATATCCGCCGTTACGGCTTCCACGGAACCTCCCACGAGTTTGTCTCGCAGCAGGTGCCGAAGCTCTTGGACCGCGACCCGGGGCACGTCCACCAGATCACGCTGCACCTGGGCAACGGTGCCTCGGCGGCGGCGATTCGCAACGGCCGCCCGATCGATACCTCGATGGGCCTGACCCCGCTGGCGGGTCTGGCCATGGGCACGCGCTCGGGCGATATTGACCCGGGTATCATCTTCCACCTCTCGCGTGAGGCAGGGATGTCGATCGATGAGATCGATAACCTTCTGAATAAGCGCTCCGGTGTGAAGGGTATTGCGGGTGTCAACGATTTCCGCGTGCTGCGCGAGCGCATCAACAACGAGGACCAGGACGCCTGGCTGGCTTACAACATCTACATCCACCAGCTGCGCCGCTTCATCGGTGCGTACATGATTGCGTTGGGCCGCGTGGACGCGATTACGTTTACCGCCGGCGTGGGGGAGAACGATACCGAGGTCCGCCAGGATTCGCTGTACAACCTGGACATGTACGGCATTGACTTCGATAAGGAAGCCAACCTCGTGCGCTCGAAGGAGCCGCGCATGATTTCGACCGCGGAATCCCAGGTCAAGGTCTTCGTGGTGCCGACCAACGAGGAGCTGGCCATCGCGCAGAAGTCCGCGGGCATTGCGGCCATGGCCCGGGAAGCGGGCCTGTACTAAGTCGAGCGGCGGCTAGAACATCGTGACCGGGCGGACCTTGTTGGCCAAGTCCACCAGCGCGTAGCGGTGGCGGGCGAACGGTGCCTGGCGGGCTAATGCCCGCAGGGTATCCGCCAGGCCATAGCGCAGGCCGCGCTGGGTAAAAGGGAACTCGAAGAGATCGTTGGGGGAGGCCGCGGCGTCGAGGTCTGCCTCGCGTAGGAAGGTCAGCCCGGCGGAGATGACCGCAATCTTGATCTGCAAGAAGCGCGGCTCGTTCTGCGGAATCTCCTCCAAGCGGCGGGCGGCACGGCGGATGCGGGACTCGGAGAGATCGTGCACGATGAGCTGCAGGACCGTGGTCAAGCGGGCCATGCGGTGATGGCGCGACGCATTGGGCACCTTATCCAAGGTGGCCACGGCGAGCTCAACCTGGTGCTCGGCGCGCAGCTGGCGGGCCAGGCCGAAGGCGGAGGAGACCGTCGTCGGGTTCGTGGCCCACACGATGCCGTAGAGGCGCAGAGAGTTGAAGCGCAGGTGGGCCGGATCATCGGTGACGTGATCCCAGATGCCGGGCTGATCCTCGAAAGCATCGTTGGGCAGATCCGCCAGCGACGTAGTGAGGTTGGCGCAGGCGCGGGCGACGGAGGCGTCGATAAGCGCGGCTTCTGAAAAACCCAGCTGCTGCAGGATGAGCTCGTTGACCGCGCCGATGGCCAGCTTCGGGGCGGCCTCACCGGGCAGCACGTCGAGGACGTGGGCGAAATGGGCCTGGGCCTCGCGGTACTTATCCAGCAGCAGCTCGGTCACGCCCGAGTACCAGTGGAAGCGCCAGTCCTTGCCCAAGCGCTCCTCGATGGAGGTCAGCCACTCGCGTGCCTGGCCGATGTATCCCAGATCAATCATGGCGCGCACTACGCCGAGGGGAATCTCCGCGGACTCCTCGTACTCCGGAGTCTGCATGGCCTGGCGCAGGGTCTCCAGCGCTTCCTGCGGCTCGGTGTAGGAGGAACCCTGCAGCAGCGGGGCGCCGATATCGGAGCGGACGATGAGCGGGATGGGCAGCGCGGAGACCACCTCGGGGGCGGTGATGCGCACGGTGCGGTCGATGCCGTCGATGAGCTGGTCGGTGCGGAAGACCAGGTGCTTCGTGCCGAAGGTCGTACGCTGCGGGGAGAAGACAGAGTGCTGGGCTGGGTGCTGGATGCCGTCGCGCAGCGCGATGACCTCACGCAGCACTCCGAAGAGCTGGTTGCGCAGCTCGGACACGGACGCGAAACGCTGCTCCGGGTCCGGATCGGTAGCGCGCAACAACAGGCGGTAGAAGGAGAGGTAGCGGCGCAGCAGCGGTTCCTCGGTGGGGGAGGGCAGGCCGGGCTTGTAGACGCCATCCTCCACCGGCAGCTTCAACGTCAAGCAGGCCAGTGTGCGGCCGATGGAGTAAATATCGCTGGCCACCGAGGGGCCCTGGGTGGCGATCTCCGGGGCCTGGAAACCCTGCGTGCCATAGATGTGGCCGAAGGCGCCGATGCCAGAGACCGCGCCCAGATCGATGAGCTTGACCTGGTCTTCGGTGACGATGATGTTGGAGGGCTTCAAGTCGTTGTAGACCACGCCGCGGGCGTGCAGGTAGTCCAAGGCGGGGAGGATTTCCAGGATGTAAGCAATCGCGGTGTCGACCGGGAAGCGGTCATTGACCTGGTCGTTGCGGCGCTGCTTGAGCGAGGGGCCGCCCACGTATTCCATGACGATGAAGCCGCCGGGCACGCGGGGGTCATCGATGAAGTTGAAAATCTTCACGATATTCGGGTGCGTGATGTCCGCGAGGAACTCGCGCTCCGCCTCCGCTGTGGCGGTCTCCTCCGCGGAATTGGTGGATTGCATGCCCTTGAGCACCACGATGCGCCCGGAGACGAAGTGGTCATTGGCCAGGTAGATCCACCCCAACCCGCCATGCGCGAGCACGCCGAGGATCTCATATTGGCCGGCTACCATGTCGCCCGGCTTGAGCTGCGGCGGTGCGGCGCGGGGCGCATCCTTCGGATCGATGAGCGCCTCGCTGGGATCTACCGGGACCACGAAGGGCAAGGTGGCCATGCCATCGGCCACCTCACGGTCGGTGCGCTTGGTGGCGCGGCGCTGGCGGAAGGTATCGAGCGCGCGGCGTCGCGAGGCCCGCGAGGGGTCCTCTGCTTTGCGACGATCACGCAGCTGCCCCAGCTCCTCGATGAGTGCCGCGATGTTATCCGAATCGACGTATTCGCCGTCGTCGGGTTTGCCCGTCGCGGTGCCGTGCGTGCCGGGCTGACCGGAAGGGGATAGGACGGCGCCGGTGGCAGTGGGGTCATCTTCCTCGTAGTCATCGGCGAAAGGATCGAAAGGTACGGCCGCGGTGCGGTCGGAGGCATCCGTGTTGTCGGCGCCGGAAGCCGTTGTTCCCGGATCACCTGGTTCCGCAGGCGAGGTGGTGAGGTGGTGGTCCTCCGAAAAATCGTCCTCCTCATCGGCGAAGGGATCGAAGCGCACGGCCTGGGTGGCGTCAGCAGCAGCTTCGGGCTCCACGGCTCCGGGATCTGTGGCTTCGGGCTGCGCAGTCTCGTGCTCTTCGGGCGTGAGGTGGTCGAGCTCATCCTCGCTGAAGCGGTGCGACATTAGTGCCCCTCCTTCTTCTCACCGGGCTGATTGCTGGTTGGGGAACTCGATTGCGATTCGGTCGCAGGCGGGGACTCGTCGAGGTACTTCGGCGCCGGGAGTACGGGCTGATCCATGTAATCCCCGAGCCACTCGTTAAAGAGCTGCTGCCAGGTTCCGTCTTTGCGGATGCGCTCCAGCGTGGAGTTGACCTGGCGGATGAGCGGGCGCGAGTCATAAGAGCCATCGGGCTTGCGCACGGCCACGCCGTAGCTTTGGCTTTCGAGGGGATCGCCGACGATCTCCGTGTAGCGATCCTGGGCCAGCATCCCGGAGAGCAGGGCATCATCCACCACGATGCCGTCCGTTTGCCCCAGCTGCAGCGCCATGAGGCAATCGCCCCAGGCGCGGGTCTCCAAGATGTCGGAGGTGGCCGCGTGCTTGCGTATCGCGTCCACCATGGTGGAACCCTTCGTCGCGCACAAGGTCAACCCGGCGGTATCCGCGATGGAGTGAATGCCGGAGTTCTTCAGCACCAGCAAGCGGGCATCCGTTTGCATATAGGGAATGGAGAAGGCGACTTCGCGCTGGCGTGTGGGGCTGATCGTCATGGTGCGGATGACGATGTCCACCGTGCGGTCGTTGAGGGCACGCGCGCGCTCGGAAGCTTCCACGAAGCGGAAGTCCACCTTGTTGGGATCCCCAAAGATATCGCGTGCAATTTCGCGGGCGATGTCGACCTCGAAGCCGCGGACCTCGCCGGTGGCGGTATCGCGGTAGCTGAGCAGGTTATTGGAGCGGTCCACGCCCACGATGAGCCGGCCGCGCTCCAGGATCTCGGGCACGCGCTCCTTCGGCGTCTTATCGTCCGGGCGGTAGGAGCCGTAGGCTTCGGCATCGCTTTGCTTGGACACCTCACCGCTGCCGGCGGGCTCGATGATGGCATCCTCCGGTAGCGGCGGGCCCGGCGTGGAATCGAGGTTCGCGGTAGACGGCAGGATGGGATCCGGCGCGCTGGGCGGCTCCGGCTCGCAAGCGCTGAGTGCCACGGCGCTGCTGAGCACGAGCAGGGCCGCGGTCCAGGCTGGGCGTTTCGTGGTAGGGCGGCGCATCACAGGTACTCCTGCAGACGGGGACGGATTCCCAACCACACGGCGATAATCGCGCCGAAGGTAGCCAGGAGCACGCCAGTGGACACCATTGTCATGGCGTTGAGCCCCTGGACCAGGTAGGTGCGCATGGCGTCGCGGGCCTGGTCAATGAGCGCGGCCAAGGAATTATCCACGGCGTTGAAAGCACTGGCGGCGGTGGGGTCACCGTCCGGATCGATGGCGGTGGCCTGGTACAGCGCGGCATCGTAGTCACCCATGGAGAGATCCTCCATGAAGTTCTCGTGCGTAGTCGTCCAATCTTCCACTGCCTGCTTCGCGCGGGGAATCAGGGTGGGATCGGAGGAGGGGAAGTCGTCGTCGACAAGCGCCTGCTCATAGTCCCGCAGAGCCTGGTTGACGGAGTACACCGTGGAATTAAAGTGCACGGACATGTCCTGCTGGGAGGAGCGCAGAACCAAGGCGAGAGTCTCCGAGGTGCGCATCTGCTGGGCCTCGATGCGGGAGGCGGTCAGCGAGTCCCAGGGGCGCGATACCGTCTCGAAACCCTGGTGGCCCGAGGCCCACGTGGCGAAGTTGGAGGCGGAGGCCCACACCAGCGCCAGGAACAACAGCCCCGTGGCCACCACGAAACCGCGGTTGAAGCGGCGGCGGGTCAGCCGCCATAGCCACCACTGCGCCAGGCCGAGGAAGATGAGCGCGGCGACCAGACCAGATAGTGGCACCCACTGCGGGCGGGTCAGGCGCTGCTGCTGTTGGCTCACCTTTTCCGACGTCAAGGTGAACAGCTCCGCGGCGGCGGGGAGGATCTGGGTCCGCATGAGCGCCGAGGCGTTCGACATATAGGAATTCGCCACGGCGTGGCCCGCGCGGTGATTGACGCGGGCCTTTTCCACGAGCGCGGTATACACCGGCAGCTTGCGTTGGATAAACGTGACGAGCTCGCGCACGCGCTCATCCTCCGCGGAGGTGCCCACGATGGCCTCCGTGGCGGCGACGGAGGCGGCATCGATGGCCTCGTTATAGCGGTTGCGGTTCACCTCCGGCTCCACACCCGCCTGCACGAAGCCGGTGGTGGCCACGGTATCCGCCAGGGATAGGTTGGTGTAGAGGTGGTGCGCCGCATTCGACATCGGCTCGGTGGAGGTCAGCAAGGTATCCAGGTCATCGTGCCGGGCGGCTGAGGAAGAGGACATAGAAAAGCCGGCTGCCGCGAGCGCGACGGTGAGGATGACGGTGACCGTAAAAAGCTTGCCGGGCGTGGTGGCCGCGAAGCCATAGAGGCGCCGGATGACGCGCGCGGGGCCGGCGAAGGAGCTCATGGCCAGCTGCGTCGGGCGGCCAAATGCCGGGCTGGCGGGCTCGGTGACTTCATCGAGCCAGTGATCGCCCCATGATTCGGGGGAGTGCTCGCGCAGTTCGGTGGCCGGGCCGGTCATTCCCTAAGGATAGCGCCCTCGACCGCGTCGCGCGATGATTTGGGGCAGGGTGGCGCGGGCTGCTTCTGACGTATCGTGGAAGGCATGTGTACACGCGTAAACCCAGAACTCTCCGGTGATGGCTGGTCTAAGGGGCCGGGCGGGGTGCCGGTATGGGGCAAGTTTGGAGCTGCTGGCCTTTTCTTGGTGGCGGGGGATGAGGTGTTGCTCCAGCACCGCGCCACGTGGACGAATAATGGCGGGACCTGGGGAATCCCGGGCGGGGCGCGGGATAAGCCGGAGTCCCCGGAGCAGGCAGCGCTGAGGGAGACGGCGGAGGAAACCGGAATCTCGGCCTCGGACGTCGAGGTGCTGGATGCGCTGGCCACCTCCGGGCCTTTCGAGGAAGGCTGGACCTATACCACGGTGTTGGCGCGGACTGTCTCGGGCCAGCGGCTGGAGACAACCGCCAATGCGGAGTCCGCCGAGCTGCGCTGGGTGCCGTTTAACCAGGTAGAAGAGCTAGAGCTCTTGGCTCCCTTCCGGGAAGCGCTGCCGCGTTTGCTGGAGCGCTGGGAGGAAATCAGCAGCTGATACAGGCGCGCGGCGGGAACCTGTGGCACGCTGTAGGACATGATTGAAGTAGCCGGACTGACCAAACAGTACAAGTCTGTCCGCGCCGTCGATGACCTCACCTTCCAGGTGAAGCCGGGACAAGTGACCGGCTTTCTGGGACCAAACGGCGCTGGAAAATCAACGACGATGCGCATGATTCTGGGTTTGGACAAGCCCACCGCTGGCACTGCTCTGGTGCACGGCAAGCCCTACCGCGAGCTGAAGAACCCGCTGCGCGAGGTGGGCGCGCTTCTCGACGCCAAAGCCGTCCACGCCAACCGCACCGCCGCCAACCACCTGACGTGGATGGCGCAGGCTAATGGCATTCCTACTTCCCGCGTCGACGAGGTGCTGGGTCTTGTGGGCTTGGCCGATGTTGCGGGCAAGAAGGCCGGTGGCTTCTCCCTCGGTATGGGCCAGCGCCTCGGCCTGGCGGCCGCCCTGTTGGGGGATCCGGGCGTGCTGATCCTGGATGAGCCGGTCAACGGCCTAGACCCAGAAGGTATTCGCTGGGTGCGCTCGCTCGTGCGGGCGCTGGCGGCGGAGGGCCGCACGGTGCTCATCTCCTCGCACCTGCTGGCGGAGATGGCGCAAACCGCGGACCACCTCGTGGTGATTGGCCGCGGCAGGCTCTTGGCTAATCAGCGCACCTATGATTTTGTCAAGGAAAACTCCAGTGCCTCGGTTATCGTGCGCTCGGAGCACCTGCGCGAGTTCGGCTCGGCACTGAAGGAGGCCGGCATCCCGTATAGCGAGTCGGTCGATGAGGAGCAGCGCCGCACCTTGGTTATTCCGAACCAAACCACGGATTACGTGGGTCAGCTGGCTTATTCCACGGGTGTGCCGCTGACGGAATTGACGCTCCACCGCGCCTCGCTGGAAGAGGCCTACGTGACTATGACGGAACGCGCGGTGCAGTACCAGGCGGCGGCACCGAAGGAAGGGGTACAGCGCTAATGTTTTTCAACACTGTGCATGCGGAGTGGACGAAGCTGCGCACGACGAAGTCCTTTTGGTGGACCACGGCCCTCATCATTCTCATCGTGACGGGCTGGACACTGCTGAACTCGCTGAACGCGGGCGAGGCGGTGCTGGGCATTAGCCCGCTGCAGGAGCGGGCCTTGGCCTCCATCCTCTTGCTCATGGGCATGCCGATCATAATGATCCAGGGCGCGATGGTGGTGACCACGGAATACCGCTATAAGACGCAATCCTTGACCTTCATGACCAACCCGAAGCGCTGGACAGTGGCCTGCGCCAAGCTGCTGCTCTACGGCGTCATCGCGGCCATTATTGCTTTCTTGAGCCTGGTGTACATCTTCGCGTTGGCGGATATGACGACGAATGAATCGGCGGCGGAGGCTTTCCAGCCCTTTGCCAGCGAGGACGGCAAATACATGCTGTGGTCCTTCCCGCTCGCGGCCTTCGGCGTGGTTGCCTTCGTGCAGGGCCTGGGCATGCTGTTGCGGCAGACCGCCGGCACGGTGGCGATTTCCCTCATCTTGTACTTGGGGTTGGAAAACATCGTGCGTGTGCTGCCGACGGTGGGCGATAAGGCCATTCACTTCATGCCCTTTACTGCCTTCCAGAACTGGGCGGTGAACTATGTAGATGAGAACGCGCCGTGGTCATCGGTAGGATTTGAGGCCCTCGTCTTCTTCGGTTGGGCCGCGGTGCTGTGGATTTTCGGCGTCATTGTGCTGGAGCAGCGCGACGCGTGATTCCTTTTCCACTCCTGGCTACATTGGCGCTGTTGTCCGCAACAGCGCCTTTTGCCACTGATATGTACTTGCCGGTGATGCCGGAGATCCTCGCCGATCTGGGCACCACCCGGGCGATGGTCCAGCTGACCATCTCAGGCTTCTTCATCGGCATGGGCGTGGGACAGCTGGTGATGGGCCCGCTTTCCGACGCCATCGGGCGCAAACGCCTCCTCATCGCCGGTGCCTGCCTCGCGCTAGTGGCCTCCGTGTTGGCGGCGCTGGCTCCGACCGCCACCGTGCTCGTGGCCGCCCGCGTGCTGCAGGGCCTCGGCGGCGGCGCGTGCGTGGTACTGGCCCGCGCGGTGGTACCTGACCTCGTGCACGGCGCGGCTGCCGCGAAGGCGTATTCGCTGCTCATGGCGCTGCAGGGCATCGCGCCGGCGGTGGCCCCAGTGCTCGGCGGTGTTCTGGCGGAGCCGCTGGGCTGGCGCGGCATCTTTTGGGTGCTCGCCGGGCTGCATGCGGTGCAGTTGGTGCTGGCGATTGCCATCGTTCCGGAAACCGCGGGTGGGCGCTCCCGCGCCGGGCTGTTCCGCACGGTGGCGGGCAACTACTGGGCGGTCCTGACCAATGCCCGGGTGTGGGGCTACCTGGTGACCATGGCCTTCGGTTTCTGCTCGATGTTCTGCTACATCGCGGCCTCGGCCTTCGTGGTGCAAGACCAGTGGGGCTTTTCGCCGCTGGGCTATTCGCTGGTTTTCGGCATCAACTCCGTGGGCCTCTTTATGGCCACGCTGGTGAATTCGCGGGCGATGGATTCGGTCTCCCCGGCGGTCATGCTGCGCATCGGTGTTTGCGGCGTTCTTGCGTGTGGGGTGCTCTTGCTGCTGTCGGTGCTGTTCGGCGCCCCGGTGTGGGTGTGCCTCGTCGTGCTCTTTGCGTGTGTGGCGCCGACCGGCTTCATCATGGGCAACGCCACCGCGCTGGCGACGGGCCTCATGCGCCCGCGCGCGGGCAGCGTCTCCGCGATTATGGGCTTTGGCCAGTCCTTGCTAGCCAGCGCCATCAGCCCGCTCATGGGATGGGGCTCAAATGCGGCGCTGACGATGGCCATCGGCATGGTGTGCTGCAGCTTCATCTCGCTGTGCGGCCTTGTGGCGTCCACGCGGCTGGCCCGCGGCGCTGCGTGAAGTTCAACAGATGTGCACAACGCATAGAGCGTTAATGCGTATTATTGGCCGCATGGCTACCCCACGTCTCGCCGAGCTTCGCCTGAGCAAGTTCAAGTCTTTCCATGATGCTGTATTGACTCTGCATCCAGTCACCTTTCTGACTGGCTTAAACAGTTCCGGAAAGTCGAATGCTTTGGATGGGCTGGAGGTTTTGTCCCGCTTGGCATCGGGGGCAGAACTAGGAGACGCACTTGATGGGCGCATGACCCAAACCGGCCCAATCCGAGGTGGCTCTCGTGGTTGCGCCCCGCATGGTACCGAGAGCTTTGAACTGGGCTGTACCGTTGAATCTGGGAGAGATACGTACCGCTATGACGTCGAGGTTCAGGTGTATCCGGAGTTGCGTGTTGTCAAAGAAAGCCTCATCGGTACCGGATATTCCGTAAAGAGCGGCACCCGCACTAGCGATGCAGAGTTGTTTAAGACCCAGCCGGCAGCAGACAACCGAGCTGGGATCTACACGTTAATTTTTAGCGGAAAGCGTGGGGCAAACCCCACCACACTTCTGCGTGATTCTCGCCTTATTTTGGGACAGATTAAGGCGGTGCTAGCGGGAAAGAACCGTGCGGAGAATTCGGTGTTGAAAGGGGCGTCGATTGTGTCCATGGCGCTTCGATCAGTGTTTCACCTCGATCCAGTCCCCAGCCTTATGCGGGATTACGTCCCAAGGAAGAGCACGCAGCTGAAGCGTAGCGGTGAGAACCTCTCGGCGGTGCTGTGGCAGCTGCAAAAGGATTCCCCCAAGACTTTCCAAGAGTTAGGACAGCTGGCCGCTTATGTGACTGGAGTGGATTCCACACTGGACTTCATTGACTCCCCGTTGGACGAAGTCATGCTAACCCTCGTGGAACACTTCGAGGATGGAAAGCAGGAAAGAACGCCTGCTCGTGAAATGAGTGATGGCCTCCTCCGGTTCCTCGCAATTGCAACGGCGCTCAAAACAGCGCCCAAGGACTTGGATATCGAGCAGCCTCTTGAACTTGGTGATGACGTAGAGAACCCAGTAGCTCAAATTGTCGTCGAAGAAATGGAAAACGGGCTTCACCCTTCGCAGGCACAAAGAGTTATGCAGATGCTTAGCGAATCCGCACGCAAACATGACTCGCAGGTTCTTGTCACGACCCACAGTCCTGCCATCTTGGACCAAATTTCTGGCGAGAAGAATAGTCAGGTAGCAGTGTGCTACCGGGATAGCGGAACCGGGCAAAGCGAGCTCTCGCCTTTGGTGGAGTTACCGGATTTTGTGGAATCCATTTCCAAGCACAGCTTGGGTGCTGCGGTCACCGCTGGTGAATTAGTCGATGACACCGAAACGCAGACTAGTTTCGAGAACATGAATCGACTCTTTGGGATCAGCTGATGCGCGTTTACTTCATCGATACCTCTGTGTTGGATAACCTGCTTGCGATTCCTCACAAATGCCAAGCTAAGGAGCAATCCAAGATCGATTTTGCGGAACGCCAAAGCGAGAACGCGAAGTTCATCCTGCCGATTACCGCGGTAATTGAAACCGGAAATCACATTGCGCAGCTTCCGCAGGGCGACGTGAGACGCAATATTGCGGAAAAATTTTCCCAGATGCTCGAGTTGACCGCCCATCAACAATCCCCATGGATCCTGCATGACTTTCAGTGGAACAAGGAGTTCATCACCGAGCTCGTCTCACGACATCGTGCGGGTCTATCAATGGTGGATATGATGACTCAGCAGATTGGTGGCGGCGATCTTTGTATTCTGACTGAGCGCGAGTTGTATAAGCGCGCTACCGGAATTACCGCAGAAGTGTGGACGTACGATGCCGCTCTGAGTGCATATTCTGGGTAGTAAACGTCCTAACGTTGGTGAGGCAGTGCGAGCTCTTGCCATCCATCAGAGATGGTTCTAGTCAGCCCTACCGCAGCAAGGTGCGGGCCCACATGTGCTTGTTACTGCAGGGCGGAGGTCAGGCGCATGACGTTGTCCACGTAGCGGCGCAGCAGGCCGCGCTCGTTCCACTCCTCGAGGGTGAGCTCGTGGCAGACCTTCTTGTAATTCCTGGCCAGCTGGGTGAAATCCTCGATGAGGTCTCCCTTGGCCACCAGCATCGTTGATTCATAGTTGAGGCCGAAGGAACGCATGTCCATGTTGGAGGAACCAAACATGCACAGTGGGTCGCGCTCCGGAAGATTCGGGTCCGCCAGGATGAACTTGGAGTGCAGCACGAAGGGCTCGGGGAATTGGAAGATCCGCACGCCAGCCTCCAAAAGTGCTTGGTAGTAGGAGGACTGCGCGTGGTTGACCATGAACTGGTCCGCCTTCGCTGAAACCAAGAGCTCCACCTCGACGTCGCGGTAGCACGCGGTGGTGACCGCTTCCAAGAGGGACTCGTCCGGAATGAAGTAGGGCGAGCAAAGGATGAGCTTCTCCTTCGCGTGGTGCACCACCGAGTTGAACATGCGCAGGTTAGGTTCCGTGGTGTAGCCGGGACCAGAGGGGACCAACTGGAGGTGGTTGGAGTCCGCCGTCATAGCGTCGTCATAGGGCTGCATGTCCAAGGACAGCTGTTCCTCCGATTCCAGGTACCAATCCACCGCGAACACCGAGGCCAAGGACGTCACCACAGGGCCGGTCATCTCGACCATGTAGTCGATCCATGCGCGGTCCTTCGTCTTGTATTCGCGCTTGATCATGTTCATCGAGCCCAAGAAACCCGTGTGGCCGTCAATGACCACGATCTTGCGGTGATTGCGCAGGTCCGGGCGGCGGAAGCGGCCCTTGTGCAGCTGCAGCGGAAGCATGAGCCGCCAATCGACGTCAATCTCGGTAAGGCGCTTGCCCAGCGTGAAGTAACCCTTGTATTTCAGGCTGCCAATCTGATCCAGCAGCAGCTTGACCTCCACGCCGCGCTGGCGGGCGCGCGCGAGGGATTGGAAGAAGACATCGGTCACCTCATCCCAGGACTGGATGTAGATTTCAATGAGCACGTATTTCTCAGCGCGGTCCACCGCACGGGCCATGGCCAGGATGGCCTCCTCATAGGAAGCGTGCAAGCCCTTGTTATGCCCAATCAGAGCCGGGTGCCCGGTGAGGTTGCGGTTGAGCTGGATGAGGGATTCCACCTCCGGGGAGAGGCGCCCGGAGGGGTGGTTGGGGGTGGAGGCGGTGACGTCGTTAAGCAGTGCGTTGGCCTCTTGCTGGATGCGGTGGCGCCGGCGGTTGATATAGGGCGAGCCCATGAGCAAGAACAGGGGCAGGCCTACGATAGGCAGCACCAGAATGGCCAGCAGCCAAGCGGTGGAGCTAGACGGGCGGCGGCCTTCGGGGACCACGCCGATGGCGATGATTTTGATGCCGTAGTCAATGATCAGCAGCACAAGCTGCCAGACGGAGAGATCGATGTTGAGGTTCATGGCAGGCTAGCGCACCGATGCGAAATCGGGGACATCGAAATCTGCGATCAGTGGCACGTGGTCGGAGGTCTTGTCGCCGGCGCGCTCAACCATATCCACCTGGGCACCTTGGACCAGGTGTGCAAGCGGCTCGCTGGCCAGCTGGAAATCGATGCGCATGCCCTCGTTCTTCTGGAAGCGCAAGGACTTGTAATCAAAGTAGGTCCAGCGGTCTTCCTCGGTGAAGCGGCGTGTGACTTCCTCAAGCCCGGCTTCCTCCAACATCTGGAAGGCCGCGCGCTCCGGTTCGGTGACGTGTGTTTTGCCGCGGAAGAGGGACATATCCCAGACGTCCTCATCGCGCGGAGCAATGTTGAAGTCACCCGTGAGCAAGAGTTTCGACTGCGCGCGGGTTTCCACATAGCGTGCCAGCGCGTAGAGGAAGTCCAGCTTGTAGTCGTAGTGCCGGTCCGTGATTTCGCGCCCGTTGGGAACGTAGAGGGACCAGATTTCAATCCCGCGTATGAGGGCCGAGACCGCCCGGGCCTCGCGCGCCTGATCCTTAGCGGGATCTTTGTGGAACCCCGGCTGACCGGGGAAGAAGGTCTGGACCTCCTCCGGCTCCTCCTTAGACAGGATGGCCACGCCATTCCACTGGTTCAGCCCGTGGCAGGTGACGTGGTAGCCAGCCTCTTCAAAAGGCTCGCGGGGGAACTTCGCATCCGCCACCTTGGTTTCTTGCAGGCAGAGCACGTCGATGTCGTGCTTGGCCAGAAGATCCACCGCGCGCTGCGCGCGGGTGCGAACGGAGTTGATGTTCCAGGTAGCGATGCGCATGTGGTTTAGGGTACTTGAGGCAGGCGGCGGGCGTAACGGTGGCGGTGCTGCTCTAAGAAGCCGAGCTTCTCGTAGAGGCGAATTCCCGCCGTGTTGTGCGCCACGACCTGCAGGTAGGCCTTCTCTGCGCCCTGTGCCTTGCCCCAGGCCAGCATGTGCGCGCCCAGCGCGGTGCCCAGGCCCTTGCGGCGCCAGCCTTCGGCCACCTCCACGGCGGAGTAACCCAGCCACACGGTGCCGTCACCGGATTCGGTGAGCGTGCCGCGCGTAATCGCGATGGTCTCACCAGCAGGGGAGAGGAGGCGTCCGAAGCCCATCGTGCCCTCAATGTGGCTGCGCAGGTACTCCAGCGCCAGCGGTGGCAGGGCTTGGCCGCGGAAGTGATAGAGGTTGAGCCACTCGGCATCGGGTTGCTCATCGATGACGAAGTGGACGTCGGAAAGCGCCGGCAGCTCATCCAGATCTCGGACCATCACCAGGATTTCCGGCTCGAGCTCCCACGCTTCGGGCGATGCCGCCACGAGCTTCTCAGCAGACTTGCCGATGCGCTCCGGGATGGCCAAGCGCACCGGAAGATCGTGGCGTGCATAGAAGGCTTCAATCTCATCGAAAGGCACCGGAAGGAAACCCGCAGAAGGTCCCAGCGGCACCGCCGAATTGGAGCGGCCCGTCACGCCATCGCCCGCGCGCATGAGCCACTGGCCATCGGAGGTCCACGTGTGCTCCTTGCCCGGGAAAGCGGCTGCGGTGGCCACCTCGACGGCGCGGATATCGGAGTTGCGCACCGTGCGCGGGGAGAGGCGCTTAATAATCTTGAGCTGCTCCGGCGGGATCTCTACTGCGTCAAGCGAGGAGGGGTAGCCGCCCACCTCCTGTGGGCGGATGACCAGCGGATCGACGCTGAGCACGTGCCCAATCACATCGCTGTGCACGCCGCCGAAATCGCGCCGGGCCACCACGCGCTCGCCCACCTGGACGGCATCGGAGCGGAAGATGCGGGACATTAGTCCTCGTGCCCGAAGGGGTCTTCGTCCTCGCCCGGAACCCAGGTGAGGCCGGCCTCGGTCCAGCCGTTGCGCTTAATGGCCTTTTTGGCCTGGCGCTTGTAGCGGCCGGTGAGCACGTCGGTGTAGACGAAGCCGTCGAGGTGGCCGGTTTCGTGCTGCAGCATGCGCGCGAAGAAGCCATAGCCCTCGATGGAGATGTCCTCGCCCTTTTCGTTCTTGCCGGTCACGCGGGCCCAGTCGGCGCGGCCGGTGGGGAAGCCCTCGCCCGGAACGGAGAGGCAGCCTTCGTCCTCGGAGCCGTCGTCAGCCGGCATGGTCTCCGGGATCTCGGAGGTTTCCAGCACCGGGTTGATGACGCAGCCGCGGCGCATGCCGCCTTCCGGAAGCTCGGTGCCATCCGGCCCGTCGGTGTCGGGGCAGTGGTAGACAAAGAGGCGCTTGTTCACGCCGATTTGGTTTGCGGCCAGGCCAACTCCGTGTGCGGCATCCATGGTTTCGTGCATGTCCGCGATGAGCTCCTGCAGCTCGGGGGAGTCGATGGGCTCGGTGACCGGCTCGGTGGGGTTGTGGAGGACCGGGTCGCCGTGGATAACGATGGGACGAATAGTCATGGAATACAGTTTAAGCATGCATTCCCTGTCAGACCTAGACGCCGCGATTTTGGAGTTCGAGTCCCACGCCCCGCGCGATATCGGCGCCAAGGACGAGGCCATCCGCACGCAGCTGGACATTACTCCGGTGCGCTATCACCAACGCCTCAACGTGCTGCTCGACAACCCCGCCGCGCACGCCTCCTACCCGTTGCTGGTCACCCGTTTGCGCCGGCTTCGCGACGCCCGCGAGGGCATCCGGCGCGCCGCACGCGACAATGCGCCGGACTAGGGCTCGCAGATACTAGAGTGGCCAATGTGACTAATGTGAATCCGGAAAACTCTGCCTCGTCCGCTGACCGCGCGCGCCACGCCGCCGAGTCCGACTCGGCCGCCGCCCCGGCCTCCGCTAGCAAGCTCCCGCTGCGTGGTGTCGCCATGGTACTCATCGCCGTGGCCGTCATGCTCGGCATGTGGGCTCTGTACGCCATGACCTCGGATAGCTCCGAGGACACCGCCCAGGACGCGCCCGCCAACGACGCCGCCGTGTCCGGACCTGCCACCGGTGGCGCCGAGGGCGACGCCCATACCGGCGGCGCTGCGGGCGAAGCCGACAAGACCAAGGACGCCGACGAGAACGAGCGCCCGGCTGATACCGACGCCGACTCGGAGAACGCTGCTGAGGCCGGCGCTGAGCATGGTGAGAACGCCGAGGCCGGTGCACCCGCAGGCAATGCCGATCGCCCGCAGGCGGAAATCCCCGTCAACGTCTACAACAACTCCGGCCGCGTCAACTACGCCGCCGATGAGGCCGAGCGCCTCAAGAGCGAAAAGTTTAAGGTCGCCGAGGTAGGAAACATCAGCGATGAGGTCCTCGTCGCGCCGAAGACCACCATCTTCTTCCCGCAGGGTGATGCCGCGGCCGAGAACCTGGCTAAGGAAGTCGCCGCCCAGTACTACGGCGGCAACGTTCCGGCAGAAGCCATTGCGCCGTACCCGGCCGAGCTGACCGGGGATTACACCAAGGGCGATGCCGTCGTCGTGGTCCTCGCCGTTCCCCAAGCCTAGGGAATAAAAACTTATTAAATTCACCCTGTTGGTGGATAGGATGAATGGGTGAATATTCCGGAAGAGAACTTCGCCCGTTCACCCGAGCCCACGCTGGGCGTTGAGTGGGAAGTTGCCCTCGTTGACCCAGTGACCTGGGATCTCGTGCCGCGCGGCGCCGAGCTTATCGACGTTGTCCGCGCCTCCCACCCCTCCGTGCACCTGGAAAAGGAATTCCTCCAAAACACGGTGGAGCTGGTGACCGGGGTGTGCCGGACGGTGCCGGAGGCGATGGGGGACCTTCGGGCGTCGCTCAGCGCAGTGCGTGAGGCGGCCGATTCCATGGACGTGCGCCTGTGGGCCTCGGGCGGGCACCCTTTTACGGACTTCCGGAAGAACCCCGTCTCCGCCAAGGAGAGCTATTCCGAAATCATCAACCGCACCCAGTACTGGGGCCAGCAGATGTTGCTGTGGGGCACGCACGTGCACGTCGGCATCAGCCACGAGGAACGCGTGTGGCCCATCATCAACGCGCTGATGACGAAGTACCCTCACCTGCTGGCCATTTCTGCCTGTTCGCCGGGGTGGGAGGGGCTCGATACTGGCTATGCCTCCAACCGCACGATGCTCTACCAACAGCTGCCCACCGCGGGCATGCCCTACCAGTTTGAGAATTGGGAGCAGTGGCAGGCCTACATGCGGGACCAGGCTATTTCGGGGGTCATCAACCACACCGGCTCGATGCACTTCGATGTTCGCCCGGCCTCCAAGTGGGGCACGGTGGAGGTGCGCATTTCCGACGCTGCCTCCAACCTCCGCGAGCTTTCCGCCATCGTGGCGCTGACGCACTGCCTGGTGGTGCACTATGACCGCATGATCGACGCGGGCGAGAAGCTGCCGACTCTCCAGCCGTGGCACGTGGCGGAGAATAAGTGGCGCGGTGCGCGCTATGGCATGGACGCGCTGGTCATCACCTCACGCGAGACCGATGAGCGTTGGATCAAGGATGAGCTGGCGGATCTCTTGGTGGAGCTGGCCCCGCTGTCCGAGGAGCTGGGCTGTGCCCGGGAGCTGCAGTTGGTGCAGGAAATCATCGATTCCGGGGCGGGCTACGAGCGCCAGCGCCGCCTGTACGAGGAGACCGGCAGCTGGCAGAAGGTGGTCAAGGCCACCGCGGATGAGATGGAGCAGCTGCTGCCGCTCTAGCCTGAGTACCGAACGATCAATCAAGGCCCGGAAACTGATGGTTTTCCGGGCCTTAATTGATCGAAACGTCCTTTTGGGAAGCTGCCTCGCCTCGACGAGGACGTTTCGATCAAATAGTGCGCTAAAACGGGCGGGTTTTGCCCCCTTATTTGATCGAAACGTCCCCTAGCTCTCCGCCACCGCGCGCTTGCGCGGCGCGACGAAGCCCCACACCGCGTAGACGGCGATGAAGGCAACGCAGGACAGCGTCCACAGCGAGGTCGCCCACGGCTGGAAGGACTCGATCGCATCGAGGTTGGCCGTGGACATGGTGAACCACACTGGCACCGACATAAACGGCAGCGACACCACGAACAGTGCCGCCACGGAGGCGAGGCCGGCGAGTTGCTCGCCGAACTTACCGGACAGGCGCGCGCTGAGCGCCTGGTTGACCGATACGAAGACCATGACCACGAAGGGGATGGTCCACACGAAGTGGTGGTACCACGAGAAGGGGGAGACCAAGCAGGTGCTCAGGCCCGTCAACGCGAAAGCCGCCGAGCGGTTGCCGCGCAGGTATGCGGTGCGAAGCGCCAGGCAGGTAAGCGCAAAGACCACGATGACCGCCAGCAGCCACCAGATGCCGCCGTCGACGCCTAGAACGCGGTACATGAGCGAGCGCAGCGACTTCGCGCCGGGGTTGGCGTGCTCGCCCACGCGGGAGGAGTTGAACATGGCGTCGGTCCAAAAATCCATCGCATCGGGCACGAAGAGGAAACCGAGCACGACGGTCACCAGGAAGGTAATGACCGCCCCCGCGGCGGCCCACCAGCGCTTCTCAAAGAGCAAAGCCAACCCCATATAAGCCGGGGTCAGCTTGATTCCCGCGGCCAAGCCAATACCCACGCCCGGCAGGCGGCGCTTAATCGGCAGGAAATCTAGGGCCACGAGCAGCATCAAGAATACGTTGACCTGCCCGTAGTACAGCGAGCCGTGCATCGCCTCATTCGCCGGGGTCAGGGCGGTGAGCAGCACCGCTACCAGGACGGCCGCCGGGGTCACCTTCATGCCCCGCTCACGGAAGATCATGATGATGATCGCCAACACCGCCAGGAACATGAGCGAGGGCCACATAAAGGTCAGCGCACCCTTGCTGAAGAAGGGCAAAACCTTAAACAGCAAACCCGCAAAGGGCGGGTAGGTGAAGGGGAATTCGAAGATATAGGGGGCGTCGTAAAGCAGGCCGCCCGCGTTGAGGTCTTCGCCCGCCATGCGGTAGATGGAGAGGTCGAAGGGGAGGATATTGATGAAGGCATGGGGCCCATCGAACTGG
This sequence comes from Corynebacterium sp. HMSC072A02, assembly GCF_001810085.1. Lineage (NCBI taxonomy): Bacteria > Bacillati > Actinomycetota > Actinomycetes > Mycobacteriales > Corynebacteriaceae > Corynebacterium > Corynebacterium sp. HMSC072A02. The sequence continues at coordinate 135,393 of NZ_KV799862.1, read as the reverse complement.
CTGAACTTGTACACCATCACAGCGATGCACAGCGCGAGGACAGCGCATATCGTTGGTACGCCTTGCAGCTTCTTCACGTCGACTCTCCTCGGATGACCACCAATTATTGCCTTTTGCAGCCTATATTAATTCCCCCTCATTTCCTGGGAGAAGGCGCCCGTGTCCCTACTTTCGGCGCATCGAACGCGCGGCAGGGGCCTCATTGCGCAGCATTGACTCCGGCGGGCCGTACAGGCCCTCACGGCGGGCGATACGCGTGGTTCTTTGCGCGGTCACCGGGCTGGTGATCATGGCGAAAAGGACGAGCAGCACCAGGATGCCCAAGTCGCCGCGCTCAGCCACGCTGAAGCTCTCCGAACCCGTCACCTTGATGATGGCACCCAAAATCGTGAAGATGAGCCCGGTGGTTTGGGGTTTGGCAATGGCGTGCACGCGCGCCATCGTGTCCTTAAAACGCGCCACTCCAATCGCGGCCGCCAAGGTGAGTATCGAGCCAAGGAGGATGAGGATGATGGAGAGGATATCGGCAACTACTGCGTAACTCATGAGTCCCTCTTCCTAAAGCGAGTAACGGAGACCGTCGAAATGAACCCGAGGAGCGCCACGACCAACATCGCGTTGGAGACCGTCGTGTCCAGCGTCCAACAGATATAGGTGGCCAGGGCGCATTGGAACATGGCCACGAGCCCGTCCATGGCGATGAGCCGGTCAAGCGAGTTGGGCCCGATGACGATGCGCCACGTGGTGATGAGGAAGGCCACCACGAGGAAGCCCGCGGCCACGGTGAGTAGGATGTTATACACGTCAGTATCCATCAGGGGTGGCTCCTTTCGAAGATGGCAATCATATCGGCCTCCAGCTTGCGCACCGCCGCGATCTCACGCTCTAGGTGGGCTTCAGAATCGGCGTCGAGTAGGTGGATGGTGAGCATGCGATTCGCAATGTCGATATCAGACACGGTGCCGCCCGGCTGCAGGTTGTACAGGCTGACCGCCAGCGCCAGAACGAACTCATTCTCCAAGCGCATCGGGAGCCTGACAATCGCCGTCTTGGGCACCTCCTGCGGGCGCACCGCCAGCCAGCCCACCTTGATAGAAGCTTCCATCAGCTCCACAAACCACTGCACCATGAAGATGAAGAGTTTGCCCCAGCTCACCGATATCCCCGCCACGGGCATCGCCGGCAGCGGTAGCGCGAAGACGATGAACAGGCTGGCCAGCAGACCGCCCACCAGGTTCGCCACGGTGACTTCGCCCATGAGCATGCACCACATGACGATGATCCACACCATGAACCACGGGCGGAAGCGGTGCTTAACTCCGGAAAATCTCATCGGGACACCTCCTTTTCTTCCTTATCCACGGAGGTGGGCAATGCGGGCGTGGCGCTTGGCGACGTCCTCGTTGTCGGCGCCACCGGCTCCGGATCCGGGAGGGGCTCGCTGCGGTTCTTCCGCGAATCGGCGCCCTCCTCGTAGCGTTCGGCGGGGTCCAAGTGCCGCGTTGGGTCCTCGGCGGAATCCCCCAGCACGGCGTAGCGGTAGATGGAGTCATCCTGTGCGGACGTCGCCGCGCGGGTGGTGACCCCGGAGATGGGGCCGGCGAGGAAGGTCATCGACACTGAAGCAATGACGAGCAGGGACGTGGAGGCCAGCATGCCGAAGGGCACGCGGCCGACATCGGCGCGCTCCTCCAATTCGACGTACTCGGTGACCTCCCCGAGCGGGGAGGGCCGCGCCATGGCGAGGTTGCCTTCGGGGGCATCCCTGCGGTCACGCAGGAAGCCCTTGGTCCACACGAGGATCATGACGTAGAGGGTCAACAGCGAGGTGAGGACCGCGCCGCCGATGAGCACCCACGACATCCAGGAACCCTCGTTCGCGCCGGCCTGGATCAACATGATCTTGCCCAGGAAGCCGGAGAAGGGCGGGATGCCGCCCAGGTTCATGGCCGGGATGAAGTACAAAATGGCGATGAGCGGTGCGGAATAAATCAGCGAGCCCAAGCGCCGCAGCGAGGATGTGCCGGCTTGGCGCTCGATGAGGCCTACCACCAGGAAGAGAGCGGTCTGCACCAGAATGTGGTGCACGGCGTAGAAGATGGCGCCCGACAAACCTTGCGCGGTGCCGAGGGCAACGCCGAAGACCATGTAGCCGATGTGGCTGACCAGGGTGAAGGACAGCAAGCGCTTGATATCCGATTGCGCGATGGCGCCCAAGATACCCACGAGCATCGTGGCCAGTGCGACCCACATGAGCAGGCCATCGAGGCCGCCGCCGGTGAAGATGGAGGTACGCGCGCGGATGATGGCGTAGACACCGACCTTGGTAAGCAGGCCCGCGAAGACCGCGGTGACGAGCGAGGGCGCGGTGGGGTAGGAGTCCGGCAACCAGGCATCGAGCGGGAAGATGGCTGCCTTGATGCCGAAGGCGATGAGCAACACGGAGAAGACCGCGGAGCGGGTACCGGCCGGGATGTCCTCCATCCGGAGGCCGATCTGGGCCATGTTCATCGTGCCCACCGCGGCGTACACATAGGCCAAGGCCAGCACAAAGATGAGCGAGGAAGCCATGGAGACCATGACGTAGCCCACGCCCGCCCGCACACGTGCGGGCGATGCGCCGAGGGTCAGCAGCACGTAGGAAGACACGAGGAAGATCTCGAAGCCTACGTAGAGGTTGAACAAGTCACCGGCCAGGAAGGACACGTTCACGCCCATGGTCAGCAACATGTAATTAGGCAGGAATACCGCCACCGGTTCGTCCTTGGTGCCATCGCGCACGCCCTGTGAGATGGCGTACCACATGACGGAGAACAGGACGACGGAGGAGGTAAAGAGCATGACCGTGGACAAACGGTCCGCCACGAGCGTGATGCCCACCGGGGCGTCCCAGCCGCCCACCTGGAGGGTCTGGATGCCGGTGGTATCCGCGATGAAGATCAGGGCGGCGTTGACCGCGGCCAGCGTGAGGAGGGAGAAGAAGGCGATGCGGCGCTGCGCATGAGCATTGCGCGCAAAGAGCATCGCCAGCGCGGCCGCCAGGGCGGGGATGATGATCGGAAGGGGGATCAGAAAGCTGACGTAGGGCAGCAGCAGGTTCACCAGGGGTGAGATAGTTTCACTCATCGGTGGCCTCCTTCACGGGAGCCTCGAAGAACTCGGGGCCAAACTTATCGCCTTCCTTCGTGGTGCGGCCGGTGGTCGGATCATTGGAGGCGTCGTGGTCGGGGGCGGCCGAGGCATTGCCCGGGCGCGAGGCAATCGCCGCGATGGCGGTGTCCTCGGTGTCATCCTCAATCACGTCCGCGGTGCGGTAGCGGTATTGGCGGTAGGCCAACGTGAGGATGAAGCCGGTCAGCGCCATTGAAATGACGATCGCGGTGAGGATCATCGCCTGGGCCAGCGGATCGGCGATTTCTTCGCCATAGGGCAGGGAGGTCCGGCCGTCGATAGGCGGCGAGCCCGCCTTGCCGCCGGCCATGAGCACGAAGAGGTTCGCGCCATTGCCCAGCAACAAGATGCCGAGCAGCATCTTGGTCATCGCGCGGTCCAGCAATAAGTAGACCCCGGCGCCGCAGAGCACGCCCGCAGCGAGCAGGAGCATGAGGTTGGCATCCATTAGGCGCGTCCTTTCTCTGCGGTGGCAGCTTTTTCTTTCTCTTTTTCTTTCGTGCGGCGTGCCAAGGAGCGAGCGCGGTCGCGGGCGCGTTGCTTACGCATCTCTTCTTCCTCATCGAGCTTGGCGCCCAAGGAGGACAGGACGTAGAGCGTGAGGCCGACGACGATGAGGTAGACGCCGGCGTCGAAAATCAGCGCCGAAGGCAGGGACACATCACCGATGAGTGGCACGCCGACCTTCGTGTACCCGGTGGTCAGCGGCGGGTAGCCCAAGAGCATCGGGGTGATGACTGCGCTGAGGGAGAGCAGCAGGCCGACCGCCATGGTGCGGCCGCCGTCGAGAGGCAGCGCCTCATCGAGCTCCGCGCGCCCGCCGGCCAGGTAGCGCAGAATCAGCGCCAAGGCCGCCACGAGGCCGCCGGCAAAACCGCCGCCGGGGGCGTTGTGGCCGCCGAAGAAGAAGTAGAGGGAGAGCACCATCATCGAGGGGAAGAGGATGCGGGTGCTCACGTCCACCATGAGCGAGCGGTTGAGCGCCTTCTCCGATTCCACACCCGCGGCCAGCCAGCGGCGGCCGGTGACCTGCAAAGTCGGGCGGCGGGAGGAGCGGGTGAAGCTCTGCGTGCGGTAGATCAGTGAGGCGATTCCCGTCGCCGCGATGATGAGCACCGTGATTTCGCCGAAGGTATCCCACGCGCGCAGGTCCACGAGCAAGACGTTGACCGTGTTGGCGCCGTGGCCGATCTCCTTGGCCAATTCCGGCATGTACTGCGAGATGGGTTCCTCGCGCCGGGCGTTGATGGCGAACATGCCCACCACGGTGACGGCCAGGCCCACGCCCACCGCCAGCCACGCGCGCAGGCGGCCGGATTTGGGGTCCTGCTTCCACTCGGTATTCGCCGGCATGCGGCGCAGCACGAGCATGAAGAGCACCATGATGATGGTCTCCACGAGGAGCTGCGTCAGCGCCAAGTCCGGCGCGCCGTGAAGCGCAAAGATGAAGGACAAGGCGTAGCCCGTCGCGCCGACCAGGATGACGCCGGAGAGGCGGTTATCCAGCACCGTGGCGGCGATGGCGGCGATGATGATGACCACCGCGGCGATGGCCTGCCAGGGGTTCTCGGCCACGATCATGTGCACGTTGGTGAGGTCGCCGCGGATGAGCATGACGATGGGCAGCACCATGAGCGTGGCAAAGATGACCGTGAGGTTGAACTGCAGCGAACCGCGCTGCGTGGAGGCGGTGATGCGCAGGGAGAGTTGGCGCAGGGCGTTGATGACGGCGTCGTAGGAGTCATCGGCCGAGCCCAAGGCCGGGTAGGTGAACTGGGCCTTCGTGAGGGCCTGGCGCTGCCAGTGCAGGAGAGAACCGGCCACGATGATGAGCACGGAGAGCAGCAGCGGGATGGTGAAGCCATGCCACAGCGCTAGTTCGGAGGCCTGCTCCGCCCCAAAGGTGTTGTCCAGGTGTTGCGTGATGCCGTGGGACAAAGGCAGTGGCAGCAGACCAAAGAAGATGGTCAGCAGAGTCAGCACCGTCGGAGGGATCCACAGGAAGGGGCCGATGTGGTGCATATTCGCTACTGCCTCAGAGGGCTCCTCCTGCCCCTTCGAGGAGAACGCACCCCAGAGGAAGCGCAGCGCATAGGCCATGGTCAGCGCGGAGCCGACGACGACCGTCACGAGCAGCATGTTGCGTGGCATGCCGACCAAGAGCTCCTCGTGCATGATCGCCTCGAGCGTGGCCTCCTTGGACACAAAGCCCAGCAGCGGCGGGATACCGGCCATCGACATCGCGGGGAGGATGGCCAGGATGTACAGCGCGGGTTTCTTCTTGCCCAGGCCTGCCAGCTTGTCGATGTCCCTCGTGCCCGCCGAGTGGTCAATGGCGCCGACGATCATGAAGAGCGCTGCTTTGAAGAGGGAGTGCGCAAAGGTCAGCGCCAGGCCTGCCTGCATGGCCTCGCGGGAGCCGATGGCGATGATGGCGGTGATAAAACCCAGCTGCGAGACGGTACCGTAGGCCAGAACCAGCTTCAGGTCGCGCTGCTTGAGCGCCATCCAACCGCCGAGCAGCATGGTGAACGCACCCAAGGGGATGACCACGAGATGCCAGGTGGGGATGTCATGTACCGAAGGCGCTAGGCGTGCGACGAGGTAGATGCCGGCCTTCACCATCGCCGCGGAGTGTAGGTAGGCAGAGACCGGGGTCGGCGCGGCCATGGCCCCGGGCAGCCAAAAGTGCGCGGGGGCGATGGCGGACTTGGAGAGCGCACCGCAGAGAATCAGCACGATGGCCACGGTGAGGAAAGGCGTGTTGGCCAGGTCCTCGGTGGCGGCGATATCGCTGAAGGACCACGCACCGGTCTGGCGGCCGAGGAGGGTAATGCCCACGAGCATGGCCAGGCCGCCGAGGACGGTGACCATGAGTGCCTGCTGCGCTGAGCGCCGGGATGAGGCGCGCTCGCCGTAATAGCTCACGAGGAGGAAGGAAAGCAGGGAGGTGATTTCCCAGAAGACATAAAGCAGCAGGAAATTATCGGAAATGACCAGGCCGTACATGGCCGTGGCAAAGCCCACCATCTGGCTGCCGAAGAGGGCCAGGCGGCGCCGGGAGTGGTCGAAATAACCCCAGCAATACAGCAAGACCAGCGCACCCACGCCCAAAATGATGAGGCTGAACAGCGCGGAAAGCGCGTCCATGCGCAGGTTAATCGTTAGGTGCGCGGCGGGCATCCAGTTGAGGTCGTATGCCAGCTGGTTGCCGTCGCGCAGCGTTCCGGTGGTGAGCTGCTGGAGCACCCAGAAGAAGCCCACCGCGGGCACGACGGCAAGGAGGCCGAAGGCGCGGCGGCCGAGATAGAAAAGGAGGAATGGAGCGGCGATGGTAGCAAGTACCAAGGCGCTGAAGAGAGTGAGCACGAGGTTGCGGTGGCGTCCTTTCCTTGTCGGGGACTGGGCAAAACCCACCGCAGCGGCGGGCGTTCACTAGTGCTCACGATACAGTCTGAAATCCCAATTTTCACATTTTCGTTTCATACAGTTATATCTGTGTCTCCTGTTGGCGTTCCGCCACGTCGCCAAGCGGCCAACTGAAAAGAAGACGATCCCTGCCCAGTGGATTGCGCGGTCGGGCAGGGATCGTTTCGCCTAAGCGAAACGCTGGAGGAAGAGCGCCTCAGCGATCGCAATCTTCTCAATCTCAGTCGGGTCGACCGACTCGTTAGCGGAGTGGATGGTGCACTGCGGCTCCTCGACACCAAAGAGCGCAATCTCTGCGTTCGGGTGCTTCTCCTGCAGCTCCACGGTCAGCGGGATGGAGCCGCCCATGCCCTGGGTGATGGTCTCGGAACCGTAGGCCTCGCCCAGGCACTCACCGAGCAGGGCGACGGCGGGCTTGGACGGATCGGTTTCGAAGCCCAGGTTGGCCTCGAGGATGGTGACCTCGATGTGCGCGCCCCACGGAACGTGCTTCTTCAGGTGCTCGGCCACGGCCTCCGCGGTGGCGCGGGGATCCATGGTGGCGGGGGTGCGCAGGTTGATGTTGGCCTCAGCGGTAGCGGGCACGGCATTGACGGCCTCGGCCACCGGGGTGGAGGTAAAACCGGTGACGGTAACCGCCGGGCGGGCCCAAATCATATCCGCGATGGCGGTGGCACCGGCCGGGTCCTTCGCGCCCATGACCTCGGTGCCCTCAAGCATCTGGGCATCCGAGCGGAAGTTCTCCTCGCTGTAGGCGGTGTCCTGTCCCTCGGCCAGCGGCCAGGTGCCCGCACAATCGACGCCGTCGATAGTCGTGCGGCCGTACTCATCCGTCAGGGAATCCAGCGCGCGCATGAGCGCCTTGACGGCGTCGGGAGCCGCGCCACCGAACTGGCCGGAGTGCACAGCAGAATGGAGGGTGGAGACCTTGACGTTGATCTGGGATCCGCCGCGAAGGGAGGTCGTCAGCGTCGGCACGCCCACCTTAGCGTTGCCGGCATCGGCGATGAGGATGGCGTCGGCAGCAAAGAGCTCCGGGCGCTCCTCGATGAGCGCGGACAGGCCCTCGCCGCCGCGTTCCTCGGAGCCCTCGATAAGCACGGTGAGGTTGAGGTCGGTTCCACCGTTCGCGTCGAGCGCGCGCAGGGCCGCCAGGTGCATAGCAACGTTGCCCTTGCAGTCCGCGGCGCCGCGGCCGTACCAGCGGCCATCGCGCTCAGTCAGGGTGAAAGGATCGGAGTCCCAGGCCTCCGGGTTGCCGGCAGGCACCACGTCGTAGTGCGAGTAGAGCAGCACCGTCTTCGCGCCCTCCTTGCCGGGGCGCTTGGCGACGATTGCCGTGGAACCATCAGCAGTCGTGATGGCCTCGGGGGTGAAGCCGGCGTCGACAAGCGCGGCGTGAACCCACTCCGCCGCCTTCGCGGTCTGGTCCTCCAGACCCGGCTCGTTGTGGACGGAATTAAAGGAGACGAGCTCCTTGAGCTGCTGGAAAATGGTATCGCGGTCAGTGCTGACAAATTCAGAAATCTTGGTCATGCCCTCCAACCTACTCGTATCCCCGAATCGGTCTATCGACAAGTAGGGAGTAATATATTCCGGGTTCTAGTAACTATTCCTTAGAAAGGACCTGACATGGCGACGACGACCGCCGAAGGTTCCCAGTCCGCGCTCCGCGAGCTCACGCTGCGCGGCATTGTTATCGGTGGACTCATCACACTGATCTTTACTGCCGCCAACGTGTACCTCGGCCTCAAGGTGGGCCTGACGTTTGCCACGTCCATTCCTGCCGCCGTGATTTCCATGGCGGTGCTGCGCCGCTTTGCCGGGCACAACATCAAAGAGAACAACATTGTGCAGACCATCGCGTCAGCAGCCGGTACTTTGTCCGCCATCATCTTCGTCCTCCCGGGCTTGGTGATGGTGGGCTACTGGCAGGGATTTTCCTTCATTGATACCGCCGCGGTCTGCGCCATCGGTGGTGTGCTCGGCGTGATGTACTCCATTCCGCTGCGCCGCGCGCTGGTGACGGGCTCGGACCTGCCCTACCCGGAGGGCGTGGCCGCGGCCGAGGTCCTCAAGGTGGGCGATAGCTCCGGTGAGGACGGCGAGGCTGCCCACGAGGAGAACGCGAAGGGCCTGCGTGTCATCGTCTTTGGCGGTATCTTGTCCGCGTTTATGGCTTTGCTTGCGGCAATGAAGGCTGCTGCCTCTGAGGTAGCCACCTACTTCAAATTCGGCTCGGGCGCGACGACGCTGGGTACTTCCCTCTCACTGGCACTGGTCGGTGTGGGCCACCTCGTGGGCCTGGCCGTCGGTATCGCCATGCTCGTCGGCGTGGTCATTTCCTACCTCATCCTGCTGCCCATCCTCACCGGTGGTGAGGGCCTGGGTGATCCGGCCGCCATCATGGAGACCGTCGATACGGTCTTCTCCGATAGGATCCGCTTCATCGGCGTGGGCACCATGGCGATTGCCGCCGTATGGACGCTGATTAAGATTACGGGCCCGATTGCCAAGGGCATGGCAGAGTCTTTTGCTTCCTCCCGCAACCGCAAGGACGGCCAGCAAGTGGCAGTGGAGGAGCGCGATATTCCAGCGCCCTATGTCATTGGCACCATCCTGGTCCTGATGATTCCGATTGGACTGCTGCTGTGGAACTTCGTTCGCGGCACCGATATTCATGAGCACATGGGCGTGCTGATTACGGTCTCCGTGCTCTTCACCTTGCTGGTGGGCCTCGTTATCGCATCGGTGTGCGGCTACATGGCTGGCCTCATCGGTGCGTCTAATTCGCCGATTTCCTCCATCGGCATCATCGCGGTCATTGCCGCTGCGCTCCTGATTGCCGCCGTCACCCGCGGCACGGATGCAGAGCCGCTCTCGCTGGTGGCCTACACGCTGTTTACCGCGGCCATCGTCTTCGGCATTGCGACTATTTCTAATGACAATCTGCAGGACCTCAAGACCGGTCAGCTGGTTGGCGCGACGCCATGGAAGCAGCAGGTAGCGCTCATCATTGGTGTTCTCTTCGGCTCCTTGGTGATTCCGCCGATTCTGCAGGTTATGCTCACCGGCTTTGGTTTCCAGGGCATGGAAGGTGCTGGCGAGGATGCGCTGGCTGCCCCGCAGGCTGCACTGATGTCCTCGGTGGCCTCCGGTATTTTCGATAACTCCCTGCCGTGGGACCTGATTGGTCTGGGCGCGGCGATCGGCGCCGTCATCATCATCGTGGACGAGTGCCTGCGCCACTTCACCGACAAATACTCCCTGTCCCCGCTGGCAGTGGGCATGGGCATGTACCTGCCGGCAGCCATCACCATTGTGGTGCCGATTGGTGCGTTCTTGGGCTACTTCTACAACCGCTGGGCGGCACGCCAGTCCAAGCCGGACTTTGTGAAGCGCATGGGCACGCTGCTGGCCACCGGCCTCATCGTGGGCGAGTCCCTCTTCGGCGTGGTCAACGCGGGCATCATCGCGGCGTCGGCCGGCGAGTCCCCGCTGGAGATCTTCGAGGGCGGCACGGCAGCCAAGGTTGTTGGCGTCATCCTCTTCGTTGGCGGTATTGCTGCGGCATACAAGTGGACGGCGAAGAAGGCTGCTTCCTAAGACAGTGTGATTGGTTCTTTTTAACGAGTGGTTCGATTTAGCGGGCAGTTTACTTTGATGGGCGGTGCTTATGCACCGCCCGTTCGTGTTGAACCTTGCAGTCGCGGGGGCTGAGTGCCAGAATGGTCGCTAGCACTTCCACATGGCAAGTGCCAGAAATAAACAGAATCATCTATGTGGTTGGGGCTGGAGAACACTCGCCAGCCGTGCCGTCGCGGGCGTCCGTCATAGATCAGACGTGAGTGTCGTCCTCAACAAAGCTTAAGGAGCACAAACACATGGCAAAGATCATTGCCTTCGATGAAGAGGCACGTCGCGGCCTCGAGCGTGGTCTCAACACGCTTGCCGACGCCGTCAAGGTCACCCTCGGCCCCAAGGGTCGCAACGTCGTCCTGGAGAAGTCCTGGGGCGCCCCGACCATTACCAACGACGGCGTCTCCATCGCGCGCGAGATCGAGCTCGAGGACCCGTACGAGAAGATCGGCGCTGAGCTGGTCAAGGAAGTAGCCAAGAAGACCGATGACGTCGCCGGTGATGGCACCACCACCGCTACCGTTCTGGCACAAGCTCTCGTGCGTGAGGGCCTGCGCAACGTAGCCGCTGGTTCCAACCCGATGGGCATCAAGCGCGGCATCGAGGCCGCCACCAAGAAGGTTGTTGACTCCCTGCTTTCCTCCGCAAAGGAAGTAGAGACCCAGGAAGAGATTGCCACCACCGCAGGCATCTCCGCCGCTGACCCGGCAATCGGCGAGAAGATCGCCGAGGCTATGTACACCGTGGGTAACGGCTCCGTGAACAAGGATTCCGTTATTACCGTTGAGGAGTCCAACACCTTCGGCGTGGACCTTGAGGTCACTGAAGGTATGCGCTTCGACAAGGGCTACATCTCCGGCTACTTCGCTACCGACATGGAGCGCCAGGAGGCAGTCCTCGAGGATCCGTACATCCTGCTGGTTTCCTCCAAGATCTCCAACATCAAGGACCTCGTCCCGCTGTTGGAGAAGGTCATGCAGACCGGCAAGCCGCTGCTGATTATCGCTGAGGATGTCGAGGGCGAGGCCCTGTCCACCCTCGTGGTCAACAAGATCCGCGGCACCTTCAAGTCCGTTGCTGTGAAGGCACCGGGCTTCGGTGACCGCCGCAAGGCCACCCTGCAGGACATGGCTATCCTCACCGGCGGCCAGGTTATCTCCGAAGAGGTTGGCCTCTCCCTGGAGACCGCTGAGATCGAGTACCTTGGCCAGGCACGCAAGGTTGTCGTGACCAAGGATGAGACCACCATCGTTCAGGGTGCCGGCTCCCAGGAGCAGATCGACGGCCGTATCAAGCAGATCCGTGCCGAGATCGAGAACTCCGACTCTGACTACGACCGCGAGAAGCTGCAGGAGCGCCTGGCCAAGCTGGCCGGCGGCGTGGCAGTCCTCAAGGTTGGTGCCGCTACCGAGGTTGAGCTCAAGGAGCGCAAGCACCGCATCGAGGATGCCGTGCGCAACGCTAAGGCTGCCGTAGAGGAGGGCATCGTCGCCGGTGGTGGCGTGGCTCTGCTGCAGGCAGCCGAGGTTCTGGATTCCCTCTCGGACCTCACCGGTGACGAGGCTACTGGCGTCAAGATCGTGCGCGAGGCACTCTCTGCTCCGCTGAAGCAGATTGCTCAGAACGCTGGTCTGGAGCCGGGTGTTGTCGCTGACAAGGTTGCCTCCCTGCCGGCTGGCCAGGGACTCAACGCCGCTTCTGGCGAGTACGTGGACCTGATGGCTGCGGGCATCAACGACCCGGTGAAGGTCACCCGCTCCGCGCTGCAGAACGCTGCGTCCATCGCAGCCCTGTTCCTGACCACCGAGGCGGTTGTGGCTGATAAGCCGGAGCCGGCCGGTGCAGGCGCTGGCATGCCGGACGCTGACGCAATGGGCGGTATGGGCTTCTAGTCCTTAGCTTCCCGGCCTGAAGTGCATTGCGGCTTCAGGCCTTAGCAAATTACGAGCTCCCCACGGTTGACCGTGGGGAGCTTTCTTCCTCTTGAGACACTTTTGTGTCCTTATAGCACCCCGAATAGGGGTAATTCGGGGAGCTCCTGCGAAAAATATTTCGCGAGTTTACTCTGTAAAGCAAGCCTATGAATCGTGGTTCAGGGAGCTAACGTTACGTTCTGAGGAAGATTTCTTAAGCTTTCATTTCGAGCGCTCCCTATTTCTGCAGATAGGCGCGTTATTGCAGGCTAGGTTAATAGAAGATGAATTAATAACCTGAAAAGTGATTCTGATTTTCGGAGCGCTTTGCGCGAAAAATCACCCACGAATTCACTTGCAATGTGTCAGTGGTGTGCCAAAATAGTTCCTTGTGACGCCCGCTGAGGGTGTCTGCAAAACCGCAAACCCCCTCCGGGCAATCTCTTTACCCGGACTTCACAAGAGGAGACCACAATGGATCTTTCTTTCATCGGTGACCAGCTCGGTAACTTCGCTACCTTCGCTGACGGCATCAAGAAGCTCTTCACCGGCTTCGCTGGCGTCTTCGACGCTATCTCCGGCGCTGCTCAGCAGGGTGACTCCTTCGTTGTTAAGCCGAACACCTCCGCTCTCGAGGCTCTGTCCTCCAAGAAGTAAACTAGCTTCCCTTTAGGGCAGCACTAAACACACACTTTCAATCCCAAGGAGATTTCAAATGGGTACCCTTTCTTCCTCCGGCATCATCGGCCTCCTGCTCAACATTTTCTACAACCTGGGCGACATGGCTTCCGGCGCTTCCAAGCTGATCGGCCTGCTCTAAAAAGCACGCTGCTCACGCAGTACTAAGCGCTAACCCCGCTGACCCATTTGGGCAGCGGGGTTTCCCATTTCCGAAATTCGCCGCCGGACGGACGCCCAGGGCCGGGCCGCCGGATGGAGCCCGGCTAGCACGGTGGCATGGTACGTTTTCGCAAATAAGCCCCCGAAACCAGGCGGTTTCATGAGCTTGCGTGCGAAAACGTACCAACGTGTACGCGCGGCGGGTACGAAACGATCATTTAAGCCCCCAGATCTTCGAGAACTTTCGGGGGCACTAATTGTTAGAAACGTACATTCTGGGCGGATGCTGCCGCCCATCGGGCATACGGGGGTAAATCACGCGGCTACAACTTCTTTTATCGCGCCAGATGTCTGCTTCCTAGATAGAATTAAAGGTATGGCTGACATTAAAGACGACGAACTCCCCGAGATCGACCTTGCGCAGACCGACGGCTACGTCGTCGATGACTCTGATGAAGATGATCCCTCGCTGATCATGCCGGATGGCTCGCCTGTCGAGACTTGGCGCGAGAACTACCCGTACGAGGAGCGCATGACGCGCGATGAGTACGAATCCATCAAGCGCGCCCTGCAGATTGAGCTGCTGAAATGGCAGAACTGGACGAAGGAAACCGGCCAGCGCCACATTATCCTCTTCGAGGGCCGCGATGCCGCGGGTAAGGGCGGCACCATTAAGCGTTTCAACGAGCACCTCAACCCGCGTGGTGCGCGCACCGTGGCGCTGGAGAAGCCTTCCCCGCGCGAGTCCACGGCGTGGTACTTCCAGCGCTATATTCAGCACTTCCCGTCCGGTGGTGAAATCGTTTTCTTCGACCGCTCCTGGTACAACCGCTCCGGTGTGGAGCGCGTCATGGGCTTCTGCACAGAGTCCCAGCACGCAGAGTTCCTGCGCGAGGTACCGATGCTGGAGAACATGATCTTGGGCTCGGGAATCTCCCTGACCAAGCTGTGGTTCTCCGTGACCCGCAAGGAGCAGCGCACGCGCTTCGCCATCCGCCAGATCGACCCGGTCCGTCAGTGGAAGCTTTCGCCCATGGACCTGGCCTCCCTGGATAAGTGGGATGACTACACCCGCGCGAAGGAAGAGCAGTTCCGCTACACGGATACCGAAGAATCCCCGTGGATCACCATTAAGTCCAACGATAAGAAGCGCGCCCGCATCAACGCTATGCGCTACGTACTCTCCAAGTTTGAATACACCAACAAGGACCATGAGGTTGTTGGTCAGGTGGATGACAAGATTGTGAAGCGCGGCCGCGACCAGATCGGTGACTAAATAGCGTATCTCGCGGGAGGGTACCAGCCTCGTCCCGCGGATAGAAATAACGCCCTAGCCCAACTTCTGGGCTAGGGCTTTGGTATTGGCCGGCTTAGAAGAGGGCCTCAAGCTGAACGATCGGCGCGATACGGCCGGTTTCCAGCAGGAGGGAGTAAACGCCGAAGGAAGAAAGGCCAAGGCCAACGGCGCTAGCGACGGAACCGATGATGGAGCTGATGATGGTTGCTACGGTGCCCATAAGAAAAGTCTCCTTGAGAGAATTAGAAAAATGCGGGTGGAAAGTTTAAACGTGGAAGGACTGTACGAAGTTCTCGATGGCCGGGATTTCTGCCATGTGGCCCAAGCGGGTGAGAACGTTGTAGAGGCCGAAAGAGGAGAGGAGCGTGCCGATCATTGTTATTGAACTCCTTGCGAGCTAGAGGGTTAGTGTGAGACCGAAACCGTGGCTTGAACTTGCTTCAGTTTCATTGTCAGAATAACACCCGGTGGGTCAGCACGCAGTGCTTCTTCTGCAGGTAAATGATGTTAATGAAAAAGGAAACCCCCGCTTAGCGCTGTACGCAGGTGCATACAGTGCAAGCGGGGGCTGCCTCGTGTTCTCTGTTTTCCTAGTGCTTCCAGGGCTCAATCGGGTTGCCCTGCCACTCGGAGTTGCCTGGGACTTGGTCGCCGCGCATCACCAGGGAGCCAGGGCCCACCGTTGCCACGCTGCCAATGACTGAGGCCGGTAGAGCCACCGAATGCGAGGCAAGCGTGGCCCCGGCCTTGATGGTCACGGTGTCCAGGCTCATCACGCGGTCCTGGAAGAGGTGCGTTTGCACCACGGTGCCGGGTCCGACGGAAGCG
The DNA here is from genome assembly GCF_001810085.1 of Corynebacterium sp. HMSC072A02. Taxonomy (NCBI): domain Bacteria; kingdom Bacillati; phylum Actinomycetota; class Actinomycetes; order Mycobacteriales; family Corynebacteriaceae; genus Corynebacterium; species Corynebacterium sp. HMSC072A02. The sequence continues at coordinate 120,276 of NZ_KV799862.1, read as the reverse complement.
CCTTCGCCCACAAAACACAGGTCCGTTTCCGGGAACCAGTAAGAATCGATCCACGCGCCGCGGCCAATCGTCACGCCCAGCGCGCGCAGGCCCTGGTTGATTTCACCCATGCCATAGGTGTGGCTAAAGAACCACGGTGCAGCAACAGCCTCAACAAAGGTGTCCTGCAGCTCGTTGAGCCACACGAAAGCGGACCACAGCGGGTGGTCGCCGGCGGTTTGCGTACCCACGCAGATCCACTTCACCGCGACGGTGATGGTCATGGCGATGGCGCCTGCCACCATGAGGACGACACCACCGAGGGCCCAGGCGGCGGCGATGCCGAGGGAGTCGGCAAGCGCGTACAGCGATGCAAGGGTTCCTGCCAGCAACATGGCCGAGGTCATCGGCGCCAACAGGCGCATGGTCTCAATCGCACCACGCGCGGCCTTGACCCCAAAGCCCGGGTTATAGGTCAGGGATTCGCCCTCCACACCGTCCACGTGGGCCTCAACGCGGCGCATGCGCTCCGGCGGGGAACCCCACCAGTTCGCGCCGGGCTTGGTCTTCTTCGGCGTCGAGGAAAGCACGGCAACCAGCGAGTTCTTCGACAGCTTGCGGCCCGGTCCGGTGATGCCGGAATTACCCACGAAGGAACGCTTGCCCACCTTGGTCTCGCCCGTGAGCATCCAACCGCCGCCGAGCTCATAGCCGCCGATCATGGTGTCATCTGCCAGGAAGGCACCGTCCTTGACCTCAGTGAGCTTGGGCACCATGACGGCTGTAGAAATCTCCACGTCCTTGCCAATCGTCGCGCCCAGCGAACGCAGCCACGCCGGGGTGAGCTGCGAGGCGTAGATGGGGAAGAGCTGCGTGCGGGCCTCGTCCATGAGGCGCTCGATGGCCCACAGGCGCCAGCCCTTGGCGGAGCGCACCGGTGCCACGCCGGGCTTGATGCCCAGTGACAGGATGCGAACGCCCAGCCAGGTCTGCAGCATGAAGGTAGCAAATGCCGCAAGCGCGCCCAGCGGGGCGAAGAAGATGGAGCCGACGAAGGCGGAGCCGTTGGTGGCCGCGATGAGGGCAACGACCACGGCTGCGCCCACGGCGAGTGCCACAATCGGCTGAAGCGCCAGCAGGATGGAGGTGGCACCGTAGATGGCCACCCACCACGGGCGGCGCTTCGGGGCATGTGACGGGAAGCGGTGCTTGGAGCGGCCCACCTTCTTGGCGGGCGAGCCGGACCAGCGCTGGCCGTCCTTGATCTTCTTGCGGGCAGTCACGGTGGAGCCGGCCTCGACGTGGGCATCCTTACCCACGACGGTGCCCGGAAGCAGCGTCGAGCGCGCGCCCACGCGAGCACCTTCCTTGACCTCGATGGCGCCAACCCGCAGGATATCGCCGTCGAGCCAGTAGCCGGAGAGATCGACCTCGGGCTCAATCGCAGCGTGCTTGCCCAAGGTCAGCAGGCCAGTCACAGGCGGCAGCGAGTGCAGGTCCACTCCGCGGCCCATCTTCACTCCCAGCGCGCGGGCATAGTTGTTGACCCACGTCGCACCCGCGATCGAGCGCGAGCCAGAAGCATCCGCCCAGCGCTCCGCTGCCCAAATACGCAGGTGCGTGGAGCTGCCGCGCGGGTACTCGCCGGGCTTAATGCCGGCGGTGATTAGCCGCGCGCCGTAACCGCCAATGGGGATGCGGCCGATGGGAGTAACGAAGACGATGAGGAGCAGGATGACCAGCCACCACGGTGTGGTCATGGCCCACTCCACGCCGAGCAGGTTCGCCACATTGGAGCCCAACAACAGCCAGGCCAGCCATGTCGTAGCGGCCAGCGTCATCACGGGGATCTGGATGAGCGTCTGCGCGATGCGCGTGCCAGCGCCGACGGGCTTGACCTCGCGGGCGGGACCGACGTCCTCGACGGACTCGGCGTCGGAAAGCTGCTCCGCCAGGGAGCCGAGGCGCGGGTGGTCGTAGAGATCGCGCACAGCCACGGTGGGGAAGCGCTCGCGGATGCGGCCGACCAAGGTCGCCGCGGCCAGGGAGGTGCCACCGAGGGAGAAGAAGTCAGCATTGACGTCCTCGACGGAAACACCCAGAGTGTCCACCCATAGCTCCGCCAACCACTGCTCTGTGGGGTTGAGGCCGTCGGCCTCCACGCCCACGCCGGGCAGCGGCCACGGCAGGGCCTTCTTATCCACCTTGCCGGAGGTGCGAATCGGCAGCTCCTCCATGACGCAGATGCGCGGGACGAGCGCTGCCGGCATGGATTCCGCCAGGCGGGCATGCGCGGCTTCGTGGTCGAATCCGGCATCCGGGTCATCCAGGGAGACGTAACCGACGAGTACGGACTCGCCGCCCGGTGTCTTCTGCACGGCCACGGCGGAGTTGTACACGTTCGGCAACGCGGCGACGTTAGCTTCGACCTCACCGAGCTCGATGCGGCGGCCACCAATCTTGACCTGGTCATCGACGCGACCCACAAAGTACAGGCCGTCCTCTTCCAGGCGCACGTGGTCACCGGTGCGGTAGGCGCGCTCCCAGCCCAGGGACTCCAGCGGCGCGTACTTCTCCGCATCCTTCACCAGGTCCAGGTAAGCAGCCAGGCCCACACCACCGATGACGAGCTCGCCCACCTCACCGATGTTCACGGGGACGCCGTGCTTGTCGACGACCACCAGGTCCCAGCCCTTCAGCGGCAACCCAATCGACACGGGCTTGCCCGGCAGCATGCGCTGCGCGCAGGCCACGACCGTGGCCTCGGTGGGGCCGTAGGTATTCCACATCTCGCGGTCCTCGGTGGCCAGGCGGTCCGTGAGCTCTTGGGAGCAGGCTTCGCCGCCGACGATGAGGAGGCGGATGTTGTCCAGGGCCTCGGCGGGCCAGAGGCCGGCCAAGGTTGGGACGGTGGAGACCACCGTGATGTCACGGCGAATCAGCCAGGGACCTAAGTCCATGCCGGAGCGCACCAGCGAGCGCGGGGCCGGAACCAAGCAGGCACCGTGGCCCCAGGCCAGCCACATTTCCTCGCAGGAGGCATCGAAGGCTACAGAAAGGCCAGCCAGGACGCGGTCCTCCGGACCGAGCGGACCGTGCGGGCTATCCACCAAAAAGAGGGCAGCCTCGGCATCAACGAAGGCGGCCGCGGAGCGGTGGCTTACGGCCACGCCCTTGGGCTTACCCGTTGAGCCGGAGGTGAAGATGATCCACGCGGTGTCTTCGGGTCGCGGTTCCTCGAAGGGGACGCCATCTCCACCGCCATCCTTTTCGTCGAACGCGGGGCGCGCCATCCGCGCCCCGCCCTCCCGCAACATGCGGAAACCTTCGTCGGTGAACACACCATCGATGTCGGCCTCGCCGAAGACCATCTCGGCGCGCTCGTCGGGGTCGTCGGCATCGACGGGCACGTAGGCCGCGCCGGCGGCGAGCGTGGCCAGGATGGCCAGGTAGAGCTCGCGCTTGCCCGAGGTCATGCGGATGCCGATGCGGTCGCCACGGCGCACACCGCTGGCGTGGAGTTCGGTGGCCCATGCGGAGACGTCGGCAAGCAGTTCGGCGTAGGTGAGGATTTCACCGTCGTCGAGGGCCGCGGCCTCGGGGAAGTGCTCGGCTGTGGTCTTAACGATGTCCCAGAGGGTGCGCGCCGGTGCGGCCTCATCACCAAGGAGGTAGTGCTCGGGGACCTCGGGCATTACTGGGATCTCGGGCTCGTCTGTGTGCAGGGCGTGGCGGCCCCCTGTACTGGGAAGATTATCGGGTTCCGTCATTTAAGCATCACTGCTTTCTGCATCAGCCGGTGCGTCCGCTGCGATGATGGCGGTGGCCAGTTTGCGCAGGTGCTTGAGCTGCTTGTTGGTGGACGCGTCGAGGGCTTCGTCCTCGGCCTTCGCTACCAAAACGGTGAGCTCTTTGTGCGCCTTCACGCCTTTCTTGGTGGAGGCAATGATTTGGCGGCGGCGGTCCTTGGAGTCACGCTCACGCTTAACCCAATTGCGAGACTCCAGTGAATCCAGCAGGCGCACCATGTCGGAAGCGTCAATGGCCAAGGTTTCCGATAGTGCGGACTGGGAGGACGCGGCTTCCGCAACCAGGCAGGTGAGAACCCAGTACTCGCGCAGGGTGGTCTTCTGCGTTTGTAGTGCGGCCTCGACGCCTTCGCGGGTGCGGCGGCGGAGGCGCTCCAGCTGGAAGGAGGGGGACTCGAGGAGCGAGGTGGGAATCGATACGGAGTTAAAGGTAGGCATGCCGACGATACTACGCGCCTACCGTAGCAAACTTAAATCATGGGTTATGGCCCATTAGTTTGGGTAAACCATGGGGCGGCCTTGGGCCTTCCATGCGTCCGTGCCGCCGTCGACGTTGATGACGTCCCAGCCTTTCGCGTGCTCGAGGTACTGGCAGACCTGCATGCTGCGCCCGCCTGCATGGCAGATGACGTAGATATCGCGGTCTGGGTCAATCTCGTCGAGGCGCTCTACGAGGTCTCCCATCGGGATGTGCGTGGCGCCTTGGGCATGCTCAGTGTTCCACTCGTGGCCCTCGCGGACGTCGATGAGCTGGGCGCTTTCAGGTACTTCAGTGGGTTGTACGTTCTGCATGCGCACCAGCTTACGGGGTTTTCTTGCGGGACTGGTTGGGGCACTTTACTGTGAGGAGTACGGGGTGGGGTAATCAATCGGAGGGGGCTAAATGGAGGAGATTGTCGGCCGCGCAGGCGCAGCGGCAGCGGCCAAAGGTGAGGCGATCAAAATTACGCGGGGGCTGTACCTACCGCGTGAACCAACGGCATACGAGCTAGCGCAGGTGCTCAGCCGGCATTGGCCAGACAGTGCGTTGGACGGATATTCCGCAGCGATGGTGCTTCTTGAGCGGAAACCTGGCTTTCCACTGCAGCTCATTCGCGAAAAAGGCTTAGAGGATACGCGCTTTTATGTCGGTCGCCGTGCCCGCCCAAAGGGGGTATTCCCCTATGACGGGATAAACGTCTGCAATCCACTGCAGGCGGTGGAGGCCATAGAAGAAACGCATGCGGTGAAGTTCCTGGAAACGTTCTTGTCTGGTAGGGACGCGGAAAAGCGGCTGAAGTTGCTCTCCATGGACTTTCGGCGGTTCCCGCAACACACTCGGCGAGTGTTAGAGAAAGCAGTCATCGGTGCGGATAGTGTGCCCGAGCGGGCCCTTACTCGTGCTCTGGAGCCCTTCTTTAAGGTGCTCAACAACGCGAAAATTGGCCCCTACCGGTGGGATCTCCTTTTGGAAGAGCACAAGATTGCCATCGAGGTCGACGGCTACGCTTATCACCGCGGGGAAAACCGCCGGCAGTTCGAGCTTGACCGCCAAAAGTTGAATGATGTGGTGCATCGCGGCTATACGCCCCTCCACTTCACCGCGACCACGATTGAGCATCATTTGGACAAGGTGGTGGAGCAGGTGCGCGGGGTGGCACAAGGGACGAAACGGTATCTGGACCCGCCGTGGATGTGGCACCGGTTCTTTGTGTGAGTGTGCGAGGGGGTTTGATGTCGTTCACGGTAAATAAGGCCGAAAAATCGCGAAAATTTGGGCCTTATTTACCGTGAACGTAGTCAAGATAACGTGCTCGAGGGGCGAAAGCATACAGCTGCTACCCGTGTGGAGTACGGGGTCAAAACGGCAGCGGCCGGTTTAGCGGTGCGCGGAGAGGTACTCCAAGATTGCCTTGACGCGGCGGTTGTCTTCGCTGGGATCTAAACGCAGCTTGGTGAAAATATTGGAGACGTGCTTGGCCACCGCGGCGGAAGAAAGGACCAACTCGGCGGCGATGTCCTTGTTGGACTTGCCGCGCGACATCAATTCGAGGACCTCGCGCTCGCGCGGGGTGAGCTCGCCCAAGCCGCTGCGCCCAGAACTCATGAGAGCCTGCGCCACGGTGGGGTCGATGACGGTGCCCCCCTGGGCCACCACGTCGAGGCTGGAAAGGAAGTCTCGCACCTCGGAGACGCGGTCCTTCAAAAGGTAGCCCGTGCCGGCATCTGGGGAATCGAAGAGTTCCACCGCGTATGCCGGGGCCACATACTGGGAGAGCACCATGACGGGTAAACCCGGGTATGCGTTTCTTAAGTTCACTGCGGCTTTCAAGCCATCATCGCCCATGCCTGGTGGCATGCGCACGTCCGTGATGACGATATCCGGGAGCTCATCGCGCAGCTTGTCCACCACGGCCTCGAGCGCCGGCGCGGAATCCGCCTGGCCCACAATCGAATGCCCGCGGCGCTCCAAAAGGCCGGCTAGGCCCTCGCGCAGAATGGCGGAATCATCCGCCACCACGATTCTCAAACCCATTTCTTACACTCCTGACTGTCCACGATCGAGAAGAAGGGGAATCGAGCACGCCAGCCTCGTCGGCCCGCCCGGGGGAGAGGACAGCGTCATCTCGCCACCGAAAGCGGCGAGGCGCTCGGCCATCCCCGCCAAGCCGTGGCCTTGTACAACCTGCGCGCCGCCCGGCCCCTCATCCACCACGGTGATTTTTAAAGAGGCATCTGCGGTCACTAAAACGGAGACCGGCGCGCCGGGCGCGTGCTTGGCCGCATTCGTCAGAGCTTCCGTGCCGAAGAAGTAGCCGCAGGCCAGCACGGAAGCGGAGAGCTTTGGCAAAGGATGCGGGGCGAAGACGCTGACGTGGGGGCCGTGGGAAGAGGAGACGTCGGCAAGCGCGGCCACCAAACCATGATCCTGCAGGACCTGCGGGTGGATGCCGTGCACCGTGGCACGCAGGGAGTGCAGGCCGCGCTCCACGTCCTGTTTGGCGGCGGTAAGCAGCTCAGCGAGGTCTGCGGGGGCGTCGAGAAGTGCCTCACCCAACTTCATGCTCGCGGCCACGAGGTATTGCTGCGCGCCGTCGTGCAGGTCGCGCTCGATGCGTGCGCGCTCCACCTCATAGGCATCCGCGATGGCGCGGCGCGAGGCCGTGAGCTGCGCAATCTTCTGTGCTTGCTGTTGCTCATGGTTGGCGGGCTGGGGCTTTCTTCGGAACACGGCTTTCAGCATAACGGGCGCCACCGACTACAGGGGTAGTGCTGGCACTACCGTAAAGAGCAACGCTAGGGCTGTTCTTTCTGCGGGCCCTTCACGGTGGAATGAGAGACATGGCACAGACACTTTCCCTGACAGACATCACCAAGGATTTTGGCGGCGGCCCGGTGCTCGCCGGAATCTCCCTCGACATCGCGCCGGGCGAGCTCGTGGCCGTCATGGGGCCGTCCGGCTCCGGCAAGTCCACGCTGCTGCACTGCATGTCCGGCGTGCTCACCCCCACGCACGGCAGCGTGCACTACGGAGATGAGGAGCTCTCCGCGCTTGGCGACGGCCCCCGCTCCCGCCTCCGCCTGCGCAACTTCGGCTTCGTCTTCCAGGATGGTCAATTGCTGCCGGAGCTGAGCAACGTGGATAACGTGGCGCTGCCAGCCATGCTTAACGGTATGGGTCGGAGTGCTGCACGCAAGCGCGCGATGGAGCTGCTGGACCAGCTGGGCCTGGGCGGCCTGGCGGATCGCCGCCCGGCGCAGGTGTCCGGTGGCCAGGCGCAGCGCGTGACTATCGCGCGTGCGCTGGTGGCCAATCCGGGCGTCGTCTTCGCCGACGAGCCCACCGGTGCGCTGGACCAATCCACGGGTCACGAGGTCATGCAGATGCTGACCACCATCGTGCGCCAGTCCGGGGCGAGCCTGGTCATGGTCACGCACGACCCGAAGGTGGCCGACTGGATGCAGCGCCGCGTGGAGATTCGCGATGGCATCATCCACGATGACCGCCGCCTCGAGGTGATCCGATGAACACCGCGACTTTAGTCTTTGACCTGCAGCGCGAATCCATTCGTGCGCGCTCCGGAACAGGAATTGTTTCCTTGCTGGCCATTGTGAGCCTGACCATTGGTTCCGCCATTGCCTTCCTCGTCGCGGGCGGTACGTGGATGTTTTGGCAACGCGCCCAGCACGTCGAGGAAGCCGCGCCCGCGCTCAAGGAGGCCTTCGGTAACGAGATGGAGGCCTTTCTTTATCCTTGGTTTGCCCTGGCCCTGCTGGCCTGCGCCTTCATTCTTCCGGCGCTGTTTAACCTCACAGCCCAAGCCGCCGTCCTCGGCGCCTCCGGCCGGGAGCAGCGCCTGGCCACCCTGCGTCTTCTGGGGTTGAGCTCCCGCCAGGTGGAGCGCATGGCCATCGTGGAGACGGGCCTGCAAGCCATCATCGGCATCGTGCTCGGTGGGCTGATCAGCCTGCTCATCGCGCCGGTCTTTACGCAGGTGGACTTCCAGATGCGTTCTATTGCTGTATCCGAGATTCTTCTCCCGTGGTGGGGTTATCTAGCCGTGGCCGGTGTGCTCTTTGTGTTGGCCATCGGTGCGGCACTCGTCGGCATGCAGCGCGTGCGCGTGAGCCCCCTGGGTGTGGCCAAGCGCCAGATGCCCGCGGCCTATCGTTGGTGGCGCGTCATCGTCTTCCTCATCATCGCGGGTATCGGTGGTGTGTTGCTCTCCGGGAAGGCGGGCCCGCCGACCGCCATGGTCATCGTCGTCATGTTTGGCATGGTGATGAGCATCAACCTCATTTCCCCTTTTATCTTGCAGCTCGGCGCACACATCATGTCTCTCTTTCCTGGCACCGCGCACTTCGTGGCCTGCCAGCGAGTGGCGGGCAATGCGCGCCCGGCATGGAAGCGAAGTGCGGCCATCGCGTTCTTCGGCTACTTGGCGGGCTTCCTCGTTGCCGCCCCCTTGGGCTCTGATGCCTTGGCCATGGTTCTCAAAGAGGACCCGGGGATGAACGTGGTATTTAAGGACATCTCCACCGGCGTCTTATTAACCCTCATCTTCGGCTTTACGCTGACCACCATGTCCATCATTCTGGGGCAGGTCTCCGGCATCTTTGAGGACAAGGAGCTCATCCGCTCCCTGGATCTCATGGGCGTGCCGCGCGGCTTCCAGTTCCGCTCCGGTGTCCTGACCATCATGGGGCCTGTGGTGGGATTGAGCTTCTTCGGCTTCCTTTTCGGCGGCGGGATCGCCTCGCTGATGTTCTTCTCCAGCGTCGAACAAAGCAATGTCGACGTTCTTGGCCGTCTGCTCATGGCCTTCGGATTCCTAGCCGTGGGCTGGCTGGTCACGCTGCTTGCCATTATCCTTGTTGAGCCCCTGCGCGGCTACGTGCTGCGAACCGGAGGGAGAAAAGAATGAAAACTGTACTGAAAATCTTCGGCGGACTTTTTCTCGTTGCCCTCATCGCCGTGGCTGCGGCCGTGTATTTCTTCGGCCCCTCTTACGGTGGGGCATTCTTCGGAAAACCCGTGTTTCTTTTTAATGCCAGCGAGAAGCGCATCAATACCGCGATGGTGGATACCGCAGCGCTCTCCGGAATCTATGGCGAAAGTGAGGAATTCCAGCGCGCACGCGAGGCCTTCAAGGAGGACCCCACGAACACCGAGCTCCTCGATGCTGCCATCAACGCCGCCGGCGGCAAGCACTCCAAGGTCTTTAGCACCGAAAAAGAAAAGGCCGCCGAAAGCACCGAGCCTTCGGTCGACTTCGAGGACGGCGTCCTGCGCGCGACCGTGCCCTCCATCGGCCGCCACGATGACGGCCAGGCCTACGCCGATACGCTCGCTCAAGGTCTGGCCGCGCACCCGGAGGCCTGCGCTGCCGTGGTGGATCTGCGGAGCAATGACGGCGGCGACATGGGGCCGATGTATGCGGGCTTAAGCCCCCTGCTACCGGATGGCACCGCGCTCTCCTTCGTCAGCCGTATGGGCACAACTGACGTGGTCATCGACGGAAACTCCGTGACCGGCGGAGGTACTGCAACCACCACAGCGGGCGGCAAGCTCGACGTTCCCGTCGCCGTGCTGACCGACGGTGAGACCGCCTCCTCCGCCGAAGCCACCCTCTTGGCCTTCCGCGGGCTGGACAACGTGCGGACCTTCGGTGAGCCGACTGCCGGCTACGCCTCTGCCAACGTGGTCCTGGATTATCCGGACGGCCGCTCGCTCATGCTCACCACGGCCAAGGACAAGGCGCGCACGGGCGAGGAATTCGCCGAGGACCCCATCGCTCCCGATGCCCCGGAATCCGAGCTCGACGGCTGGCTCGCGTCCCACTGTAGTTAGTTAGCTGCAGTGTTAGTAAGCCGCAGCGTTAGTCAGCCCAGTTCGTTGTCGGCACGTTGCGGCTGAACAGCTGCAACGCTAGCCCGCCCAACGCTCGCCCTCCCACCGCCAGTAGTGGTGCCACTTCCACGGCGGAGGCACGAACTCACCCCGCCCTTGTATGACCGCGAGAACCTGGTACACAGCGACGTCGAGGTGGTGCTCAATCGTGGCGGCGGTGAAGTGGAGGGGCCGGTAGCCGCGCTGGATGGCGTCGTTAAGCTTCTGGCGGTCGATTTCGAAACGCTGCCGGTTCTCGCCTTTGTGATAGGCATAGCCGTCCACCTCGATGGCCACCTTGTACTCCTCTAGCACCAAGTCCCAGCGGTAGGACCCAACCCGCACGTTGTTGCGGACCTTGACGTGCGGCTCGAGGCCTCGGGTGAGGTCGCGCTCCGGCTTGCTATCCGCCCCAACGATGGCTTTCTCTAGGATTTCACGCGTGTGCTTGGGCAGGCGGCGAAAGTCTAGCTGTTCGGTCTCGATGCGCGAGCGTCCGTGCGGCCCGGCGAAGAAGGCCTCGATGAAGGCTACGGCATCCTCCTGCGCCATCGTCTCAATGCATTGCAGGGGACTACATACATTGACTCCGTTCATGCTGCCCAGCGCCTTGGGGCGCGCCCGCCGACTGCGAAAGTACGTGCTCGATGGGAGAGTGGAGTCGCGAATAAACTCGAGCGGGAATTGAAGGGGCTGTTCTAAGTACCGGCGAGCGGCGGAATAGCCGTCAAGCGCTAAGTCAGGCCATTCACGCGACATGATTTGTGCTAGCTGAAGCGGTGTTGGCTCCTTTGAGAGGTAAAAGCCATTCGCAATCTTGATGGCTCCCTTGCGCCGAGCCCCGCGGGAGACATCGCGTCCCCGATAAATCTCAATCAATGTTCCCCCCGGAACGAAAAAGGTACGTTTTCGCAAATAGTGGCGAAAAACTGGTAGGTTTTCAGCCCTTATTTACCAAAACGTACCTGACAGTGCTCTCGCTGGCACGCGGAAGCAGCGGCTTACTTGAAGCGAGCCTTAGCCTCTTCGAGGATCTTCTCTGCCTCAGCCTTGTCGCCCCAGCCGGAGCCGGTAACTTCCTTGTTCGGCTCCAGGTCCTTGTAGTGGACGAAGAAGTGCTCGATCTCGTCCTTGATGTGCTGCTCCACATCGTTGATGTCCTGGTAGCGCTCCCAGCGCGGGTCATCGATGACGGCAAGCAGCTTGTCATCGCCGCCGGCCTCATCGGTCATCTTGAATACGCCGAGAATGCGGGCCTCCACGACAACGCCCGGGAAGACCGGCTCCGGGAGGATCACTAGTGCGTCGAGCGGGTCGCCGTCCTCACCCAGGGTGTGGTCGATGAAGCCGTAGTCAGCCGGGTAGGCCATCGGGGTGAACAGGTAGCGGTCGAGGTGGACCTTGCCGGTCTCGTGGTCGATCTCGTACTTGTTGCGGGAGCCCCTCGGGATCTCGATGGTTACTTCAACGCTCACGGCTGAATCCTCCATAACTAATAGGTTGGCATGTGCTCCGCATAGTCTACCGCGCTAGTCTAAAGGGCGATGAAAGCTAAGCATGTCTGGTGGAGTACTGCGGCCCTCGTCACGGCCGGCGTCGTGGCGGCGACGGCCGCAGTGGGCGTAGAAGTCCAGCGCACCTACGATCAACTGGACCACGGCCAACCCTATAAGCAGGCAGAACCCGAAACGCTGCTCCAACCCGTCGAGCCTGGTGAGATAGACACCGCCGCGCTTAAAGCGAAGTTGGATGAGCTGGGCAAAGACAAGGCTCTCGCCACTTTCGGCGGTCAGGTCATCGACACCACCACCCACGAGGTGCTGTGGGAGCGCGAACCCGCAAAGCCGCTCACGCCTGCCTCCTCGACCAAGGTCCTCACCCTCGCCGCAGCAACGCTCGCGCTCGATGAAGAAGAACGCCTCACCACGGAAGTGGTCAAAGGCGATAACGATGGCGACGTGGTCATCAAAGCCTCCGGCGATGTGTGGCTGACGGACGAGCGCCTCGATGAGCTCGCGGAGCAGATCAAGAAGCACATGAGCACCGTCAACCGAGTATCCATTGATACCTCCGTCTGGGCCGGCCCCGACCAGGCTCCCGGCTGGGACGATGACAATATCGACGGTGGCTATGTCGCACCCATCCAGCCAGCCATGCTCTACGGCGGGCGCATCGGGGAGAAGACCGGGGACGTCCCGCGCTCCCATGAGCCGGCACTCGACGTCGCCCGCGCGCTCGCCAAACGCCTGGGTACCGATAAAGCCGACATGGCCCCCGCACCCGACAACGCGGAGGCCATCGCCTCCAGCGAGTCCGAGCCGCTGGCCTTGCGCGCGCAGCAAGCGGCGAAGGACTCCGACAACGTCATGGCAGAGGCCATCGCCCGCGAGCTGGCCATCAGCCAAGACGCGGAGGCAAGCTTCGACGGCGCCGCGCAGGCCACCCTCGACGTGCTCAGCGGCGCCGGCATCGACGTCAACGGCGTCACCTTAAAGGACGGTTCAGGTCTCTCCCGCGATAATCGCATCCCGGCAGGCCTCCTCGCCCACATCGCGGATCAAGCCGTAGCCACCGAAGAGCTACGCCCACTGTTGGGCTACCTCCCCCTCGCCGGCGGCGAAGGAACCCTCTATGAGCGCTATTCCGATTCGCCCGCCCGCGGCTTCGTGCGCGCCAAGACCGGCACACTCACCGGAACCTCCGCGCTGACCGGCACCGCCCAAGGCCAGTCGGGCCGGGTTTATGCCTTCGCCTTCCTGGTCAACGACGGCGAAGTCACCTCCGCCCGCCAGGCCCAAGACGCCCTCGCCGCCGCACTCCATGACTTCTAAGAAACCTTTTTGGCCACGTAAAAGCCCCAACTTCTTGGCCTGCCGGGTGGCCGCCCGCGCCGTGGTGGGGCAGCACCCCCGCGCCATAGCGGTGGGATTGTCCGGCGGCGCCGACTCGCTGGCGCTGACCGCGGCCCTCGTCGCAGAAGGTCATGAGGTCACAGCGCTCTGCGTCGACCACGGCCTACAGGAAGGCTCGGCCGCACAGGCGCGCGGGGCTGCCGACCAGGCTCGTGGATTGGGGGCGGGGGCGGAGGTGTTGCCGGTGGACGTCGCCAAGCACGGCTCCGTGGAGGCCGAAGCCCGCGCCGCCCGGTACCGTGCCTTCGCGCCCTGGGGCGAGGTGGCGGTGGCTCATACCGCCGATGACCAGGCCGAAACCCTGCTGCTGAGCGCCCTGCGGGGGAAGGTGGCGGGCATGTGCGAGCGCTCCGAGGTGGAGGGCGTGCGCGTGCTGCGCCCCCTTTTGCGCGTGCGCCGCGCTCAGACCGAGGCCGCCTGCGCGGAGCTGGAGCTGGACGTCTGGCACGATCCCCAGAACCAGGACCCGGCCTTTCGCCGCGTGGCGCTGCGCCGCGAGATCCTCCCGCGCCTGCAGGAGATCCTGGGCGGTGACCCCGTGCCGGCTTTGGCCCAGGCAGCCTATGACGCCGCGCTTGACGACGCCTTCCTCACCACCCACCCCACCCCCGACTGCGCCGAGCTGGCCGCCCTTCCCGAGCCGAAGCGCCGCCGGGCGATTGCCGCGTGGCTGCGCGAGGAAGGGGTAGAGGTTACGCGCGAGGCGGTGCGCGGCATCGATGCCCTGTGCGTGCAGTGGCATGGGCAGGGGCCAGTCGCCGTCCGTGGTGAAAAGAGAGGTACAAGGTTGGAAGTCGCACGCGTTGGTGGCAAACTGTCACTATTGCCTCGGTCAGCAAAGGAGCGCTCACGTGCACGACACCCATGATTCAGCCGTCCCCGCCAATCCTTATGGAGAGGACATTAGAAACGTACTCGTCGCCGAAGACGATCTTCAGGCGCGCATCCAAGAGATGGCGGACCGCGTTTCCGAGAAATACAGCAACGCCGATGATGACCTCATCCTGGTGTGCGTGCTCAAGGGTGCGGTCTTCTTCTTGACGGACTTTGCCCGCAAGCTCACCATTCCGTCCCAACTGGAGTTCATGGCGGTGTCCTCCTATGGCAACTCGGCCTCCTCCTCGGGCGTGGTGCGTATTTTGAAGGACCTGGACCGCGATATCGAGGGCCGTGATGTGGTCATCGTGGAAGATATCATCGACTCCGGCCTGACCTTGTCCTGGCTCATCCGCAACCTGCAGGGCCGCCACCCCCGTTCACTGGAAGTGGTCACGCTGCTGCGCAAGCCTGAGGTAGTCAAGGCGGAGCTGGATCTCTTCGACGTGGGCTTTGATATCCCCAACGAGTTTGTCGTGGGCTATGGTCTGGATTTTGCGGAGCGCTACCGTGACCTGCCCTATGTGGGCACGCTGGAGCCTGCGGTATACAGCAACGACTAGTTTTTCTTGCCCTCTGTTGCATGAGGCCTCGAATTCGCAAGGTAATTAATGAAAAATAAGAACATCATCCGCTATGGCTCGATCGCGGGCCTAGTTCTCATCCTGCTGTACGCTTTCACGTTCTTTAGCAATGATGCCCGCAGCTTCAAGCAGGTGGACACCTCCGTGGCCATGCAGCAGCTGACGGATAAGAACGTCGAGGAAGCACAGATCGATGACCGCGAGCAGCAGCTGCGCCTCAAGCTCAAGAAGCCGGTGACGGTGGAGGAGCAGGAAGGCGTCGAAGAGGTCATTGCCAAGTACCCGGCCCGCGCCTCCGAGCAGGTCTTTAACGCGGTGAAGGGCTCTGGTGCGGAGAAGTACCAGACCAAGGTGACGCAGGATTCCTTCATCGGTTCCATGATCAGCTTCCTGCTGCCGATGCTGATCCTCTTCGCGCTGCTGTTCTGGCTTATGACCCGCATGCAGCAGGGCGCGGGCGGCATGTTCGGCATTGGTGGCTCCAAGGCCAAGGAGCTGACCAAGGACATGCCCACCAACACCTTTGCGGATGTTGCCGGTGCGGATGAAGCGGTGGATGAACTCCAGGAGATCAAGGACTTCCTGGATGATCCGGAGCGTTACCATGCGCTGGGCGCGAAAATCCCGCGCGGCGTGCTGTTGTACGGCCCTCCCGGCACGGGTAAGACCCTTCTGGCCCGCGCCGTTGCGGGTGAGGCCGGCGTGCCTTTCTATTCCATTTCCGGTTCCGACTTCGTGGAGATGTTCGTCGGCGTCGGTGCTTCCCGCGTGCGCGACCTGTTCAAGCAGGCCAAGCAGAATAGCCCGTGCATCATCTTCGTCGATGAGATTGACGCCGTGGGCCGCCAGCGTGGTTCCGGTACCGGCGGCGGCCACGATGAGCGCGAGCAGACGCTGAACCAGTTGCTCGTGGAGATGGATGGCTTCGGTGACCGTGAGGGCGTCATCCTCATCGCCGCCACCAACCGTCCCGACATCTTGGACCCGGCGCTTCTGCGCCCGGGCCGCTTCGACCGCCAGATCCCGGTGACCAATCCGGACCTGGCCGGCCGCGAGCAGATTCTGCGCGTGCACGCTAAGGACAAGCCGCTGGCCAAGGAAGTGGACGTGGCGCAGCTGGCCAAGCGCACCGCCGGCATGTCCGGTGCGGACCTGGCCAACGTTCTCAACGAGGCTGCCCTGCTCACCGCGCGCATTGGCGGTAACGTCATTACCTACGACGCGCTGGAGGAGGCCACCGACCGCGTCGTCGGCGGCCCGCGCCGCCAGAGCAAGATCATCTCTGAGCATGAGAAGAAGGTCACCGCCTACCACGAGGGCGGCCATACCTTGTCGGCGTGGGCGCTCAAGGACATTGAGCGCGTCTATAAGGTGACCATCCTGGCCCGCGGCCGCACGGGCGGTCACGCCATGACCGCGCAGGAAGACGACAAGGGCATGTACACCCGCGATGAGCTTTTCGCTCGCCTCGTCTTCGCCATGGGCGGGCGTGCTGCGGAGGAGCTTGTGTTCGGCGCACCCACCACCGGCGCTTCTTCGGATATTGAGCACGCCACCAAGATTGCGCGCTCCATGCTGACCGAATACGGCTTCAGCCCGGACTTGGGCACCGTGAAGTACGGCAAGGAGCAGGGTGATCCCTTCAGCTATGCCGGCGGCGGTGGGTCCATCGACTACTCGGATTCCGTAGCCGCCAAGATCGATGAGCAGATGGCCTACCTGCTGGACCGCGCTCATCAGCAGGCCTATGACATCCTGTCCGAGCACCGCGACTACCTGGATAAGCTCGCCGAGATGCTGCTGGAGAAGGAAACCCTGCGCCGCCCGGACCTCGAGGGCATCTTCGAGGGCATCGAGCCGCGCGAGGCCTTCGACGTCTTCCCGAACGAGGACGCCCGCTTCCCGCGCCAGGCTGGCCGCGAGCCGGTGAAGACCCCGGTGGAGCTGGCCCAGGAGCGTGGTGAGGAACTGCCGAAACGCATGACGCTTCTCGACGCCTCCCGCGCCGCCCGCGAGCGCCGCCAGGCGGAGCTTGAGCGCGCGAAGGAGAACGGCGGCGAGCCCGCTGACGCCGCCGGGACGGCGGCGCCGGTCAAGGAGATCGGCTTCAGCTTTGGCCAGCACGCAGGTGACTACGTGGATCCAGAGAAGGGCAACACCTTCTTCGGCGAGTCCGAGATCACCGAACCCACTGGCCGCGAGCTGAGCGAGGACGAAGCTGTCAGCGACGCGGCGCAGGAGGAGACCGTGGCCCCAGAGCAGGCAGGGCCCAGTAGCGAGGACACCCAAGAGATTCCGCGTGTGCCGAACACCGCGGAAGCACAGCAGCGCTCCAGCCAGGAGCCACAGGCAAGCGAGCGCGAACTGCAGCGCCGCGGCCGCCACGCCAAGCCAGAGGATCACGCCTGGGGCGCGCCCGGCTGGGGAGAGAATGAATACCGCAACAACCCGTACAAGGACGGCCAGAACAATGAGCGATAACATCCCGGCGCAGCGCGAGTTTGACCACGAGCGCGCCGAAGCCGCCGTCCGCGAACTTCTCCTCGCGGTGGGCGAGGACCCTGACCGCGAGGGCCTGCGCGAGACCCCGGCCCGCGTAGCCCGCGCCTATGCCGAGGTCTTCGCCGGCTTGCACCAGGATCCAACTGAGGTACTCCACAAGACCTTCGCCGAGGAGCACCAGGAGCTTGTCCTCGTGCGCGATATCCCCATCTACTCCACGTGCGAGCACCACCTTGTGCCCTTCTACGGCAAGGCGCACATCGGCTACATCCCGGGCCCCGACGGCCACGTCACCGGACTGTCTAAGCTGGCCCGCCTGGCGGATATGTACGCCAAGCGCCCGCAGGTCCAGGAACGCCTCACCAGCCAGATCGCCAACGCCCTCGTGGACGTCCTCCACGCACAGTCCGTCATCGTGGTCATCGAGTGCGAGCACCTGTGCATGGCCATGCGCGGCATCCGCAAGCCGGGGGCTACCACGACGACCTCCGCGGTCCGCGGCGGTTTCAAGAAGAATGCGGCCTCCCGTGCGGAGGTCATGAGCCTCATTAGGAGCTAGTTTCCATGGCAGTCAGCAACCTCACCGTCCCCGGCCGCACGCTGGTCATGGGCATCGTCAACGTCACGGAAGATTCCTTCTCTGACGGCGGACGCTGGATTAATGTCGACGACGCCATCGCGCACGCCCGGCACTTGGTGGCCTCCGGCGCGGACATGATCGATGTGGGCGGCGAGTCCACCCGCCCGGGTGCAGTGCGTGTCGCGGCCGAAGAAGAGGAGCACCGCGTCGTGCCCGTCATCAAGGCGCTGCACGAGGAGGGGATCAAGACCTCCGTGGATACGATGCGAGCCTCGGTTGCTCAAGCTGCCGCCGAAGCTGGTGCCGACATGATCAATGACGTCTCCGGTGGTGCCGCCGACCCGGAGATGTACCGCACTATGGCGGCTACCGGTCTGCCGGTGTGCCTCATGCACTGGCGCACCGTCCAATTCGGTTCGGCCGCCGGAGTGGCCGACCACGGCGGGGACGTGGTGCGCGATGTCCACGAGTCCCTGGCGAAGCTCGCCGATAACGCCCTCCAGGCAGGTGTTAGCCACGACAATATCGTGGTGGATCCGGGCCTGGGATTTGCCAAGTCCCCGCAGGATAACTGGGCTTTGCTCAAGGCGTTGCCGGAATTCCTGGAGGGCGAGTTCCCGCTGCTTGTGGGCGCTTCCCGCAAGCGCTTCCTCGCCGCCATCCGGGAGGATCGCGGTGTCGAGTCCAGCCCGCTTCTCGCGGATCCGGCCACCGCGGCCGTGACCGCCATTTCCGCACAGATGGGAGCGTGGGGCGTGCGCGTGCACGAGGTTGATGTCTCCCGCGATGCCGTGGATGTCGCCGCGGCCTGGAATGCGGGCGCGGCGTATACCGGCGGCGAGCATGCCTCCGGTAGCTACGCCAACGGCGCCGATGGAGGCACCGTGGTCTCGACTTCGCTGGGGAGGGCTTAAACCCATGGCGGATCGCATCGAGCTCACCGGCCTGGAATGCTTTGGCTACCACGGCGTCTTCGAGGAAGAGAAGAAGACGGGGCAGCCCTTCATCGTGGACGTCACATGTTGGTTGGACACCGCGGGCATCGAGGATGACCTGTCACGGACGGTCAACTACGCCGAGCTTGCCGACGTCGCAGCAAACATCGTCGAAGGCCCCTCCCGCGATCTCATCGAAACGGTGGCCGCTGAAGTCGCCGAGACCGCGATGCAGCGCTTCGAGATCCTCCACGCCATCGAGGTGACGATCCACAAGCCGAAGGCACCCATCCCGCGCACCTTTGCCGACGTCGCGGTCGTAGCGCGCCGCTCCCGGAAGCGGATGGCAGGCTAATGCGCGCTGTCTTGTCCATCGGGTCCAACATGGAGGATCGCCGCGCGCTCCTGCAGACCGTTTTCGATGAATTCGCCGCCGAGACCGTTGCGGCCTCCCCGGTCTATGCCACCCCGCCGTGGGGTGTGACTGACCAAGATGAATTCCTCAACGCAGTGCTTATCGTGGACGTGGACTGCACTCCGCTGGAGCTGCTGCGCCGTGGCCAGAAGTTGGAAGAAGCCGCCGAGCGCGTACGCGTGCGGCACTGGGGTCCGCGCACCTTAGACGTGGACATCGTGCAGATAGACGGCGTTACCTCCGATGATCCGGAGCTCACCCTCCCGCACCCCTATGCACACGAGCGCGCTTTCGTGCTCGTGCCGTGGTTGGCTGCGGATGAGCACGCGGAGCTCAACGGCACCCCGGTGCGCGAGCTCATCGCGGGCCTCGATGAGGACGAGGTCGCAGCGGTGAAGGAAGTGGGGTAGGCGATGAGGAGGACGTCGATCAGCGCGCTCGTCGGCGTGGCCCTCTTCGTGGCCGCAGCGGCCGCCATCCTCACCACCCGCTTTTATGGCTCAATGCTGGCCATTCCGGCAGCGGTGTCGATTTCCCTGTGGGCCATGGCGCTGGTCTGTGTGCTGTTGACCCTCAAGGTGCGCGGCGCCAAGGACGATGAGCATGGCATCGGCCTGGATAACTCGCAGCTGAATCCCATGACTATCGCGCAATTCCTGCTCGTCGGTAAAGCCTCCGCGTGGACCGGCGCCATCGTGGGTGGGGCCTATGCGGGAATGGCGGTCTATGTCGTGCCGCGCGCCGGCGAGCTCGTTGCTGCGTCCGGTGACCTGACCGGGGTGGTGACTTCGGCGCTGGGTGGTGCCGCGATGTGCGTTGCCGGAGTGGTGCTGGAGCGACACTGCGAGGTGCCACCTCCATCTGATGGTGCACAAGCGGTAAGTTAGTGGGCATGACGAGTCCGAACCACGCCCCTGAGCCCCAGCACGAGTCGGCCCCGGATGATCGCCCGACGACCCAGTTTTCTGTACAGCCGGACTCACAGCCGCCAACGTCGGTGGAGTCTTCCCAGTCCGGTTCGAAGACGGACGCCGGTTCCATCGGGCTCATCGTCTTGGTCATTCTCGCTGTCATTGCCAGCCTGGTTATGTTGATTTCGGGCTCAGCGAATGCGCTGAAGATCGCTTTGCTCGCCTCCCTGTGGGCCGCGGTTCTGGGCTTCTTCCTGGTGGTGCGCTACCGCCGTCAGGCCCATGAGGCCAACGAGCTTCTGGCGGTGGAGCGCGCCCATGCCGCTTCCTCACTGACCGCCTCCGGATCTTCCACAGCAGACAATAGCGAGGTTCTGGCGGAGATCCGTTCTGAACTAGAAGCCATCCGCGCCCAGATCGAGGAGATCTCCGGGCGCGAGTGGGTCTACGAACCTGCCGCCCTGTACGCGGAGGCCCGCCGTATCCAGGAGCTGGAGCGCAAGGCCGGCGGCGCGAGCGTGGATGAGCGTGGCGATGCCACCAACGTGAACTTCACTCAGAAGTCCGGTGGCGCGCCTTCTGCCGACGCCGTGGCAGGCCGCCTCGGCTCGCAGCCCACCCACCCAGTGAGCAACCCGCTGGACAACCTGTTGGCGGATAATGCCCGTGCCAACGCCCAGCAGCCGGCTGCGGAGCCAGGCGCGAAGCCTGCTCAGCACCCCACTCAGAAGCCAGCCGAGCAGCCCGCCACGAAACCCGCCGGGAATCCCGCAGATCAGCAGGGCGCCCGCCCAGCCCCATCGCCCTTCGGCGCGCCGCAGCCTTCTCAGAACCGTCCCCCGGCATTTCGCCCAATGACCGAAACGCAGCCTAAGCCGCAGGCGGCGCAGCAGAAGCCGCAACCGAAGCCGAAGGCCGAGAAACCCCAGCCACAGCCGAAGCCGCAGCAGAAGGCGCCGGAGTTTAAGACCGATAGTTTCCAGGCCGTGCAGTGGAACCAGGGTGCTGCGGGCGGGCAGCACATCAAGGAGAACTCTGCCCCGGCCCAGCCGCACCACCGCCACCGCAAGCCGGAGGCAGACACCGCACAGACCAGCACCCGTGGCCGCCGCCGCAGCGATGAGCACCGCGAGGGCGCGGTCTCCGTGGCGGAGCTCATGGCACGCCGCAAGCGTCAGCAGGTACAGCAGAACAAGGGCGACAAGAAGTAGATGAAGGCACCACGCATGCGGGTGGCGGTCTGGGGTAACTCCCGGGCCGGCCTTAACTTCGCACGGCGCCTCGAGTGGGCCGGCCACACCATCGAGAGCCTTGAGGACCCCTCCGAGTTGGACCGCTTCGATGCACTGATTATCGCTGCAACGGCGAGAGAGCTGGAGGCGGCTGTTGGGGATGTGGCCAAGCACGTGCGCCCTAGGCAGATTATTATTCATACCTCGTTGCTGGTTGGGGTAGAAGCACTCGATGAGCTGGAAATACGAGGCTGTGTGACGATTGCCGCAGCACCATTGGCTGACTCCTATGCGGTGAGCACGCCCGATGAGGTAGCGGAAACCGTCATTGGTCTGCTGCTATCGGAGATTTCCCAGTCCGCAGAAACGGTGCCGGAGGAGCAGCGCGCCGAACGTGCCGCACGGTTGTACTACGCGGAGATGCTCGGTGCACTCAGCGTGTGGGCGGCGATAAAGGCGGGGATTATCGAAAACTTTATGGGCGGCGCCTTCGACCTCGACGCCGGGGACATCATCGATGCTTATTCTGCCGCCGTGGAGCTGGGCATGGCGCGCAACTACCGCGACGTCGCCCGGATGGTGGGCGGGCAGGAGAAGATTGAAGAACTGGAACTGTGGGCAGTAAGAAAGGAAGCGCCGTGGCAGAACAACTCCTAGTGGAGGACATTGAGCGCATCCGCATGGTTGGTAGCGCCTACCGCAAGACGGGCAAGCGTGTGGTGCTCGTGCCGCTGGGCCGCGATATCCATGCCGGGCACCTGGCCTTGGTGCAGGCGGCGCAGCGCGTGCGCGGTGGCATCGTGGTCGTGGCTGTGGACCCAGAGACGGACATCTCTGCCCTTGACGGTGTTGATGTGGTGTGGCGCTATGGCGAGCAGAGCCAGCGCACGCGGATCCTCGCGCCCGACCACGGCATGGAGAACGTGAGCGCGGAGCTGACCCGCATTGTGGCGCTGACCTGTGCGCTGGGGCCCAGCGATGTGCTCATGGGGGAGAAGGATTACGAGCTGCTCGTGGCCACCCAGCAGGCCTTTACGGACCTCCACATCGCGGCGCGTGTCCAGGGCGTGCCCTCGGTGCGCATGCCCGATGGCGTGGTGATGAGCCTGCGCAACGCTGACGTCGCACCGGAGGCCCGCGAGCAAGCCAGCGCGCTGTCGGCGGCACTCACCGCCGGTGCGTACGCGGCGGAGTCCGGAGCCGAAGAGGTTGTGCGCGTGGCACGTGAAGTGTTGGCCGCAGCAAACGTGGAGCCGGAGTACGTCGAGCTGCGCGGACGCGACCTGGGTGAGGCCCCCGCAGAGGGCGATGCCCGCCTCTTTATCGCCGCTACCGTGGGTGGGGTGCGGCTCATCGATAATGCAGGTGTGCCGTTGGGAATTGGCTTCCGTAATCTAGAGCAGCGCGGATAAAAGTCTGTGGCGCAGGTCTCCACCAGTTAGGTTGGAGACATGAAGATTGGAATTCTGGGAGCCGGCGCTATCGGCGGATACTTTGGCGGAAAACTGAAAGCAGCGGGCCACGACGTCGCCTTCGTCGCTCGCGGTGAGACCTTGCGGGTGTTGGGGGAGACGGGCGTGACGCTGATCGACGCCCACGCGGAACCCACCACCACCGAGGTCATTAAGGTCCCGGCTGCCCAAACTTTTGCTGAGGTCAAAGAACTCTTGGGTGGGCTGGACGTGGCGGTTATTGCGTCGAAGGCGCTGCCGGGCAACGAGACCTTTGGCAGCGCGGAGGACCGAGAGGCCCTGCAGGGGATCCCGGTGGTGACCACGCACAACTCGGTTGAGATTCCCTACCTGGCGGCCGAGGAATTCGGGGAGGAAAACATCCTTGCCGGTGTCGCCCGCGTTTACGCCACCCGCCTGGGACCGGCTCAGATCAAGCGCAACCCAGGGCCCTTGGCTTTGGCTTTTGGTCCGCTGAGTGCTGAGGCGCCGGAGTCGCTGCGCCGTACGGGCGAGGAGCTGGCGGCCGCGTTGAAAAAGTCTGGGGCCTCCAGCAAGTTCCACGACGCCGCGCTTGTCGACGTCTGGTCGAAAGCCATGTTCGTCACCCCGACAGGCACTCTAGGCACCTTGGTGGACAAACCGATTGGGTACCTCTGCCAGGAAATCCCCGGCCAGCTCGAGGCCTTCATGCGGGAAGTTGAGGCCGTCGGGCGCGCACTCGGCGTGGAGCTACCAGAGAACGTGGTGGAACAGACCATGGAGTTTGCCCGCCAGCAGCACCCGGACAGCACGTCCTCAATGCAGCGCGATATCAAGGAAGGATTGCCCAACGAATTAGACGCCCAGGTCGGAGCGATCCGACGCATGGGCGTCAAAGCTGGGGTTGCAACCCCGTTGTGGGACTTCGCACAGGAGGTGCTGGAGGCGCAGCTGCGCACCGCCTAAGAGTGCGCACTACGCAGCGTCGGTGCCTTATTCGGTACCGATCTTGCCGCCCTTCTTCCACACCACAACCACGGCCGGGCGCGGGGTGGACTTACCGCCATCAGGCCAGTGGGAGGTGGCCTTGTCGAAGGTGGCGTCATCAGACTCGCCCGGGTGCTGAACGTTGACCATGACGCGGTCATCGTCGACGATCGGGCCACAGGTCTCCGCGCCCGCCGGGACGGTGAGGAAGCACTTGAGCTCGCCGCGGGTCTCGCCCTCGGTGGTCACGGCGTAGAGGCCGTCGTTAGAGTCCAGCGCGTTGCCGTCAGTGGAGATCCACAGGTTGCCGTGGTTGTCGAAGGCCAGGTTATCCGGGCAGGAAATCGGGGAGACCTTCTCCTTGTCGAAGCCACCGAAGTAGGTGCTGGCCTCACGCGGGTCACCGCAGACTAGGAAGAGGTTCCAGGTGAACTTCTCACCGGCGTGGTCATCCTCGAGCTCCATGACGAGGCCGTTCTTGTTCTCCTTGACCGGAGCCCATTCCTTGGCGTCTTCCTTGTTCTTCTTAGCGTTCTCGCCGGTGGCGCCGCGGTACTTATTGTTGGTCAGCGCGATGTAGACCTTCTCGGTCTCCGGGTGAACCTGGACGTCTTCCGGGCGGTCCATCTTGGTGGCGCCCACCTTGTCGGCGGCCTCACGGGTAAAGACGGCGACCTCTTCGGCGGACATGCCGTCCACGTGGGACTCGAACTTGTTGTTCTCAGTATCGGAGGTCAGCAGCTTGACCCACTCGCCGCTGCCATCGAAAGCGCCGTCCTCCGGCAGGACACCAGAGCCGTCGATTTCCTTCTCCGGGGAGTTGCCCTCCATCTTGGCCACGTACAAGGTGCCGTGGTCCAGGATGGTCATGTTGTGCTCGAGATCGCCTTCCTTGTACTTCTTGGTGGAGACGAACTTGTAGACGTACTCGAAGCGGGAGTCATCGCCGGAGTAGCACACCACAGTGCCATCCTTGGTGATGTGGATGTTGCCGGCCTCGTGCTTGAAGCGGCCCACTGCGGTGTGCTTAATCGGGGTGGACTTCGGGTCCAGCGGGTTGATCTCCACGAGCCAGCCAAAGCGGTTCGGCTCGTTCGGCTCCTTGGTCACATCAAAGCGGGCATCGTACTTTTCCCACTTGCGGTCGGACGGGCCTTCCTCGATGCCGAAGCGCTTGAGGGATTCAGCAGCCTTCTTATCCTTGATGTCGCCGCCGGCGAAGTATTGGTCGAAGTTCTCTTCGCCGGAGAGCATGGTGTTCCACGGGGTCACGCCGCCGGAGCAGTTGTTGAGGGTACCCAGGACCTTCTCACCCTTCGGGTCGG
This sequence comes from Corynebacterium sp. HMSC072A02, assembly GCF_001810085.1. Taxonomy (NCBI): domain Bacteria; kingdom Bacillati; phylum Actinomycetota; class Actinomycetes; order Mycobacteriales; family Corynebacteriaceae; genus Corynebacterium; species Corynebacterium sp. HMSC072A02. Next base: position 95,426 of record NZ_KV799862.1, on the reverse strand, counting down.
CGGAGGTCTTCACCAGGTCAGTGCCCTTAGCTGGGCCCACCAGGGTGAACGGGGTGGTGGCGGTGATGCGGCGGTTGAGCGGGCCGAACTCACGCTTGAGCTCGCCGGAGCCCTTGACCTTGGACACCTCGAGGATAGTGTGGCCGTGACCGGCCCAGCCGATCTTCACCTGTTCCTCGGTGGGGTTCTCCGGATCGTAGTCCGGGAACATCATCGGCTCGGTGGTGTACTCGTGCGAGCACATGTAGATCATGCGGTTCTTGTCATCCGGGTGCTCGATGAGGCCGGCGAAGTCATTGTTGAAGCCGAACTGCTTCTCCGCCGCTTCGGCGGTCTGGTTGTTGACGTCGAATTCCGGAGCGCCCTCGATGACTGGGTCACCCCAGGCAATCAGAACGGACTGCTCATAGCCCTTCGGGATGACGACCTCATCCTTGGTATTGGCCTCAACGGCTTCAAAGTGCATGCCTTCGGCGGAGGTGAGCTCGATGTCGGAGCCCTTAACTTCGCTGGTCTTGTTGGAGGAGCCGCCCGCCGCAGACCCGTTGTCATCCGGAGCAGCGCATGCAGCCAGCGCAGAGGAACCACCAACGGCGACGACAGCCAAGCCACCGGCGCGCAGGGCGGTACGGCGGGAGAACTGGTCGCCGAAGTAAGGGTTGTCGGAGGTGTTCTCGCATTCGCCGAAACAGGCATTACCGCACTTGTAGGTGCAGGTAAGAGAAGAACGAGACGAGGTGAACATGTTAGCCAAGAGATTACGGCCGTTGAGTGCCATGAAAGTTATGCTCCAAAAATCGAAAATCGTTGGTTGCGCAAGGGGATGTCGCAACGAAGTGTCGCAACGGACGTCATGAGTTAATACGGTTGAGATGACCGCGCGGTTGATCCTGTCTAACCGCTAGATGAACACTCTGTGAACCGGGATCGCGCCAGCGTATAGGGATCGACTACCCTAGACAACCGTGAGCGAGAAGAAGAATACTGAAGTTACTGACGTCCCCGAGCAGCTGCGCATTCGCCGCGAGAAGCGTGCCCGACTGTTGGAGTCCGGCACCGAGCCCTATCCGGTGACCGTAGACCGCACGATCTCTCTGCGGGATCTTCGCCAGCAGTTCCAGGTAGTGGCCGAAGGCGAGGAACCGGCCGCGGAAGAGGGCGTTACCTACCTCAGCGCTGGTGAGGAGACTGACGTTGAGGTGGCCATCGCCGGCCGCCTCATCTTCATGCGCAATACCGGCAAGCTGTGCTTCGCCACCCTGCAGGATGGCGACGGTACCCAGGTGCAGGCCATGCTGTCCCTTGCAGAGGTAGGGGAGGAGCGCCTAGCCGCGTGGAAGTCCGACGTTGACTTGGGTGATTTCATCTCCGTGCACGGCCGAGTAATTGCCTCGCGCCGCGGCGAGCTCTCCGTCATGGCTAGCGAATGGACCATGGCGGCGAAGTCCTTGCGCCCGCTTCCGGTGTCCTTCGCTGACATGAATGAGGAAACCCGCGTGCGCCAGCGCTACAACGACCTCATCGTGCGCGAGGAAGCCCGCAAGAATGCCATGACCCGCGTCAAGGTCATGCGTGCACTGCGCAACTACCTGGAGGATGAGGGCTTCGTAGAGATCGAAACCCCGATGCTGCAGACCCTCCACGGCGGTGCAGCAGCCCGCCCGTTCGTAACGCACTCCAATGCTTTGGACATTGACCTGTACCTGCGCATCGCGCCGGAGCTCTTCCTTAAGCGCGCCGTCGTCGGCGGCATCGATCGCGTCTTTGAGATCAACCGCAACTTCCGCAACGAGGGCGTCGACCGCTCCCACTCTCCGGAATTCGCCATGCTGGAGACCTACGCCGCGTGGGGCGACTACAACGATTGCGCCCGTACCACCCGTGAGTCCATCCAGTCGGTGGCACGTGCGGTCTTCGGTTCCACCACCGTCACCTTGGCGGATGGCACTGAGTATGACTTCGGTGGTGAAGAGTGGCCGGAGATTGAAATGTACCCCTCACTCAACGAGGCTCTGCAACGCAAGTTCCCGGGCCAGCCGGAGGTCACCATCGACTCCACCGTCGAGGAGCTGAAGGCGCTTGCCGACGTCATCGGGCTCGACGTCCCGAAGGACGGCGGCTGGGGCCACGGCAAGCTGGTGGAAGAGATCTGGGAGGTGCTCTGCGAGGACCAGCTCGAGGGCCCGATCTTTGTGAAGAACTTCCCGGTCGAGACCTCTCCGCTGACCCGCCAGCACCGCTCCCTGCCGGGTGTGACCGAGAAGTGGGATCTCTACGTGCGCGGCTTCGAGCTGGCTACCGGATACTCGGAGCTGGTGGATCCCGTTATCCAGCGCGAGCGCTTTGAGGATCAGGCGCGCTTGGCCGCCGGCGGTGATGAGGAAGCCATGGTCTTGGACGAGGACTTCCTCGCCGCCATGGAGCAGGGAATGCCTCCGACAGCCGGCACGGGCATGGGCATCGACCGCCTGCTCATGGCCCTGACTGGCCTGGGTATCCGTGAGACCGTGCTCTTCCCGATTGTGAAGCCGGAGAAGTAGGCCCGAGGCCAACTCGCACAGAGCTCACCCCGCGGCACATTCCGCGCGCAACGCACAAGCCACCAGCCCCACAGCTGAAGGCTTGTGCGTTGTTGTTTTGCAGCCTCCAGTTTGTTGCCACAGCGCACATCACTCAGCGAGAAGCCTGCCTGCGTGGAAAAATACAAAGCATGAAAAAGCTACTCTCTCTTCTCACACTGCCGCTTGTAACGGCTGGCTTGGTTGCGTGTTCTTCTGATGAAGGAACCGAGGAAACCCATCGATTCGAAGTTGTGGAGTCCTCCGGTTCTCAAAGCAGTGCGCAAAGCTCTGAAAGCGCCGAAGAAAGCGATTCCACAGATCGCGAGCCGGAGTTTGGCTCTCAATCTTCCGGACTCAAAGAGCGCGATGCCGAGGACTTCCGCGCCACTGGGTTCAGGTATGAGACCACGGTTGCTTGGGGAGTGAGGAGCCCAGACGGCAGGGTGTCGTGTTCTCTGACTGAGGGCTCTAAAGGGCCTTGGTGCAGCGTTGGCTTTGAGAACCCGCCTATCCTGCCTGACCCCGAGAACCCGCAATGGGAAGCGAACATGGTTTCCTTCAAAGATGGCGCAGGCTTCTTCCCCAACGGCGTGGTGGATGCCGGCGACCAGGTTCCATCGCAGCAGCTGGGGGAAGGCGAGAAGGTCGAAATAGACGGTGTGGTTTTTGAAGCCCCCAGCGCAGATGAATTCACCGTTCAGGCCCAAGGGCACCAGTTCACCGTGAAATACGGCGGCCAGTTTTCGGCGGATACCTATCCTTTTAAACCGGACTCCAATGGCTATGCGCCCGTGGGTACCGTCTGCGGCGAGGCTGACACCAATTTTGGCCGTCAGAAAGTCTTTGTGCAGACAGACGGGACGAATTGCACGACTGCAATGGACATCGTGGACAAGTACTTCAACTACGAGTGGGACATCAAAGAAATGAACTCTCGCGGAATTTTGGAGCTTGACGGCTGGAAGTGTTCCTACCGAGAACCGGAGTACATTGACATGCCGGATCCGGATGCACGCCGTCTGCACTGCGGTGATTTGTCCGGTAATGGTCGGGTCATTCTTCTCGACGCTGTACACCCAGATGTTCCGAAATACACATATAACTACTAGCGCAGCACTAATTCGTGGGACGATGATTGTTATGAAGAAGCTTCTCTCTATCCTTTCTGCCTCCCTCATGGCCTGCGCCGTGGCTTCGTGTTCTTCCACGAGCGAACCGGCGGGCGATGAGCCACAGTTTCAACAGAACTCAGCCAGCTCCACTAGCTCTGAGTCTGCCTCCAGTAGCTCTACTGAGGCCGCGGCGTCGAGCAGCGCCAAGCCCGATAAAGACAAACCCGGCGGATTGAAGGAACGCGATCCGAAGGACTTTATGGCCGGCGGTGATCGGGCGAGTATTCCGAACCCCATCCCGGCCGTCAAGAGCCCTGATGGGCGCGTCCTCTGCCTCATTCACGAAGAGACTGACGGCCCAAACTGCAAGGTGGAGTTTGCTGATCCGCCAATCTATCCGGGGCCAGTCATGCAAAGCTGGAGGTCAAACGCGGTGAGCTACCGCAGTGACCGTGGCTTCTTCCCTGTGTGGGCCATCGAGTTCTATAGGCCCACCGAGGTTGAAACGCTCAACGAGGGCGAGACCGTGAGCTTTGACGGTGGAACCTTTGAGGCGCACAGCGGCAATGAGTTCGTGGTCAAGTCGAACGGGCACCACTTCACCGTCAAGGATGATGGACAGTACTACTCCGATACCTTCCCGGCGAAACCGGACGCGGATGGCATTGCCAACACCGGTGCGGTGTGTGGTGAGAGCGGCACGCGTGGTGAAGACACCGGTTTGGTCTACGTGCAAGAGGACGGAACGAATTGCAATGACGCCATGGAATTGTTGGATGAATACGCCAACCATGATTGGCAGGCTGGCGAGGGCGGAAGCCGTGGCCACCTCGAGACTGACCTAGGACACTGTGCATACGGTGCGCCGAAACTGTGGGAGGATACCCCAGAAAACCGGCTGCTGGGCTGCAGCCTGGATAGCGGTGGCAGCGTCGTGGTCATCACGTCCCGCAACATGGAAACGATTCCTTAAAACCCCACCACCTGCCGGGGAGCGAGGAAACCTCGCTGCCCTGGCTCATGTGGCATCCCCGGCTAGCTTGCGAGTACTCTAAACTCCTTGCGCGCTGACATCGGAAGCGTTGGCGCGAGTATCCCCAGAGCAGAGAAAAGAAAGGTGTGGCTGGCCGCATGTCCGCTGAGATTCCCTCCAAGGTAGTCATCAACCTCAGCATCCTGGTGCTGGGAGCGATGGTCATGATTCTCAACGAGACCTCGCTGTCCGTCGCACTACCAGCCATCATGGCGGACTATGGCATCCCCGCCACGAGCGCACAGTGGTTGTTGACGGGATTCATGCTCACCATGGCCGTCGTCATTCCGACCACCGGTTACCTGCTGGAGAGGCTCACCACGCGCCAGATTTTCTTCGCCTCTGCCGGGTTCTTCCTGGCAGGCACCGTGGTGGCGGCCCTTGCGCCGAGCTTCGTCGCTCTGCTCCTCGGGCGCGTCCTGCAAGCAGGCGGGACTGCGTTGATGATCCCCACTCTCATGACCGTGGCCATGACTCTGGTCCCACCGCAGCGCCGCGGCACGGTGATGGGCATTATTTCTGTGGTTATTTCCGTCGCCCCGGCGCTGGGCCCCACGGTCGGCGGGGCAATCCTCAACCGCTTCACCTGGCACGTCATTTTTTGGGCCATGGTGCCGCTCATCGCTCTCATCCTGGTGGCTGGTCTCTGGCGCCTGAGTGATGTGGGTGAGAACCGCGATACCCCACTCGACGGTCCCTCCGTACTCCTTTCTGCTTGTGCATTTGGCGGTCTGATCTATGGTTTGTCTTCGATTGAAAAGATGCTGCAGGGTGGCGCCTGGGTAGACATCGCCGTCACCGTGGTGGGCGTCATCGCGCTCATCGTCTTCATCCGCCGGCAGCGGCGTCTGGCGCTCGAGGATCGTGCACTAATGGATATGCGCCCCTTCCGCGTTCGCAACTTCACGCTCGCGGTGCTCATCCTGGTATTGTCCTTCGGCCTGATGCTGGGAATGGTTACGGTCTTGCCCATCTACCTGCAGACCACCCTGGGCGTCACCGCCTTTGCCACGGGTTTGGCGGTGATGCCGGGTGGAATTCTCCAAGCATTTCTTTCCCCGATTGTGGGCCGACTCTTCGATTCCTATGGCCCGCGCCCGCTCATGATTCCGGGCTCGCTGTTTATGGTGGCCAGCCTGTGGCTCTTGGCCACCTTGGGCGAGAACTCAGCCGTGTGGATGGTTGTGGGCATGCACGTTCTCTTCTCCTTCGGCATGTGCCTGATGATGACGCCGTTGATGACAACAGCGCTGTCCTCGCTTCCGGAGAAGCTGTATTCGCACGGGTCGGCCATCATGAACACCTTCCAGCAACTGGCGGGTGCGATGGGAACGGCCTTCCTCGTTGTCTTCCTCACGCGCGGCACCCAGGCCGGTGTCGCGGCGGGGATGGGACCAGCCGCAGCGACGGCACAGGGAACGCACTGGGCTTTCCTCTTCGCTGGCGTGGCCGGCACCGCCATTGCGGTGATTGCGCCGCTGCTCAAGCGCGTGAATTAGCACAGCGGCATGTTCAGGCGAAGCTCCTCTGCATCCTCGCCCCACACGAGAACGGCGTCGGTCGAGTCCTCGGCGCCCATGTAGAATACCGGCTCGGTGTCGGAAACGTCGTAGCTGCGCACGGTGCACTGTCCGTTGGACAGTTCCTGTGCATCCTGCGTCGGGGCGGCTGCATCGCGCTTGGCGACGTCCCCGTACCGCGCCACGGAGTAGCCCACACCGTCACCAACGCAGGTGATTTTCGCGTCCTGACCATCTTCCGGTTCGCGGGCATCGCAGGTGGCACCGCTGAAGCCTTCCCCGCCGGGACGGGAGCTGATGAGTCCCGGGTGGTCGTCGACAAGCGCCTGCTCCGCCTCGGACCACGCCGGCCGCCCCAAGAAGAACCACAGTAGGCCGCCGATCAGAGCTAAGAGGAGAAGCCCCACGCCGAGCCCGGTGAAGACTTTCTTCTTCGAGGTCGACTTGCGCTTGGTGGAGCCTTTCGCGGGAGCGGGAGCTGCGACCTGCGGTTGGGGCTGCGTTCCCCACCCCTCCTGTGGGGCGGGGGCGTAAGGCTGTTCTGGTTGCCACGGCGGTGTGCCCGTTGCGGCGGTGTTCGCGCCAGCGGTATTTGCGCTAGCCGTGTTGGTGCTGGTCGTGCCCGCGCTACGCAGCGAGTCAACGACGGCAGCAGCCGAGGGGTAGGCGGCAGCTGCGCGGAAGGAAGGGTAGGCGGCGGCGACGATGCGCGCGAGGCGGTCGATTGCTTCTTTCGCTGTTGCGTTGGGGGCTTCGTTACTTGAGGCAGGTCCGACCGCAGCGAAGAAGGCATTCGAGCGGTTATCGGTCAGAATGATGCGACGCGGATTGAGCGCGCGGATGGCGTAGTTGGCGCGGCCCTTGTTGAGCAGAAAGTCGGTGGCGTCTGCCAAGGGAGCAAAGACGGCGAGGGCTTCCTCCCGGGACAGGTGGTGCGCGCCAACGCCGGAGGAGGTGAAGTTAGAAAGCTGCTCGCCTGGCAGGCTGCGGCGCACAAAGAATTCCTGACCGCTGTTCATCGTGCCTGTGCCCACGATGGGTGCGATGGCGCTGTGCTGTAGCTGTCCTACAATGCCGGACTGGCGGAGCACGCCGCGGTGCTCTGGGGCGTAGATTTCCACGAGCATCTCATCGTGTGAGGGATCTTCCACGAGGAAGAGCGCGGAGTCAGCTCCTTGGTCCAAGACTGCCTTTTGGCGCAGCTGGTGCTGGGTGGTGAAAAATTCTGGGAGCATAGACACGGTGAGAGGAAATCCTTCGCGGAGAGTCGACGATGAGATTTATAGAATCCTCTTCATTCTAAGGGGATGAGGCCTCCATGGCAGGCCGGTGCGTGACGCGGGCTTTCTAGCGCCTGTTCGCTACCGGCGTACAGTGCCGCTGCCTGCGGAAACGGGGGTTTAGGGGAAGCGGGGAGAAAAATCGTGAATGGAGTGTCCGCCCCGCGCGTTAGAGTGGATGACACATTTAAAGCGAAAGGTAAGAGGTAATGTTCGAGAGGTTTACTGACCGTGCTCGCCGCGTCATCGTTTTGGCGCAGGAGGAAGCACGCATGCTCAACCACAATTACATCGGCACCGAGCACATCCTCCTGGGGCTTATCCATGAAGGTGAAGGTGTAGCAGCCAAGGCCTTGGAGTCCATGGGCATCTCGCTGGAGGATGTCCGCCGTGAGGTGGAAGAGATCATTGGTCAAGGTTCTCAGCCGCATACAGGCCACATCCCATTTACCCCGCGCGCCAAGAAAGTCCTCGAGCTCTCGCTGCGTGAGGGCCTCCAGATGGGGCACAAATACATTGGCACCGAGTTCCTGCTCCTCGGCCTCATCCGTGAGGGTGACGGTGTAGCTGCGCAGGTGCTGACCAAGTTGGGTGCTGACTTGCCGCGCGTTCGCCAGCAGGTTATCCAGCTGCTCTCCGGATATGAGGGCAACGAGGGCGAAGGCAACCAGTCCCAGGGCGGTGCCGGCCCGGTTGGAGCTGGTGCTGGCGCTGGCCAGGGCGGCCGTGGCGGCTCGGGCGGCTCCGGTGAGCGTTCCAACTCTCTGGTGCTGGACCAGTTCGGCCGCAACCTCACCCAGGCTGCGCGCGATGGCAAGCTGGACCCAGTGGTGGGCCGCGATTCCGAGATCGAGCGCATTATGCAGGTGCTGTCCCGCCGCACGAAGAATAACCCGGTGCTCATCGGTGAGCCCGGCGTGGGTAAGACCGCCGTGGTCGAAGGCTTGGCTCTCGATATCGTCAACGGCAAGGTCCCGGAGACCCTCAAGGATAAGCAGCTCTACTCGCTGGACCTGGGCTCCCTGGTGGCCGGTTCCCGCTACCGCGGTGACTTTGAGGAACGCCTGAAGAAGGTGCTCAAGGAGATTAACCAGCGCGGTGACATCATCCTCTTCATCGATGAGATCCACACCTTGGTCGGTGCCGGTGCCGCCGAGGGCGCTATCGACGCCGCGTCGCTGCTGAAGCCGAAGCTGGCCCGTGGCGAGCTGCAGACCATCGGTGCCACCACGCTGGATGAGTACCGCAAGCACATTGAGAAGGATGCCGCTCTCGAGCGCCGTTTCCAGCCGGTCAAGGTGGAAGAGCCTTCTCTCGATGACACCGTCCTCATCCTCAAGGGCCTGCGTGATAAGTACGAGGCACACCACCGTGTCTCCTATACCGACGAGGCACTGAAGGCGGCGGCCTCCCTGTCTGACCGCTACATCAACGACCGCTTCCTGCCGGATAAGGCCGTGGACCTCCTCGATGAGGCCGGTGCCCGCATGCGTATCAAGCGCATGACCGCTCCGGAGGGCCTGCGCGAGGTCGATGACCGCATCGCCGAGGTCCGCAAGGAGAAGGAAGCTGCGATCGACGCCCAGGACTTTGAGAAGGCCGCTGGCTTGCGCGATAAGGAGCGCAAGCTGGGTGAAGAGCGCGCGGAGAAGGAAAAGCAGTGGCGTTCCGGTGACCTAGAGGAGATCGCTGAGGTCGGTGAGGAACAGATCGCAGAGGTCCTGGCTCACTGGACTGGCATTCCGGTTCTCAAGCTCACGGAGAAGGAATCCAACCGCCTCCTCAACATGGAGGAGGAGCTGCACAAGCGCATCATTGGCCAGGACGAAGCCGTCAAGGCTGTGTCCCGCGCCATTCGCCGCACCCGTGCTGGTCTGAAGGATCCGCGCCGTCCTTCCGGTTCCTTCATCTTCGCCGGCCCGTCCGGTGTGGGTAAGACGGAGTTGTCGAAGTCCTTGGCTAACTTCCTCTTCGGTTCGGATGATGACCTTATCCAGATCGATATGGGTGAGTTCCACGACCGCTTCACCGCCTCCCGTCTCTTCGGTGCTCCTCCGGGATACGTCGGCTACGAGGAAGGCGGCCAGCTGACGGAGAAGGTCCGCCGTAAGCCGTTCTCCGTGGTCCTCTTCGACGAGATCGAGAAGGCCCACAAGGAGATCTACAACACCTTGCTGCAGGTGCTGGAGGACGGCCGCCTGACCGATGGCCAGGGCCGCATCGTGGACTTCAAGAATACGGTGCTCATCTTCACCTCCAACCTGGGCACCCAGGACATCTCGAAGGCCGTGGGCTTGGGCTTCACCGGCTCCTCGGAGAATGATTCGGATGCGCAGTATGAGCGCATGAAGAACAAGGTCAACGACGAGCTGAAGAAGCACTTCCGCCCTGAGTTCCTTAACCGTATCGATGAGATTGTGGTCTTCCACCAGCTCACCCAGGAGCAGATCGTCGAGATGGTGGAGCTGCTCATCGGACGCGTCGAGAAGCAGCTTTCCGAGCGTGACATGGGCATCGAGCTCACCCAGAAGGCCAAGGATCTTCTTGCCAAGCGTGGCTTCGATCCGGTCTTGGGCGCTCGCCCGTTGCGCCGCACCATCCAGCGCGAGATTGAGGACCAGCTCTCCGAGAAGATCCTCTTCGGTGAAATTGGCGCCGGTGAGATCATCACCGTGGATGTTGAAGGCTGGGATGGTGAGTCCAAGGACAACTCTTCCGCAACCTTTACCTTCACCCCGCGTCCGCGCCCGCTGCCGGAGGACACCTTCGACAAGGAGCTCGAGGAAACCGCCGTGCGCGAGGCCGATGAGGAACTAGCCACCGAGATCGATGAGGGATCCCACGGTCCGAATTCCGATGGTCCTGACACCGTCACCCCGGATGTCCTCGATGAGTCTGGTAGCGACTCCGCCGAGGAATCCCACAACAACGATGGTGATGACGGCAATCCGCCGCCGGCTGGTGCCGGTGCTGGCCAGCCGCTCTAAGCGCTGACTTGGGCCCCGCGCTGGGCCTATAAGGATTAGCCCCGAACCGCATGCGAGTGACACTCCGTGCGGTTCGGGGCTTTCTTTGCGTGACCGGTGGGCGGGACGGCCCGGTGGGCGGCGTGCCCACAACTAGAACAGAATCAGCACACTGTCTCGTGGGATTCGTGTTCTGGGGGCTCGATTTGGATGGTGGAGTGCTCGATGCCATGTTCGCGCAGAACGTGCTGGGCGGCATCTAACAGCGGACCGGTGTCGACGGTGCCGTCGCGCACGATGTGCACGGTCGTGAGAACGTTGACTCCGTCCAGGCTCCACAGGTGCAGGTCATGGATGTCGGCAACGCCTTCGACCCGACGCAGCACGGGTTCGATCACGCTGGCGTCGAAGCCCGCCGGAACCTGCTCGAGCAGAACGCTTGCCGACAACCGCATGAGCTGCCACGCGCGTGGGAGCACCATCGCCGCGATGACTAAAGAGGCGATCACGTCCGCCGCCACAAATCCCGTGGTCAGCACCACGATGCCCGCTACGATCACCGCGACCGAGCCGAGCAAGTCCACCAGTACGTGTAAGAACGCGCCTTCCACGTTGATCGAGGACTCGCGGTGCCGGTGCAGCACCCACGCCGAGAGCGCATTGGCTACCAGGCCGATCACCGCGATGATCAGCATCGCCTTGCCCTGTACCTCGGCCGGGCTCTGCAGGCGGCGCACCGCCTCGACGACAATCCACACTGAGATTGCCAGCACCATTACTGCGTTGGCTAGCGCCGCAAGTACCTCTACTCGCCGGTAGCCGTAGGTGGCCTGGGCTGATGCTTGGCGCCGCCCAACCAACACTGCGATCACCGCAATGATGAGTCCCGCGGCGTCGGAAAGCATGTGCATCGCATCCGCCATCAGTGCCATCGAGCCCGCCAACCATCCGCCGATTAGCTCCGCGAAGAAGACAATGCCGGTAATACTGAGCGCAATCAGGAGCGCGCGCAGCGGCGTGCTGGAGTGATCATGGTCGTGGTGCTCGTGTGCCATGCACTCAGCCTATCACCACCAACGCTTATTGACAATAAAATGAAAACGTATGGCGGCGGGCAAAAGTGTGCGTTCTAGCTCTACTTGGCCACGCCGAGGTCTACCAGAGCTTTCTTTGCTACTTCAGGGTCATCACTCTTGATCATGTACTCAACGATTCCCTTATCATCCGCGAGGATCTCCTGAACAGTGAAGATGGCCTCCAATCGCTGTGCCTTGAATGTGGAACCGCGCGTTGATTCTGCGGAAATCTCAGCGGCCTTCAAGACGGGTTTGCTGTCACGAACGGCAGCGGTGGCGGCAGGGTCATCGGTGAAGACTACGTAACCAACCTCAGGTGCTTTCGTAGTATCCACGGAACAGTTGATGCCCTTCGCTTCTGGGGCAGGGGAGTTATCCGCGCCGTAGTAGCTGAACATCACTTCATAATCTGTGCACACTTCCACGAAGTCAGCAATCGGCTCCGGTGCTTGGTCGGCGGAGGTGAGGCCGCTTTGAGCGTCGCCAGCAGTATCGCCACCGGTCTCGCCGGCGGTGTCACCGTTGGAAGCCCCGGAATCGGCAGGTGCTTCAGCGGCGGGCTGCGCAGGCGCGGTGGAATCCTCAGACTTGTCACCAAAGAGGGCGTCTTTAGCTGCGACGTAACCAATCGCTACCACCACGATGACCGCGATTACCAGCGGAAGGAGCAACAGCTGCTTCTTTACACTGAGGCCTTGCTTCGAGCCATCGGCGTGGGTGCCTGTCGTGCCTGCGGTGGGGTTTGACGTGGAGGCGGTGCCTGATGCATTCTTCGAAGCCGCGCCTGGGTCTAGTAGTTCGCCATGCTTGATGAAATGGCGGTAGCCATTATCCGCAACTGTCTGGCCTTCTTTGATGTGTGATGTGTCTTCCGCCCCGTTAAGGTGATCGGGCGAACCCGGGTATGCAAGTCGGCTCATTATTCAGTCCACCACCGTGAATCAATATCGGAATACAGGGAACGCATCGACTCAACGCGCGCTTCCACGCTGTCGCGATTGAGACGGTGCTTGTTTTCTTTCCACCGCTTAAAAAGCTCCTCCGAAGACACCGCGCGCGAGGCCTCCGTTCGTGCCTCCCGGCCTGCTGTCAGGGCCCACTGGGCGGCAAACTGCACGCGACGCGCGGCCTTTTCCGTGAACCCGCTCCACACTTTGTACGTGTTGTAGAGCTGAGCCACGACGGCCCAGCCATCCTGGTAGGGCAGAACTGTGACGTTGCCCAGGTTGTCAAGTTCAAGGAACTCAAAATGAGATGGATCCTTCTTATCGGCGGTCACGAGGATCCTGCGGTTGGTGACAAACGCGGCACCATCCACCCCGCTAGCTTTCGTAGCGGCGGCTTCCAGCACAATTTCGTCGACACCAAGGCCTTCTACAACGGCTGCGGCGGCAGCGTGCACAATCTCGGAATCACCAGCACGTTTAAGTGCAGCACCGAGATCTGGCCGGTCTGTCATTGCAATTTGGGGTCCTGTCATGCACACGAGACTAACAACACATCAAAAACTGTGACTGGGTGTGCTGAATTATGGTGTAGATCACCCCCAGCATAGGGGTGATGGATGGGACACCACGGAACCGTGCCAGAAACCTCGGTACGTTGTGTGGGTATGAGCTCAACGTTCACGCCAGCAAAGTTTGATGACACTTGGATCTACCGCCTTACAAAGTTCCCGTGGCCGGAACCGACGCCGAGCGACGATGAGGTGCGCCGCCACTCTTGGGGAATGACGTACAAGAGCAATAAGGCGTTTGCGACCCCGTTAGGGGTTGAGGCCATCAACGCAAGGGCGGCCAAATACTACAAAACATCTCTCGAGCAAAACTGGGGGGTCACTGGTGCACAGGAAGCGTATCAGGTTATTGATGCTCTGCTCGAAGGTGGCCAGCACGTGGAAAATGACCTGGTTTTACCCCTCGCATACGCCGTGAAGAACGTCCCCGAGCGCGAGCTAGACGCGGAAGTGGAGGAAAAGGTCGAGTTCCTCAAAGACTTCTTTATTGCCCAAGGCGCGGATCCGCGCCTTGGAGAACATAAGTTCCGCTACCTCGTGAGGATGTTGCGCTCGGAGGGCTTTGCCAAAGCAGCGGCCCCGGCACTGCCCACCACTACGCGCGCATGGGACATAATCCGTGTTCACGCTGTTGGTGGCCCGGCAACGGAGCTGGGGTGGATCTCTCCAGAAGAGTTCCTTCAGATTTCGGACAAGGCCGTGGCGACCCTGCAGCGCTACTTCGTGTCGTGGGCTGACGTAGCCGCAAGTTTCTGGTGGGGCCGAATGATCTGGGCGAGTGATGGTGAGCCCGACGTCACCGCTGCGATGAAGGATCAATCGCAACGGCTCACCGAGCTGCTCGCACACAGTGATTCGCCTTGGGTGCGCGTGCCCTTGCACGACATCCAGGCCGAGGAGCCATTCTCATCCTTGGGTGGTTTGCACTAAGTCTTAGGAAGCCTGGCAGTTAGAGGGTGCGGGGACATCCTTGAAGCGATCGATCAGATAGTCCACGCCGCGCGGAACCGAGTTGATGATGCCAACGGCGTGGTTGGCCCCGGAGTGGGGAAGAACGTCGACGGGGTCGGCGGCGTCAAACTGGACGGTGCCGCCGAGTGAGCAGTAGCTACCGGCCATCGCGCGAGCTTGCTCGTAGGGGATGAGGTCATCGGTGGGGGAGTTCATGACCAACATCGGGGCGTTGAGGGCACGCTGGCCCAGTCGTTGCTCCGCAAGCATCTGGGCGGCAGCCGGTTTGCGGCGTACGAGTTCGCCGAAGGACTCCCCCGTCTTGGTCAGCTGGCTGGTGCGGGTAAAGCCCCACGTCGCAATCGAATCACCAATGCAGGCGTGGGCGGCGCTGGCGAGGAAGTGCATGCCGCGCGGGTTCATCTCGGTGACGACCTCGTTATAAAACTCAGGGCTGCGCTCCGCGTAGCCGTTGATGGCATAGCCCAACACGTGAACGATGGAGGAGCCATCGACCGCGTTCATGACCTCGAAAAGATCGGCCGGCGGGGCACCGGCGTAGGTGCCCTTGACGTTGAGCTCGGGTGCATAGGTTTCCGCGTACTCGGCTGCGGCCGCGGCCGCACCGCCTCCTTGGGAGTAGCCGGCAAAACCTACGGGGGCATCCATCGGCGCGTTCGCGTGGTGGAGGGTGGCACGGGCGGCGTCGAGAACCGCGTGTGCTTCCTCGATGTGGTTGACATAGGTGTGGTGACCTGGTGTGCCGAGTCCAACCAGGTCGGTCGTAACCACGCGCACGCCCTGCTGCGCGGCGTATTGGTACAGCGCGTACTCGTAGTTCATATTGAGCGTGACCTGATTGGCCGGTCCCAGCGCGACGTTGCCCACCGACTGCGTGGCATTGGACGGAGCGCACTGGTCGCCCGCGCCGCGGGTGCCGGGTGCGAAGATGATGGTGGGGCGCTCACCCGGGCCGCTCCAGGCAGCGGAAGGCTCGTAGATGACGCCGGTAACGGTGGTGGGGGAGCCGTCCATGAGCGTGGACTCATAGGAGATCTTCTCCGCAGTGACGCCGGAGACGCCTGCGAGGTGGTCAATCGGATGGGCGGAGGTCGGCGTGCCGGGTGTAGCCGATGCTGTGACGGGCAGCAGCGCAGAAGCCGCCAGCGTAAGGGCCGCCACGAGTGCGCGAGGAGAGATTAGATTCATGCCGTAAGGGTAATCGCTCTGTCGCCGGTGCGCAGCGACTTCGCTGCGCTGAGACGTCGCTGCGCTAAGCTAGCGCGCATGGGCATTTATTTTCGCAAGCGCAAGAAGACCGGAAAAAATAGCTGGATCAATCTCTCCGGCTCCGGTGCCTCGATGTCAACAAAGGTCGGTCCCGTGACCTTTAACTCCCGCGGCGGCATGTGGGTCAATCTTCCAGGTGGACTGAACTTCCGGGGGCGCTGGCGCTAATGACTTCTCACCCCAGCAGCGACTATGTCCGTATGGGGTACGAGGCCGACGTCGTCCTGCGCCTAGGCATGATGCTCATGGGTGCGGGAACGTCCGGCTACCGCGTGCTGCGCGGCATGAAACGTGCCGCCCGCGCGCTCGGCTTTGATCGGCTCGACGCCAACGTTGGCGTCACACAGATCACCTGTACGTTCCACCGTGGCCGCGACTTCCGCACGGTGGTGGCGCAACAGCATTCGCCGGCTGTCGACGCTTCCCGGATCGAAGCCCTTGAGGACCTGACCCACCACCGGCTGTACGCGGGCATCACGGCGGAAGAACTCACAAAGATGCTCGACGTCATCGAGGCCAACGTGGTCAAGCGGTGGAACCGCTGGCTCCTAGCTGCGGCGGCGTCCATTGCGTGCGCCTCTTTCGCGGTCCTGAACTTCTTTACGCCGCTGGCGATTCTGCTGGTAGCCCTCGCCGCCTTTTGTGGTCAGCTCACCCGCGCGGTTTTGCACGGCAAGCACGTCCACCAACTGGGGTGCATCGTGGCAGCCGGAACGGTGGCCAGCCTCGTGTACTTCTTCACCACCGAGGCCGTGGCCGCCGCCGGAGTGGCGGACCCGTCAGAGTTTTCCTCGGGCTACGTGGCCGCGGTGCTCTTCCTCATTCCCGGCTTCCCGTTGTTCTCCGCGCTCATTGACCTCGCGCGCTTCGACTTCGAGGCCGGGCTTTCCCGCCTGACCTATGCGCTGACGGTGATCACCGCCGCGACCTTTACCGTGGCGTTGGTCAGCTGGACCACGGAGCTAACTCCGGAACCGGGCATCCCCGACTATGCGCCGGTGTGGTACCTCGCCGCCGCGGCGGCCAGCTTCTTGGGCATTTCCGGATTCGCGTTCCTCTTTAATTCCTCGCGCCGCATGGTGCTCGTGGCGGCCGCGGTGGGCACGGTGGCCAACCTCGTTCGCCTTATCCTTATCGGGGTCGGGGCCACAAGCTACGTCGGCGCGTTCGCCGGCGGTCTCATCGTGGGGCTTTTGGGCGCGGTGGCCTCCAAGCGCGCGCATCTACCGCGCATCACCACGACGGTGCCGGCGTCCGTCATCATGATCCCGGGAACCTCCATGTTCCGCACGGTTTATCACCTTAATGTTGGCAACATGGACCAGGCGTTGAACAACTTCGCCACTGCCTCGATGGCCGTGGCGGCCATTGGTTGCGGGCTCATCCTCGCCCGCCTGCTGACTGACCGCGATTGGACCTTCGGTCACCTCATCGACTTCTCACACGTGCCTAGTGCGGCAGGTGAAACAGGCCCTGCTCGTTGATGTCCATCAACCCGTCCTCGAGTAGTGAGGCCTGCGCCCGCGAGCGCTGCGTCGCGTCCGGCCACACCGCATCCAGGTCGGCTTGGGGAACTGGGTGGGGTGAGCCTCGGAGGACGTCGAGAAGCAGCCCGCGCACCTGGCGGTCCGTGCCGGTGAACTTCTGCACGCGCTTCTTTGCCCGCGCTGCCTCTTCCTCGCTGGGTTCCGGACAGCCCGCGAGCTGCCACGCGCACGAGGCTTTGATGGGGCAGGCGGCGCAGTCGGGGTTCTTGGCCGTGCACACCAAGGCACCAAGTTCCATGAGTGCGGCGGAAAAACGCGGCCCATTTTCTTCCGGAAGCAGTGCTTCCACCTGTGCCAGCTCGCGTTTTGTGGGAGGCGGCGCGAGGAAGCGGCCCTCCTCGGCACGGGCATAGACGCGGCGCACGTTGGTATCCACCACCGGGACGTTGTAGCCAAAATGGAAGCACGCCACGGCGCGCGCGGTGTACTCACCGATCCCGGGCAACCCCAAGAGCTTGTCGACGTCCCCCGGAACCGCCCCCTCACCAATCTCCTTCGCGCACTCCCACAAGCGCAGCGCGCGGCGCGGGTAGCCCAGCTTTCCCCAGGCGCGCAGTACATCCGCTTTGGATGCCGCCGCGAGGTCGTGCGGGGTGGGCCAGCGGCGCATCCACTCCTCCCACTGTGGGGCCACGCGTGCGACGGGGGTCTGTTGGCTCATGACCTCGCTTAAGAGCACACCCCACGCCGAGGTACCCGGCCGGCGCCACGGCAGGGGGCGCTCATGGGCATCGAACCATTCCACGACAGCTTGGGTATCCATAGGCACCTCAGTGTAGGGCTCTGAGGGCTAAGCTAAGAAACATGCCTCTAGCTAAAGTTCCTCAAAATCCACAGAAAGTGTGGGAAGCCCTCCAGCAAGGTAATCAACGCCTCGTTACGGGCAACCTTATTGCCGTCAACCAGGACGCGAAGCTGCGCGCTGGCCTGACCCAGGGCCAGGATCCGCGCGTCATCGTATTGGCCTGTTCGGACTCCCGCGCGCCGATCGAGCACGTGTTCAACATTGGTTTCGGCGATGCCTTCGTCATCCGTACCGCGGGCCACATTTTGGACAGCGCGGTGATGGCCTCGCTGGATTATGCCTTAGAAAACCTCCACGCCAACCTGCTCGTTGTCATGGGGCATCAGTCCTGTGGTGCGGTGGGCGCGGCTAAGGACTTCCTGGATGGTGGCGAATTGCCCACGGGTCTGCAGCGCCCGATCATCGAGCAAGTTGCCGCGGCCTCGATGGTGGCCAAGCGTGATGGCCGCGAAGAGCGCGCTGACTTCGAGCGCGAAAACACCGCGCAGGTGGTTTCCCAGATCATCTCCGATATTCCGGCTGCACGCCGGCTTCTCGACGCCGGAACGCTCGGCATCGTCGGCCTGCGCTACCTCCTTGAGGATTCCAGCGTGGAAACCGTCGTCCTGCACGGAGTTCATTAGCCCCGGGCGCTGGGCGGGCCCCAAGCGCGTAGAAGCCGCTGCTCAAGACACGCGGCTTTGGGCTGGCCCGGGTTGGGCTTAAGTCCCCTTAAACTAAGACCTGTGACTGAGCCATCCCGTACCCCGAAGCAGCTGCCGCGAGAGATCTACGTGCGTCGTCGCGTCGCCGCACTCGTGGCGATCTTGGTACTCGTGGTTGTTCTTATCTTCGCTGCCACCGCGCTCTTTGGCGGTTCGAAGGAGGACTCGGCGGCCGAGTCGCAGCAGGCAGCGGCTTCGGATACCTTGGCCCCCTCGGAGAATACAACCTCCGCAGCGGAAACGGCGGAGTCCACCTCAGCCAAGGAATCCACTGAAGCGACGGGTTCGACGGAACCGGCTAAATCCGAGGCGGGCGAGTCCGGCAAGGAAGAACCAACGTCAGAGGCGAAGCCGGATGAGCTGACCGTGGACCCGTCCAAGACGACGTGCTCCCTCCAGGACCTCAAGGTGCTGGCTAAGACCAATGAGGACAGCGTCCCGGCCGGTAAGATGCCGACCTTCTACCTGGAGGTTTTTAACCCGACGACAAAGGATTGCTCCATCGACCTCGATGAAGAGCAGCTGCGCTTTGAGGTTTACAAGATGGGCTCTAACGAGCGCGTGTGGGCCGATACTGACTGCTATGCCTCTGTAGAAACTGGCAAGCAGACCTTCAAGTCCGGTGAGACCCGCTACTTCCAGGCGGATTGGTCCCGTAAGCGCTCCGAACCGGGCAAGTGCACCGAGCGTGAGGAAGCCGAGCCGGGTGCTTATTTCTTGCACTCCGTCATCGGTGAGAATTACTCCCCAGCGCTCCCGTTCAACCTGCTTTAACTGCGGCGATAGCTTCGCTCAGCGTTGCCGCTTGGCGCACCTGCATGCCGCCGCTGGTCTCCACCTTTCCGGGCGGGACGATGGCGTGGCGGTAGCCCAAGCGGGCAGCTTCTGACAAGCGGCGGTCTAAGTTGGGCACGCGGCGCACCTCGCCGGCGAGGCCGACCTCCCCGATGACAACGGTCTTCGGCGGAAGTGGTTGCTCGTGCAAGGAGGACCACGTGGCGAGTGCTACGGCAAGATCCGTGGCTGGTTCCTGAATCTTCATCCCTCCCACCGTGGCCACGTAGGCGTCCTTATCGTTGGTGCGCTCGCCCGCGCGGGCCTGCAGCACCGCGAGCACCATGGGGACGCGGTTGGCGTCGAGCCCCGTCACCACGCGCCGCGGGTTCTTGGCCACGGGATCGACGGTCAACGCTTGTACCTCGGCCAAGATGGGGCGCACACCATCCATGGCGACGGTCACCGCGGAGCCATCCGGGGTGCTGCCGCGGTGGGAGAGAAAGAGTCCGGAAGGATCCGCGACCTCCCTGATCCCGGCTGCGGTCTGCTCGAAGCAGCCCATCTCATCGGTAGCGCCAAAGCGGTTCTTCAGGCCGCGAAGCAGCCGCAGTGAGGATTGGCGGTCACCTTCAAAGTTCAAGACAACGTCCACGAGGTGCTCGAGCACGCGCGGACCGGCGACGTTGCCATCCTTGGTCACGTGCCCGACGAGGAGGATGGGGATGCCGGTGGTCTTGGCCAGTGTGGTCAGCGCGGCGGTCACCGCGCGCGACTGCGCGACACCACCGGCCACGCCTTCGACCCCAGCGGCGTGCATGGTTTGGACGGAGTCCACGATAAGCAGGCTGGGCTTAAGCTGCTCTACATGACTAAAGACGACGTCCAGGTTTGACTCGGCCGCAAGGTAGAGCGTCTCATGCAGCGCCCCGGTGCGCTCCGCGCGGGCGCGAACCTGCCCGGCGGATTCCTCCGCGGTGGCGTACAGGGCAGTGCGGCCCAACTGTGCCCAGCGGGAGGCTACCTCCAGCAGCAGGGTGGATTTGCCGACTCCCGGCTCTCCCGCCATGAGCACGACCGAACCAGGGACGATGCCGCGGCCGAGAACGCGGTCGAGCTCCCCGATGCCGGTATTGATGGCCTTCGTCGCTGATGCGCCGACCTTCGTTATCGGCACCGCCGGGCTCGTCGGAGTCAAGCCGGTGGGCCGCCGGCCAGACACGGCGGCTTGGGCGGCGGTACTGCTTTGAACCGCTGCGGTTTCCTGCAGCGTCCCCCACGAGCCACACTCAGGGCAGCGGCCAAGCCACTTGGGGGAGACGAAGCCACACTCAGAACACGTGTGGACGGGACGAACCTTTTTTGCCATGTCTCACACTCTAGTAAGCCGCGTGGACATCCAGTGTGCTCGTGAAATGAAGTAGGTCTTTCTTTCACTTACCGCGCGCGCTACTCATGAAGGCGTTACAGTGTTAAGCAGGTTACTCCAATGTGTGTGCCTGTCCCTCTTCATATCTGTCCGATTCTCTAGTAAGAAGGTAATTCTCATGAAGATTCGTCGCACTCTCGTTGCCGCTGGCGCTGCTGTTGCCATCGCTTTTGCTGGTACCCCGGCTGCTTCCGCAGCGCAGGCGCCGGAGCCGCTGGCTTCCGTTCTGACCCAGATTGCTAACACCGCTGGCTACGAGGCTCAGAACATCATCCTCGTCCCGGCTGCCCTGTCCTCCTTGGGCTTCCTGTCGAACCTGCTGTCCTAGTCCAGACCTCTCACACACAAACCTCACTATTCAAGGAGACAAAATGAAGATTCGTCGCACCCTCGTTGCCCTGGCCGCTGCTACCTCTCTGGCCGTTGCAGGCACCCCGGCCGCTTCTGCTGCTACCTACCCAGAGCCGCTGAACCAGGTTATGGATCAGATGGTTAAGGTCGGTGGCCCGCAGGCGCCGAACCTTCTTCTGGTTCCGGCTGCTCTGTCCTCCCTGGGCATCGTGAACTCCATCGTTGTGCTGGCTATGACCTCTTCTCAGGCCTAAGCACCTCACTGGCGCTGTAGAAAAGGCCACCGCGTGTATCTCATGCGGTGGCCTTTGTGCATCTACGGAAGCACTAATACGAAACGCAACCGCCCCAACTGACGGAGTTGAATCCCCTGATTCGAAGATCCGGGAAAACTTTGGCAGCTGGGGCGGTTGTGCTTTGAGGAGAAGGCCTACTTGTTCTCGGCGTAGCCTTCGGTGGACTGCGGGTCGCGGTCGAAGTCACCGGACTGCAGCGGGGAGGCGGACACGGTGGCATCAACCTCAATGGTGCCGGTGTTGAAGGTGAAGGTCACCGGGCGGGAGCCGCCGAAGGCGTAGTCCTCGTTCTCCAGGGAGGTGGTCACGTAAGTGATGTTCTTATCCTTGCCGTCCTTGGGGAGGCGGTCCAGGTTCGTCTGGGAATCAGCAAAGAGGGAATGATCGCGGGGGAGCGGCTCGACGCCCTCCAGAGGAACATCCTGGCCGTCGACGCTGACAGACTCGAGGACGACGTCGTTGACCTTGTAGCCCTGGTTGACGGCGACGAACTTGAGGGAGGTCTCACCGGTGTCCGGCTCAACCTGAATGGTGACGTCACGCACGGCCACCTTTCCATCTTCGGAGCTTGCGGATGCGCCGTCGACAGCAATCACCTTTTCCGCGGTCTGAGCAACATGACCGGCCGAGCAGGACGCCAAGGCCAGCGCGGAGAGGGCGGTAACTGACATGATGGCACCGCAGCGAGCGGCGGACTTCAGGGACTGCACTGTGAGTGTCCTCCATTGAATTGCGATCACAAAGCTTATCAACGCTTTAGCCTAGTACCTCTGGGGAGAAAGCACACAGTTTCCAGCAAACCCCTTGGGTAGACCGGGGGTAGCCGAGCTTTCTATGGGGCGTCACCGTGGTGTAAAGCGGCGGGCAGGCGGTACCCGGGCGGGGGAGCGGGGCACGATGGCTGCGTGCTAGAATAGATTCCCTGTATATGCGGCCCACCGAGAGTACGCCGAGAGCACACGATGGGCACCGTCTCAAAGGCTTCACAAGGAGTGGCAATGGAATTTAAGGTCGGAGAGGTCGTCGTCTACCCCCACCACGGCGCCGCCAAGATTACGGCGATTGAAACCCGGGAGATGGGCGGCGAGGAGCTCGAATACCTCGTTCTCCAAATCAACCAGTCCGACCTCGTGGTCCGCGTGCCTTCCAAGAACGTTGAGATGGTTGGCGTGCGCGATGTCGTGGGCAAGGAAGGCCTCGAGAAGGTCTTTTCCGTTCTGCGCGAAGTAGACGTTGAGGAAGCCGGCAACTGGTCCCGCCGCTACAAGGCCAACCAGGAGCGCCTCGCCTCCGGTGACATCAACAAGGTGGCCGAGGTTGTGCGTGACCTGTGGCGCCGCGACCAGGACCGCGGCCTGTCCGCTGGTGAGAAGCGCATGCTGGCCAAGGCCCGCCAGATTTTGGTCGGTGAGCTTTCCCTGGCCAAGCCGGTTGATGAGAAGAAGGCTGACACCATGATGGAGGAAATCAACGCCACCATCGAGCGTCACCGCGCCGCTGGCCTGGTGGATGACAAGTCCATTACGACCGACATTGACAATGACGTCGATCTCGATGACCTCTCCTTCGACGACGAAGACTAAGGACCAGTCCACCCCCCGCGTCATTGCTCTCGTCGCGGCCGCCGGGCAGGGCACACGCCTTGGCGCAGACGTTCCCAAGGCCTACGTGGAGCTGCGCGGGCGCACCCTCCTGGAGCGCTCCGTCCGGGCGATGATCACCTCCGAATTCGTTGATGAGATCATCGTGCTGGTCAGCCCGGCCATGGAAGATTATGCCTCCAGCATTCTCGGCCGCATCGACTCTGACGTACCCATTCGCATCGTCCACGGCGGTGGCGAGCGCGCCGATTCCGTCTGGGCGGGATTGCAAGCAATCCCGGAGGAGGACGCCGTGGTGCTCATCCACGACGCCGCCCGGGCATTGACGCCGCCGGGGATGATCGCGCGCGTCGCCAAGCGCGTGCTCGACGGCGCCACCGCAGTCATCCCGGTCCTTCCCGTAGCGGACACCATCAAAGAGGTAGAGGGCCAGACGGTGCTGTCCACCCCTGACCGTTCCCGTCTGCGCGCCGTGCAGACGCCGCAGGGTTTTAACTTGGCCGCGCTGCGCCGCGCCAACCTAGACTATTGGGCGCAGGACCCTGACTTCGTCGCCACCGATGACGCCAGCCTCATGGAATGGCACGGCGAGCGCGTGGAGACCGTGCAGGGAGATACCTTCGCCTTCAAGATCACCACCCCCATTGACCTCGTCCTGGCCAAGGCCGTGACGGATGAGGCCGAACCGACCATCTTCGAGGTGCCTAGTGACTAACCCGATTATCCCGCGCGTGGGAATCGCCACCGACGCCCACCAGATCGAGTCCGGAAAACCCTGCTGGATCGCAGGTCTCCTCTTCGAGGACGTGGATGGCTGCGAGGGCCACTCCGATGGTGACGTGGTGAGCCACGCGCTTGTCGACGCCTTGCTCTCCGCCTCCAACCTCGGCGACCTCGGCTCCTTCGTCGGCGTGGGCCGGCCAGAGTACGACGGGGTCTCCGGTGCCCAGTTGCTGCGCGAGTGCCGCGAGCTGCTAGAGAAGGAAGGCTTCATTATCGGCAACGCCGCCGCACAGTTGGTTGGGCAGAGCCCCAAGATGGGCCCGCGGCGGAAAGAGGCCGAGTCCGTGCTGAGCGACATCCTCGGCGCCCCTGTGTCTGTTTCGGCCACGACGACGGATCACCTTGGCTTCACCGGACGCAAGGAAGGCCGCGCAGCCGTGGCCACCGCCGTGGTCTGGCGCGCTCCCAATTCCTAACGTAAAGTCATCAGAAAAGGAGGACGCTGTGGCTTTGACAATGCGAATTACCAATACCGAGGCACTTCGTGCTCGGCACGACGAACTCCTGCACGCCTTGGAAGCTGCGGTTGGTGAAAACCTTAGCTCTGAAGATATGCGGATGCTTGCAGACTCCGGTCGCTTTTCGGAAGCAGAACGCGCTTTATATGACGAGCTCCGACGCGTCGAGCTTATGCTTTACCGTTAGCTCCGTGAACAGTTGCGTGCCTCCGTCGACGTGCTGGAGGCATCTGGCAAAGGGCGTCTGACAAAAGGCATCAATCAAATGGCGTTTTCACGGCTGAAAACGCCATTTATTCGTTACAGATGGCGTTTGGACCCAAAGATGCCTTGTGACAGATGCCTTTTACGGGACGCCTTCCTGTCTTAGGTCAATTGAGTGCGGAACAATCCCATCACGCTGCTGTAAGCCGCCAGGTATCAGTGTTAAAAATGACGTTGCTCATCCATCCGCGACCTAAATCGGGTTGAATGGACAGGCACTGCGCCCAGTCCTGCTCCGTGTGACTATCGGCCGTGGTGAAATCCTATCAAGGGGTCAATTAGACTGGGCCGGGTGAGTACTTTGCGCATTTTTGATACCGCCACCCGCAGCCAACGTGAGTTCGAGCCGGTTCGTCCCGGCCATGCGTCGATCTACCTGTGTGGTGCCACCCCGCAGTCCCAGCCGCACATTGGGCACCTGCGCTCCGGCGTTGCCTTTGACATCCTGCGTCGCTGGCTGCTTGCGCAGGGCTATGACGTGGCCTTGGTGCGCAACGTCACCGATATCGATGACAAGATCCTGACCAAGGCAGCCGAGAATAAGCGCCCTTGGTGGGAGTGGGTATCCACCTATGAGCGCGAGTTCACCAAGGCTTATAACACCCTGGGCGTTTTGCAGCCCTCCGTGGAGCCGCGCGCGACGGGCTTTGTGACGCAGATGGTGGAGTACATGCAACGGCTTATCGACGCCGGCTTCGCATATGCCGTGCCTGGCGAGGACGGTGCTGGTTCCGTCTACTTTGATGTCGCCGCGTGGAATGCCACGGAAGGCTCGGACTATGGCGCGTTATCTGGCAACCGCGTCGAGGATATGGAGCAGGGTGAGTCCGATGCCGTGGGCAAGCGCAGCCCGCAGGACTTCGCGCTGTGGAAGGCGGCTAAGCCGGGCGAACCGTCCTGGCCCACACCGTGGGGCAAGGGCCGCCCGGGCTGGCACCTTGAGTGCTCGGCCATGTCGACTTACTACCTAGGCGGCGAGTTCGATATCCACTGCGGTGGCTTGGACCTGCAGTTCCCGCACCACGAAAATGAGATCGCACAGTCCCATGCGGCGGGGGATAAGTTCGCCAACTACTGGATGCACAACCACTGGGTCACCATGGCCGGTGAGAAGATGTCGAAGTCCTTGGGCAACGTACTCTCCATTGCCAACATGCTGGAGATCGTCCGCCCGGTGGAGCTGCGCTACTACCTGGGTTCCGCGCACTACCGTTCGGTCCTCGAATACTCTGAGGCAGCGCTGACCGAGGCCGCGGCGGGCTACCGTCGTATTGAGGACTTTGTGGGCAAGTTCGAAGGCATCGAGAAGGGCCAGTGGACCGCGGCCTTCGAGGACGCAATGAACGATGACATTGCTGTCCCGAAGGCGCTGGCGGAAATCCACACCACGGTGCGCGCGGGCAATAAGGCGCTGGGAGAAGGCAACCGTGAGGAAGCCGAGCGCCTTGCCGGGGCGGTGCGCGCCATGGCTGCGGTTCTTGGCTTTGATCCACTCGATGAACAGTGGAAAGATAGTGGCGAAGAAAGCGGCGCTGATGCGGCATTGGACGTCCTCGTCCGAGCCGAGTTGGAGCGTCGCACTACCGCCCGCGCAGAAAAGGATTGGGCTACTGCGGACGCTGTGCGCGACCGCCTTGCAGCCGCGGGTATTACCATCACCGACACCGCCGACGGCCCCACCTGGTCCTTGGCGGATTAACGTCCTTGGCAAAGGCCTAGGACAGCACAGAAGCCGAGGACAACATAAGGAGAAGAATTATGGCACGTACCCATGGCCGCGGCGGCGCAGGTATCCGCAAGACGAATAAGAAGGGCGCTACGAAGGGCTCTGGCGGTCAGCGCCGCAAGGGCTTGGAAGGAAAGGGCCCGACGCCGAAGGCGGAGGACCGCGTCTACCACGCCAAGCACAAGGCGAAGCTGGAGCGCGAACGCCGCAACTCGGGCCGCCACCACAAGGAGACCGCGGAGATGGTCGTCGGCCGCAACCCGGTCATCGAGTGCCTCCACGCTAAGGTTCCGGCAACGTCGCTCTACATTGTGCAGGGAACGCGCAACGACGCCCGCCTGTCTGAGGCCGTAGCCATGTGCAATACCCGCAACATCCCGATTCTTGAGGTCCAGCGCCATGAGATGGACCGCATGACCGGAAACGGCATGCACCAGGGCATTGGTCTGCAGATCCCGCCGTACAAGTATGCCGACGTCCATGACCTGATGGATCGCGCACGCGATGCCCGAGAGCCCGGCATGTTCGTCATCCTCGACAACATCACCGACCCCCGCAACCTCGGCGCGGTCATCCGCTCCGTTGCCGCTTTTGGCGGCCATGGCGTCATCATTCCGGAGCGTCGCTCGGCCTCCGTTACCGCGGTGACCTGGCGTACCTCGGCAGGCACTGCCGCGCGCCTGCCAGTAGCTCGCGTGACCAACGTGACCCGCACGGTTCAGGAGTTCCAGAAGGCTGGCTACCAGGTCGTCGGCCTCGATGCGGGAGGCGAGCACACGCTCGACACCTACAACGGCGGCACCGACCCCGTCGTCATCGTCATCGGCTCTGAGGGCAAGGGCATCTCGCGCCTCGTCCGCGAGAACTGCGATGCCATCATGTCCATCCCCATGACCGACTGGGTTGAATCCCTCAACGCCTCCGTGGCGGCAGGTGCGGTCCTTTCGGAGTTCGCCCGCCAGCGCCGCGCGGCCCAGAAGTAGGCTCACGCTTTCGCCGCCATGTTCCTCACGAGTGTGCGTCCCGCCCCGGAGCTTATTGGGGAAGGACTGCCCGGCGTGCCGGAACACATGCGCCGCCTGGGCGTGCTCATCGCAGCGCTGCCCGGCGGCGCCTTGCGTTTGCCTACGCCCGTGACCGTCGTCGTGGGGGATAACGGCGCCGGAAAATCCACGCTGCTCGAGGCCATCGCCGTGGGGCTTGGCGTCAATCCCGAGGGCGGCTCGCGCCACGCCCGGTTTGCCACCGGCGACGAGGACTATCCCGAGTGGCTCATCTGCTCGCGGGCGCACAACCCGCGCGACGTGTACTTCTTGCGCGGCGAGACCTTCCTCAACTTGAGCGAGTATCACCACCAGATCCACAGCCCGGAGAATCCCGATCCGCTCAGTGACCTGCCGTTTCTCAGCCACGGCCAGGGTCTGCTCGCCCTCGTCGAGAGACGCTTCCATTCTGACGGAATGATCATTCTCGACGAGCCGGAAGACGGCTTGTCCTATCCCCGGCAGGTCGAGGTTGTCACGCAGCTCGAGCGCCTCGCCGCCCAGGGCGCGCAGGTCATCCTCGCGACGCACTCGCCAGTCTTCCTCAGCATGCAAGGCGCGACCGTCTACGCGTTCGGCGACAAGGGGATTGCGCCCGTCGCTCCCGAAGCGACGGAAGCTGTCCACGCCGCGCGCGAGTTCCTTGCCGATCCATTGGGAACCGCCGCGTTTCTTATTGGGGAGGGCGAATGAGAGACTTCTATGTCGACGCCTATGCCGCGCTGGACGGCGGCCACGGACCTGAGTGGGTGTCCTCCGTTCCTGGTTTCGTGGCGCTGCGACGCCAAGGACTGGACCTGCGTGCGCCGGTGACCGTGCTGACCGGGGACAACGGGGTAGGAAAGTCGACGCTCGCCGAGGGCATTGCCTTCGAGTACGGCTTTCCTGAGCGCGGTGGGATATGGGGTGTGCAGCGCTCCGCCGGTCCCATCAATCCCCTCCGGAGGTGGGCGAGCCTGCGGCTAGGTACCGCGCCCAAGGACGGCTACTTCCTGCGAGCGGAGGCGCACTACAACGTTGGTTCGACCGCGATGTCGCATGGCGAGTCCGTCATGGACGTCGTGCAGCGTTCCTTTGATGGGCGCGGGCTCTACATCCTCGACGAGCCGGAATCTGGGCTTTCGCTCGTGCGGCAGATGACGCTCATGGCGGAAATCCATCGCGCCGCGGAGGCGGGTGCGCAGTTCATCGTGGTGACGCACTCACCGATTGTGGCAGCCATCCCCGGTGCGCGGATTGTTGAAATTACAGAAGATGGGTTCTTCCTTGAGCTGCGCGACGTGACACAGACGCTGGCGTTTCAGTCGTTGCGTGAGTTTCTCTACGCCTCCGGATGCTAGATTCAGGGCCGAGAAAGCTGGATGGCGATCTTTACTTCTTGGTTGCTGGCCAGTACTTCACATCTTGAACATTCAGATTGCGTGCGTGTGCCGAATACAAGGTTCTGGAGGATTGGGGTTCCACGGCTTAGAGACGAGGACAACTCGGTCCTTTGCCTGCCGTTTTCACCTTGTACAGATTCAGCTGCGGGTAACTTGAAGAATCTTCGCCAGCAAACCGTGACATCGAGAGTACATACATGCACAGACGTGTGCAACATCACGCTGGGACGTAATAATTCTCTAGATAACAACGGGTCGCAAGTGTGATTAGTCAGTACGCGAGAAAAGAAAACCTACGCGATGGAACGCGACCTCTACGCGATCGTCAACGACATTGCCGACCACTACAACAAGGTTCACTGAATGATGAACTGAAGGATCTTTTATCCCTTGTAGGCCTTTCATTGCACCACAGTGTTTCCTGCGAGCATGCTTCGCTCGGTATGAAACAGCGTCTAGGAATCGCCAAAGCACTGGTCGGTAATCCACAATTATTGCTTCTCGACGCTCACCTACGAACGGCCTCGACCCGAGGTTGGGGCTGAGTGGAGTGAGACACGATGGGGCGCACGTGCAGTCTAGAGCCCGAAGAATTCCTCCACGAGCTCGGCAGCGATGAAGGAATCCGTGTTTTTACCCAGGCGTGGGTCCAGCTCGTTGCCCGACGGGATGACGTGGCCCATGCCCTCGACGCTCACGAGCTCGACCGGCGCGCCGGTGGCGTCTGCCGGCTCCCAGCGGTCGACAACGGTGTCGGGGAAAAGGTGGGTGCGCTCTGGGCCGGCGGCATGGTTGAGCTCCGCGAAGCGTGCGGCGTTCTCCTGCGCGCCGGTGACGGCACCGCGGGTGCGCTTCGGGTCAATGCCCGCCGTTCCGCCCGTATAGGGCGCGAGCCGGTCGCCCGTGCCGTGGACGAACATGACCGGGGTGGGTTGGTACGCCGAGTCCGGATTGGTGGGCGCATGGTTGGCGCCGGCGCCGAGAGTGGAGGCGAAGATGCAGGCGGCATCGGCAAGCCCGGGGGCGTCGAAGAGCAAGCGGATAACCATCTGCCCGCCGTTGGAGAAGCCGCAGAGGAACACGCGGCTAATCTCCTGCTCCGCGCGCAGCTCGTCGAGGATGGCGCGCGTGAAGGCGACGTCATCGATGCCCAGCTCGCGCGCGGCGACGGGCAGGGTGGCGCGGGCATCGTTAAAGTGCTGTTCCACGCCGGTGGGGTAGACCGCAAGCATGCCGTGGCGGGTGGCGAGGTCATCGAACGTGCCGTTAGTGAAGCGGCGGATGACGTTCGCGGATTGCAGGGAGCCGTGGAAGAACAGGAGGAGGTCTCTCTGGCGCTCGACGTCATCATTCGGGCGGTACACGAGGTACGTGCGGGTGCGGTCTTGTAATTCGAGGCTACGGCGTTCCAAAGTCACGCATCTAGCCTAATCCTGATGCGCGCAGTGCTCATCGTGCGTCGAGGTGTGGTGTGTCTCGGCGTCGGCGCGATCGGTGGCGGCGCGGAAGTGTTCCTGGGAGGCGCGGCGGGCGGCGACGTCGTCGCGGACGGCCTTGCGGCTGCGAGCCCAGCCGATGCCGCGGCAGACCAGGTAAATAACAAAAGAGATGCTCGTGACGAAGACCGAGACGGGCAGGCCCGGCGCCAGGGAGAGGACCAGGCCGCCCACGGCGGAGACCTCCGCGAAGATGGTGGACCACACCACCGCGCGCAGCGGGGAGGAGGTAATCTGTACCGCCGCTGCGCCCGGGGTGATGAGCAGAGCCATGACGAGCAGGGAACCGACGATCTGCACGGACTGCGCGGCCGTCAGGCCTACGAGGATGGCGAAACACACCGCCAGTGACTTCACCGGGACGCCGGCGGCTTGGGCCATGACGGGATCCGCAGAAGCGAAGAGCAGCGGGCGCCAGAACAACGCCACCACGGCGACGATGATGGCGGTCGTGGCGGCGAGCAGCCACACCGAAGCGGAGGAGACGCCAACGATCTGTCCTGTTAGGAGCGTCATCGCGGTTTTGGCGTTGCCGGGGTAGAGGTGCAGGAACAAAACCGAGAGTCCCAGGCCGAAACTCATGACCACGCCGATAGCGCTGTCTTGTTGGCCTTTCAGTCCCAGCACCGCCAGGATGATGGCGGCGACGATGGCGCCGGCAATCGCGCCGAAGCCGATATTGAGGCCTAACAGCAGGGCGGCGGCCGCGCCCATGAGCGCGAGCTCAGAGGTGGCGTGCACGGAGAAGGACATTTGGCGCAGGACGATGAGTGAGGTCATCACTCCGGAGAGGATTCCCAGCAGCGCGCAGGCGATGAGCGAGGATTGCACGAAATCAACGCCCAGCAGGTACTGGGTATCTTCGATGAATCTAGACAACGATGAGCCTCCCATCGACGTTGAGAACGGTCACGGTGGAGCCATAGAGTTCCGAGAGCACCTCGGAGCGCATGACCTCATCGACCGTGCCGAACATGTGACCATTGGGCGCAAGGTAGAGCACCTTATCCACCACGCCCAGCACCGGGTTGATGCCGTGGGTAACGAAGAGCACGGAGGTGCCGCGCTCGTGGCGCCAGGCATCGAGCTTGGCGACGGTCGCCTGCTGTCGCGCCGGGTCCAAGGACAATAGCGGTTCGTCCGCGAGGATGAGCTCCGGGTCATTGGCCAGGGCCTGGGCCTGGCGGATGAGCTGTTGCTGCCCGCCGGAGAGCTGGCCCACGCGGCGGTTGGCAATTCCGGTGGCGCCGACCTCGGCGAGGAGTTCATCGACGCGTCCCCGGGCAGGGAGCCGGTTGCGCAGCGTGCCGTGGGCGAGGGACAGCGACACCAGATCCCGGGCGCGTAGCGGCAGGTCCTGCGGGAACATCCTTTGCTGTGGGATAAAGCCCACGCGGCACGTGACGTCCACGCTGCCCGCGGTGAGCTGGCGGGTGCCCAGGATAGTTCCCAGCAGCGTGGATTTGCCCACGCCGTTGGGGCCTAAAACGGCGATGAACTCGCCGCGGTCTACGGCGAGGTTCATGTCAGACCACAGTGGTTCTACTGCGGCATTCTTAAAGGAAATGAGCACTTATGCGGCCTCGAGTGCGTTGACGACTTCTTCATAGTAGTCAAGGAAGTTGGTCTTCTCCGGCGGAGTTTCACCGATTTCGACGACCGGGATGTTCTTGTCCTCGGCGGCGGTGCGAATGCGCTTGGTCATGTCGGTTTCGGTCTGCGGGTTGAAGATGAGCAGGTCGATCTTGTCCTGCTTGATGTCCTCGAGGAAGTGCGCCAGGTCGGCGGCGGTGGGCTCGCCTTCAGCAACGGTGGCCTTGCGGAAGCCCTCCGGGGTGGCGTCGGTGCTGTCGGTGTATTTGAAGATGTAGTCCGCGATGGGCTCGGTCTGCGCGTAGTTGTGCTGAGGCAGCTTCTCGATGCGTGCCTTCAGGCCCTCCACGCGCTCGACCAGAGGATCGGCGGTGGCCTTGGCCTCCGGGTTGGCCTCGTTGACGAGATTGGCTACGTCGGTCGCCACCTTTTCGATGGCCGCGGCGTCGTACCACACGTGCTCGTTGCCATCGATGTTGGTGATCTGCTCGGGGTGCTCGGCGGCGATCTTCTTGGCCTCGTCCATGGTCACGGTTTCGCCTTCGTGAGCGTGGTCATGATCATGACCTTCTCCATGGTCATGCTCGTCATGACCATGTTCGTCGTGGTCATGCGCGTGTTCCTCGTGCGCATGGTCGTGTTCTTCTCCATGATCGTGCTCGTCATGATCATGATCGCCATGGTCATGCGCGGTCAGCGGCAGGGCGTGGATGATCTCATCCTGGTTCTTGACTGCCTGGTAGAGCCATGCGTCGTAGCCGCCGCCACCGGCGATGATGACGTCGGCGTCGTTAGCGCGCGCGATGTCAGCCGCGGTGGGCTCGAAGTGATGGGGGTCCACGCCATTGCCACTCACGATCGGGCGGACGTCGATGTTGACGTCGGTCTGTGCGGTATCGACGACGGCCTGGGCAACGTCGGCCCAGATGGAGGTCGAGGCCACGACGTGGATGGTCTCCTTGTCGGAGCCGGCATCCGAGCCGCCGGCGGCGTTGTCATCACCGGAGGAGCAGGCACTCAGCGCTGCGGCACCCAGGGTGGCGGCGAAGAGGAGGGCGGTGGGACGTCGGAAAGCACGGCGTGAGTGGGAAGTGGTCATGTCCCTATTTCTACGCTTTAGTGAAAATTGTTGTCAAATGATAATGAGTTGAAAACGGGTAGTGTTACCGTCATGTCCAAACGCAGCACGACGCTGGCCTCCCTGGCTGCCGAACTCGGGGTTTCGCCCACCACGGTGTCCAACGCGTATAACCGCCCGGACCAGCTGGCGCCTGCCACCCGCGAGCGCATCCTCGCCGCCGCGGCTGAGCGCGGCTACACCGGCCCGGATCCCACCGCGCGCAGCCTGCGCACGCGCCGCCAGGGCTCACTGGGGGTGTTGCTGACTGAGCACCTGTCCTATGCCTTCGAGGACATGGCTTCCGTGGATTTCCTGGCCGGCATGGCGGAGGCTTCAGCCGGGGCGAGCACGACCCTTACCTTGATCCCCGCCGGCCCGGATACCGTAGGCGCCCCCAACGATACGCAGGCGGCGCAGCTCGTGGGCTCGGCCGCGGTCGATGGCTTCGTGGTCTATTCCGTGGCGGCGGGTGATGCTTATCTGGAGGCCGTGCGCCGCCGCGGCTTGCCGGTGGTGGTGTGCGACCAGCCCACGGATTCGGGCCTGCCCTTCGTGGGCATCGACGACCGCGCCGCGATCGCCCCGGCGGCGCAGGCGCTTGTCGACGCCTCCCATACCCGCATCGGCATCCTCACCATCCGCCTGCACCGTGAGCGCCTCGACGGCGAAGTGACGGCCGAACAGCTCGCCGCGGCGGACATGCACGTCCAGCGCTCGCGCGTGCTGGGGGCGCTGGACGTCTTCGCGCAGGCGGGCCTCGATCCTTCAGATATCCCCGTGGTGACGCGCCACATCAACGACCCGCGCACCGCCTATGCGGCAGCCGAAGAGTTGCTGAGCGCCCACCCCGAACTCACCGCGGTGCTGTGCACGACGGACTCGATGGCGCTCGGCGTGATAGCTTATGCCCGCGATCATGGAATTGCTGTGCCCGAGCAGCTTTCCGTCACCGGATTCGACGGCATCGCGCCGGCCCTAGCGCTGGGACTGAGTACCGTCGTACAGCCGAATAAGGAGAAGGGGGCGGCAGCCGGGCGCATGCTGGCCAGTCTCATCGATGGGCGCGGCGACGTACCGCGCGCGTTGTTGGAGACCACCTTCCATCCTGGGCGGACCGTGGCCCCGGCTGGGGCTTAAGCGCTGTGCTGCGCGCGGGCGGCGGCGAGTTCTTCGAGGAACTCCGTCACCGCCGCGATATCGGGCACGCGTAGCGCCGCTTGCGTTGCGCCCTCACCGACCTTGACGCCGAGGTCCGGCGGTTGGTTGAGCATGGCGAAGCCGTCTTCGTCGGTGGTGTCATCCCCTAAAAAGACCACCGCCGTGGCGCCGACGCGCTGGCGAAGCTTCTCAAGCCACGTGCCTTTCGTGGCCTGCGTAGCGGAAAATTCGACGACGCACTTGCCCGCAGTCTTAGGGAAGCCATCGGCGCTGAGAGCCTCGCCTTCTGCATAGGCCGCGGCCGCCGCGTCAGGATCCTGCAACTCTAGCGTCCGCAGGTGCAGCACGCGCTGGAAGGGTTTGACCTCCAGTTCCGCGCCGGGGTGGCGCGCGATGATTTCTTTGAGTTCTGCTTCTTTCTTCGCCAGGTGAGCTTCCATCTCCGGAGTGAGGGCGGAATCCTCCCAAGAGGACTCTGCGCCATGCGAGCCGCCCAAAAGTACCGGTTCACGCAGCGGGCAAACCCGCTTTAAGCCTTCGAGATGCCGACCGGAGAGTACCGCGGCGGTGGTGTTCGGGAGCTCCGCTAGGGTGGCCAGGGCGTCGAGTGAGCGCTGCTCCGGCTTTACGTCATACGCGTTGCGCGCGAAGCCCGCTAAGGTGCCATCAAAATCGGACACAACCGCGAGGCGTTCGGCGGAGGCGAGAGCATCAATCATGCTCCCCACCCTAGCGCTGAAAACTTCAGGGCTACAGCGAAGCCATCCGGATGATCGGTGAATCCACTTTGTCGGTGCGCAGCGTCAATACGAGTTGGTTGTTGGGGTTAAGCGCAAAGCCGAATTCATGGCCTTCGGCGATGAGGTTGCGCATGAGCGAATCGGCCCACCTGACCGAGCCCTCGCAGTCTTCACCGTTCGGTGGGCTCTCGTAGGTGGCTTTTTCTACCCTCATCACGTCACCCTCCCAGATCGTGGAGGCCTTGTTCCCTTTGTGGAAGGAGACCTCGGCGGTGAAGGGGACGCAGCCGGTCGAGCCCACGGCAGTGTGCTCACCGAAACTCATGTGCGGCACTTGCGCGGTATCGGCTGGGAGGGAGGATGGCGCGTCCGGGGAGGTATAAAGGTTGATGACCTGCCAATCCTTGCCCACGATGCGATCATCGCCGCGCGGCGTGGGCTCCTCGTCCGCGGAGCCGCACCCGGTGAGGCCACTTGCGAGCAGCGCCGAGGTGAGCACAGCGGTGAGCGCTGCGGCGGGGCGGCGTCGCATCATGCTTCCTCCTGATCCAACGCGCCGAGGAAGGACTGCGACCACAAAGCGATATCATGCTGGCGCACCTGCTCGTTCATGGCAGTCATGCGCTCGCGCATGGTCTCAGGCGATTCCTCCAGCGCCTTGACCGCGGAGAGCAGGGCGCGCTTGATGGATTCGATGTCGAAGGGGTTGCACAGGTTAGCTTGAGTAAGCTCTGCCGCCGCACCTGCGAACTCGGAGAGCACGAGCGCGCCGGAGCCATCGCCGTGGGAGGCCACGTATTCCTTGGCCACTAGGTTCATGCCGTCCTTAAATGGCGTGACCAGCATGATGTCCGCGAGCCTGTAGTAGCGGCGCAGGACCTCCTTCGGAACGGAGCTGTGCTGATAGTGCACCACCGGCGCACCGAGGCGCCCGAAGCACCCATTGATGCGGCCTACGGCTTCCTCCACCTTCGAGCGCGTGGCGCGGTAGTGGTCGATGCGCTCGCGCGAGGGCGTGGCCAGCTGCACGAAGGTCACCTCTTCTGGGTCCAGCGCCCCGGTTTCGAGGAGCTCCTCGAAGGCAGTAAGACGCTGCAGGATGCCCTTTGTGTAGTCGAGGCGGTCGACTCC
Organism: Corynebacterium sp. HMSC072A02; assembly: GCF_001810085.1. NCBI lineage: Bacteria > Bacillati > Actinomycetota > Actinomycetes > Mycobacteriales > Corynebacteriaceae > Corynebacterium > Corynebacterium sp. HMSC072A02. The sequence goes on along the minus strand of NZ_KV799862.1, from coordinate 59,720 downwards.
CAAAATGACGTGCGTGGGGTTACCCAACTCCGCACGTAGCTGGGCGATGTCCCCCGCATCACCGCCTTCAGCGAACTCACCCGCCGCAATGGAGATGGGAAAGGCACCGATTCCGACGGAATGCCCACTACTGGTCACGATGCGCGCGGTGACCGCGCGGGTGCTCACTTCACCTTCGACCTTCAGGCCCTGGGTGCGGGCGAGCTCTAGGAAATTGCGGGCGTTGGATTCGAGGTGGAAGCCGATCAGGTTGGCGTCGAGAAGCCCCCGCACCAACTCCTCACGCCACGGCAGCTGGCGGAAGAGATCCGGGGAGGGGAAAGGGATGTGGAGGAAGAAGCCGATGGTGAGATCGGGGCGCAGCTGGCGCAGGATGCCGGGCACGAGCTGCAGCTGATAGTCCTGAACCCACACCGTGGCATTCTCCGCGGCGACAGCCGCTACCTCGTTGGCAAAACGCAGGTTGACCTCGCGGTAAGCATCCCACCAATCGCGGTTGTAGACGGGGGTGACGATGAGGTCGTGGTAGAGCGGCCACAGGGTGGCATTGGAAAAGCCCTCGTAGAAGGCTTCATAATCCTCTTGCGTGAGGCGTACCGGGTGAAGCAGGACGCCGTTGTCGGTGGTGAAAGGCTCAGGGGCCTCGTCGGCCACGCCCGGCCAACCCACCCAACAGCCCTGGTGTTCTTCCAAGACAGGGGAAAGCGCGGTGACGAGACCGCCGGGGGAGGCCTTCCATTCACGGGTGCCGTCGGCGGAGGTCTCGAGGTCCACCGGCAGGCGGTTGGCCACGACTACGAAGCTATTGCTGCGCCCGGACATAGCTAGGCCTTCTTCGCGGACTTTTTAGACGCCTTCTTCGTCGACTTCTTGGTGCTCTTCTTAGTCGCCTTCTTTGAGGCTTTCTTCGTAGCCTTCTTGGTCGCCTTCTTGCTGGACTTCTTGGAGGCCTTCTTCGTTGACTTCTTGCTGGACTTCTTTGGAGCAGCATCGGCTTGCTCGGCCAAGACCTTGCGGTGCACCAAGCCTTCCGGTTCGACGCCCAGCATCGACATAAGAGTCACGCCGTCAAGGAAATCCTCCGCATAGGTGGCAACGACGCGGCGCGCGGAGCGGGCGGTCTCTTCCTCTACTGCATGAGTCTGGTCAGCCGCTGGCTGAGTATCTGTGACCTTTGGTGGCACGGAGTCCTCCTGGGATGAAGTGTGAAAGCTTTCAGACCGGCTATTCTACGCTATTGCGACGCCGATGGGGCGCTCGGGTCATCTTTGCCGGGCACCGTGTAGGTGGGGCGCTGCGCTGGAAACTCCGTGGTGACGGGCCACATGTCCGTGACGGCATCGCCCTGCTGGAAGCGCGCCTGCTGCGCGGGCGTCGGTGGCTTGGGGCCATACTGCGGCGGCGGGGCCGGCAGGTTGTGGCGCGGTGCGAAGGGGGACATGGGCACGCGGGGGATGCGTGCTCGCTGCGCCAAACGGGTGGCCCGCGAAAAGGAAAAGGTTCCCAGGCGCTTGAAGGCGGTATAAGGCCGGAAGTACTGCGGGCGGCGCAGGCGGCGGGCGACGCGCTCACCAAAGACCACGCCGGCGGCGAGCGCGCCGGAAATGGCAAGGGCGCTGGCCAGGTTGGTCAGGCCGGTGATGAGCTGTTCATTGAGCATGGCATACATGCCGCGGTACAAGGTCAGGCCCGGCAGCATGGGGGTATAGCCCACGATCATGGTGATGAGCGGTGGCATCATGTAGCGGCGGGAAAGGAGACCACCCGCGAGGCCCACCGCCACGGCCGAGAATCCGGAGGCGACGACAGCGCCAACGCCGAAAAAGACGACGAGGAAGTAGTAGAAAACCATACCGGCGGCCGCCGTGAGCCCGGAGATGGTGACCTCCGACCACGATGCCCCCAAGGCCAACGCGAAGGCGGCGGAGCCGATTCCGCCGCACAGCACCAGAAGCGGGATCTGGTGATAGACGGGTGGCGCGAGCGTCGCCAGCGGCGGCAGGCTAAAGCCCACCCATGAGGCAACCTGGATACCCAGGCCCACGCCGGCGATGATGGCGCCGGTGGACATGAGGGCCTCGAAGAACTTGGCGGAGGAAGTCACGGGCGCGCGCGTGATGCCGTCCACCAGGCACTGCACCAAGGTCAGTCCCGCCACCAGCACGATGATGCCCGAACCGATGATCTGGGAAGGCAGAATGTGGATACCAAAACCCGCGAAGACGTTGTAGAGAATGGCCGCGGGGACAACGGCAAGCAGGCCGCCGACGAGGTTCTGATAGAAGGGCGGCAAGCGGTACCCGGCCAGGAACATGTTCGTGCCCATGATGAGAGCCGAAATGAGGAACGTGATGAGGCCGACGAGGAGATCACCACCGAGCATGACGGCGATAAACCCACCCATGGCGCCCCAGGCGCTGACGATGGTGGTCGTGGAATAAGGGTTCTTCATCGCGTCGATATCATCCAGGACCTTCTCCGCCATGGCCGGCGGCGTGGCACCGGAGTGGATGGAGCGGATGAGGCGGTCGACGGCGGACAGCTTGGTGAAGTCCACAGCGATGCTCGGCGCCACGCGGAAGACGTGGAGGTTTCGCCGGTCCGGGCCCGTGCCGATAGCCGTGTGGATAGTGATCGTGTTCATCAGGATGGACACGTGACAGTAGTGCAGACCATAAGAGGATGCGACGAGGTGAATCTGCGCCTGGACGTCGGTATTGGCGGAGCCAGCCGCAATCAGGATTTCCCCGACGCGCGCGGCGATCTCCATGACGCCCGTGACCTGGGCCGGGTCGGTGAGATCGACCGGGGCAAGAGGGGAGGGCGGTGGTGCGGCCTTCGCGGCGTCAATGGTGGCGACGGGGGCCGAACGGTACAGCAGGCGCTGGCGCAAGGAAGAAAGAACAGACACGGAAAAGAAAGACCTCATCAACACTTCTGGGTTCGGTAAGTCAGCACTTTAGTAACTGCCGCCGATTTATGCACCTGCCAGTGCTTTTCGGGGTCCTCGCACTCGCTTTTTCGCAGCGCAAGCCCCCTGGCTTTCCTTCCGAGGGGTGGTCTCAGGTACGATGCCCTCTAGCGGATTAGCCGCGGTGCTGGAGTGGCGCAATTGGTAGCGCAACGCACTTGTAATGCGTAGGTTGCGAGTTCAAGTCTCGTCTCCAGCTCAAAGAGGGCCTTTTTAAAGCCCATTTTTCTTAGTCGGCGAGGTGGCCTAGGGCGACGTCGATAAGCGCCCGGCGTCGCTGCGGTGGCAGGGGGCGTTCGGTGAGGTGATCATGGACCCACAGGCCGTTCGCTATCACCATCGCGAGCGCCACGGATTCATCCTCCGTGGCGGGATCGGGGAGCCAACGCTCGTCGACATCCCTCCACACCTTCTGAAAATCCGGATGTGACTGCGCGTGGATGGACATCAGCAGCTCAATGAGCGGATCATTTTTGCCCATTGATTCCAACGCGGCACGGTAGCGCTGGCGCGGGCTTAATTCCTCGGCCGTCTTGCCGTCTGAGAGTGCGATAAGCTCCTCCTCCCAGCGCTCCGCGCACAACGAATGGCAGTCTATGAGCAGCTGGTGCCGGGAAGGGAAGTGGTAGATGAGCCCAGACTTGCTCATGCCCGTGGCCGTGGCCAAGGAATCATAAGTGAGCGCGTGGACGCCGTCCTTCTCGATGATGGTGAGCGCCATGTCGAGCGCTTCGACCTTTTTACTAGTGCGAGGCATCGGCACCTCCTGACGTGGGGTTGGTGCGGAAGCACCAGCCGGTGACCGCGGCGAAGACGAGCATGACTACGCCGAGTCCTGCGGCGGTGGCCAGGTAGGCGTCGGTATAGGCGGGGCCGGCAACCTCCGCGAGCGCCGAGTTGTGGAGCGCTTCCATGCCCAGGTCTTGGACGTCTTCGGGCAGACCGCTCTTGTACACCATGGGGAGTACGGAACCGGTGATCGCAATCGAGAGCAGCGTGCCGAATTCATAAGAGACCTCCTCCACGCCGGCGGCCATGCCGGAGCGCGAGGCGGGGGCGGCGCCGATGATGGCGGTGGAGGAGACTGACATGACAAGTCCCGCGCCGATTCCGGTGATGAATAGGCCCGCCAGGTATGCGGGGAAGATGTCGTGCGTGCCGCCCCACACCACGCAGCCGATGCCCGCCGCCATGAAGAGGAAGCCACCGGCGATGATCGGCAAGAAACCCCAACGGTGGAGGTTGGCACCACCCAACGCGGACATTGGCAGCGCCGCCAGCGCGATGAGGGAAATGATGAGCCCGGCATGAAGCGGGGAATACAGGTCCACCAGCTGGAGCTTCTGCGTCGTGGTCATCTCTAGTCCCGCCATGCCAAACATGGCGCCCGCCGCAGCCAAGACGCCGCCGCTAAAGATGGGGGAGCGGAAAATATCGAAGGTGAGGAGTGGTTCCTCCAGCTTGTGCTGGCGGCGGGTGAAGAGGATGGCACCGATGAGGCAGGCGGCTAGCGCGCCGCCAATGAGCATGGCGTTGAGGTGGGCGCTGGCCACCGACTTGATGACGAGTATCAGCGAGGCCAGCGTGATGAGCGCATACAGCGAGGAGAGGAAATCCCAGTGCTTCGCCGGGTTCGCCATATTCGGCGGGGCGAGGAAGGCCGTGAGGATGAGCGCGATGATGACGATGGGCACGTTGACCAAGAAGACCGAGCCCCACCAAAAATGCTCCAGCAAGAAGCCACCCACCGTGGGGCCGGCCGCCGCACCCACGACGGCGATGGAGCCCCAAATGCCGATGGCTGTATTGCGCTCAATCTCATCCTCAAAGGTCAACCGGATGAGAGCGAGGGTCGCGGGCATCATGATGGAGGCCCCGAGGCCCAAAAAGGCGCGAGCCGCGGCTAATTCCCACGCGCCGGGCGCTAGCGCTGCGGCCAGTGATGCGATGCCGAAGATCCACAGGCCGATGACGAACATGCGGCGGTGCCCGATTTTATCGCCCAACGTGCCGGTTCCCAGCAGGAGGCCGGCCAGCATGAGCGCGTAGGCGTTGATGATCCACAGCTGCTGCAGCGAGGTGGCGTGGAGCTGATCGGAGAGCACCGGTAGCGCGGTGTAGAGGATTGAGTTGTCTAAGCCGATCATGAGCAGGCCCAGGGAAATGACGCCAAAAAAGGTCCACCGGCGCGTAGCGGAGGCGCGGAGGGATTCGGCGGAGGCTTTCACGTGGAGGTCTGACATGGTTCGAAACTATAGCGAACGGTCGTTACAGTTTCAAAGCTTAGAAGGTCGAGTTGTTGTCGCAGTCACAAAGTTTCTAGGACGTGAGAAGTCAGCTTTATGGTGGCGAAACGCGCCTTAAAGGGGGAACACTGGGGGCCGTTAACGGCAAAAGTTAGAGAGGTAAATCATGGCACGCAATTACGCCACACAATTAGTAGAAACCTTGGAAGCCCAGGGTGTGAAACGCATCTACGGCCTCGTCGGCGATTCCCTCAACCCCATCGTGGACGCAGTGCGGAAGTCCTCCATCGAATGGGTTCACGTTCGCAACGAGGAGGCCGCAGCGTTTGCTGCGGAGGCCGATTCCCTCACCACCGGCAACCTTGCCGTGTGTGCCGCTTCCTGCGGCCCGGGAAATACGCACCTTATTCAAGGGCTTTACGACGCCCACCGCAACGGCGCCAAGGTCCTCGCCCTGGCCAGCCACATCCCGTCTCGCCAGATCGGCTCGAAGTTCTTCCAGGAGACCCACCCGGAGGCCATCTTCCAAGAGTGCTCGAGCTACTGCGAGATGGTGAACTCCGCTGACCAAGGTGCCGTGGTCTTGCACCACGCCATCCAGAGCACCATGGCGGGCAAAGGAGTGTCCGTCCTCGTTATCCCGGGCGATGTGTCCACGCAGGAGGCCGAGGATGATACCTTCACCTCCTCTGTTATTTCCGCCGGCAGCCCGGTCGTCTTCCCGGATCCTGCCGAGGCCGCCGCATTGACCCAGGCCATCAATGAGGCCAAGACCGTTGCGCTCTTCGTGGGCGCCGGCGTGAAGAATGCCCGCGAGCAGGTCCTCGCACTCGCCGAAAAGATCAAGGCCCCCATCGGCCACGCCCTGGGTGGCAAGATGTACATCCAGTACGACAACCCCTTCGACGTCGGCATGTCCGGCCTGCTCGGCTATGGTGCAGCCCACGAGGCCACCCACGAAGCAGACCTGCTCATCCTGCTGGGTACGGACTTTCCCTACAACGACTTCCTGCCGGATGCCAACGTGGCGCAGGTTGACATCGACGGCTCCCACATCGGCCGCCGTACCCGCATCAAGTACCCGGTGACCGGTGATGTCGCCGCCACCATCGAGAACATCCTGCCGCACGTGGAGGAGAAGAAGGACCGCTCCTTCCTGGACAAGATGCTCAAGAAGCACTACGACAAGCTGAATCACGTTGTCGAGGCCTATACCTCCGGCGTGGAGAAGCACACCCCGATCCACCCGGAGTACATTGCCGATCTCATCGATCAGCAGGCCGATGAGGACGCCATCTTTACCGTCGATACCGGCATGTGCAATGTCTGGGGCGCGCGCTACATCACCCCGAATGGTAAGCGCGAGCAGATTGGTTCCTTCCGCCACGGCACCATGGCCAATGCTCTGCCGATGGCCCTCGGCGCGCAGGCGGCGAACCCGGGCCGCCAGGTCATTACGTTCTCCGGTGACGGCGGTCTGTCCATGCTCATGGGCGAGCTCCTCACGGTGAAGCTGCACAACCTGCCGGTGAAGATGTTTGTGTTCAATAACTCTTCCCTCGGCATGGTCAAGCTGGAGATGTTGGTCCAGGGCCTCCCGGAGCACGAGACCGACCACGAGCACGTGAACTACGCCAAGATCGCGGAGGGCGCGGGCATCAAGCACTTCCGCATCGAGGACCCGAAGGAAGCGCCGCGCCTCATCAAGGAGGCCTTGGCCTACGACGGGCCTGCGCTTATCGACGTCGTCACCGACCCCAACGCCCTCTCCCTGCCACCCACACTGACCTTTGAGCAGCTGCTCGGCTTCTCCAAGGCGGCAACCCGCACCGTCTTCGGCGGCGGCGTGGGCCAGATGCTCACCATGGCGAAGTCCAACCTGCGCAACATCCCGCGCCCGCAGGACTTCTAAGCGGACTCTCGGCATTCGGCCGTGACCCCCGCCTTCCCTCCGGCATACTTTTCGCCGTGGGGAGGCGGGGGTTTGCTGTGCGGGGAGTTCTCGGCTTGCACCTGCCGCGACGTCAACTTCTAAGCTTCGTGTCATGAGCACGGACTACAGCGACTACAGCATTGGTGAGGTGGCCGCCATCCTCAAGGTCACCACTCGAACGTTGCGGCACTGGGATGAGATTGGGCTGCTAAGCCCGCAGTGGCGCACTGTGGGAGACCACCGTCTCTACACAGAAGACGACCTGCAGCGCGGTATGGACATTGTGATCTATCGCAGCGTGGGCATTGAGCTGAAGGACATCGCTGAGCTGTTGCAGGCGCCCGCCGCGTCCGCCGTGGATCGTCTCCGTGCTCAGCAGGCTGCCTTGCTGAAGCGGCGCGCCGATGTTGACGCGATGCTGCAGGCAGTGAACCGACTAATCAAGGAGACCGAAATGGATCAGAACCTTAGCGCGAGCCAAAAGGTAAAGAAGCTGGGGGACGCATGGCCCACGTTGCAGGAAGAGGCCCACGAGAAGTGGGGTGACAGCACAGAGTGGGCGGCCAGTGCGGCCGTCGCGGAATCGATGGGGAAGAAAGACTGGGAGGAATTCTCCATGGAGCATGAACACTTTGCGGCCGAGCTAGAGGAGGCCGCGAAAGCGGGACTTGAGGCAGGCAGCGAGGAGGCGAAGGAGATCGTCGACAAGCACCGTGCCCTCATCGCCCAGTGGTACCCGGTGTCGAGGTCCAAGCAAGTGCTCCTGGCGCGCCTGTATTGCGAGGATCCGCGCTTCGATGAGACCTACCGTGGCAACGCCGACTACCTGCGCCAGCTGATCGAGGCTCAAGCCCAGGCAGAAGGGCTAGATCTGGATAATCTCGTGTGGGACTAATGTGTTCACAGCGCACGTCCAGACTCCGCTCAGTACCCTGGGAAGGCGTAGTGCAATACTTCTCACTTTGAATGAGAAACCCCCACGCCACCTAGTCATAGGAACAGCGGAGAAAGGACCAAAGCGGGACCATGGATGATTCAAAGGACGTCAAGGTACTTGTCGTCGATGACGAGCCCAATATCGTTGAACTACTTACCGTCTCCCTGAAGTTTCAGGGCTTCGATGTACACAGCGCCAACTCCGGCAACGAGGCTCTGCGCATCGCGCGTGAGATCAATCCCGACGCCTACATTATGGACGTCATGATGCCGGGCATGGACGGTTTTGAGCTGCTGGGCAAGCTGCGCGCAGAAGGCCTCGACGGCCCCGTCCTCTACCTCACCGCCAAGGACAGCGTGGATCAGCGCATCCATGGCTTGACCATTGGTGCGGATGATTACGTCACCAAACCCTTCAGCCTGGAGGAGGTCATCACCCGCCTGCGCGTGATCCTGCGCCGCGGCAATGCGGTGGATGATCAGGATGGCAGCGCCACCATGACCTATGCCGACCTCACTCTCAACGATGACACCCATGAGGTCACCAAGGCCGGGGAGATCGTGGAGCTTTCACCCACCGAGTTCAACCTGCTGCGCTACCTCATGCAAAACCGCGAGGTGGTGCTGTCCAAGTCCAAGATTCTGGACAACGTCTGGCACTACGATTTCGGCGGCGATGGCAACGTGGTCGAGTCCTACATCTCCTACCTGCGCCGCAAGATTGATACCGGCGATACACCGCTGATCCACACCGTCCGCGGCGTTGGTTATGTGCTGCGTACGCCGCGCACATAGGTTCATCCACTATGAGCGAATCCCCCGCGAACACTCAGGGCTCGGATTCTGGATCCTCTTCGGTGCGGAATAGCGCCCTGCGCCGGCGCATGCAACGTCCTAAAGCGCTGCCCCTGCGCACGTGGCTGCTCGTCCTCATGGTTCTGGTTTCGGGCTTGGGCCTGGCTATGTCCTCCCTGGCGGTGTCGTCGATCATGCGCAATGTGCTCTACACCCGCGTGGACACTGAGCTCAATGACGCGATTGGCTCCTGGGCCAGCAACCTTGACGCGGCCTTTTATACCCCGCAGGACGGAAGCCGCCGGCCCCCGACGGACTATGTAGCACTGGCGTATTATCCCGATGGTTCCGTGGTGACCACGCGGCCGATGGCGGGGTTGCCGGATGCCCGCTCGGTGGTCGTCGGCGGCGAGCCCACGAGTGTCCGCTCGGTTCAAGGCGAAACCGAATGGCGGGCCGTGGCGAAGCTCAAATCGGATGGTTCCGTGGTCGTCGTGGCCAAAGACATGACGACGGAGAACTCCATCCTTAAAGGCCTGGCCATTGTCCAGGTCATTATCGCGGCGTTGGTCATGCTCATCATCGCGTTGGTAGGTATGTGGCTCATCCACAGAGCCTTACGTCCGCTGCGCGTGGTGGAGAAAACGGCCTCCCAGATCGCGGCGGGCAACCTGGATAAACGCGTGCCGGAGTGGCCGCTGCACACCGAGGTGGGGCAGCTCGCCGCAGCGCTCAACGTCATGTTGACACAATTGCAAAACTCCGTGCTCCATGCGCAGGAGAAGGAGCAACAGATGCGCCGCTTTGTCGGCGATGCCTCCCACGAGCTTCGCACCCCACTGACCAGCCTGCGCGGCTATACGGAGCTGTACCGTTCGGGGGCAACCCAAGACCCGGAGTTTGTCTTCAGCAAGATCGATGCTGAGTCGAAGCGCATGTCGTTGCTGGTGGAGGATCTGCTGGCCCTGACGCGCGCAGAGGGCTCGCGCCTCGATATGCGTGAGGTGGACATGCTGGAGCTCGTGCTCTCTGTGGGTTCTTCGGCGCGCGCGGCATTTTCTGGGCGCACCATTAACGTCAACAACGAAGCCTCCGGGATTCCAATGGTCAACGGAGACCCGGACCGCTTGCACCAGGTATTGCTTAACCTGGTGTCCAACGGCATCCGCCACGGCGGTGATGAGGCGTCGGTGACGCTGACGTTGCGGGATGACGAGGAGCACGTGCTTATCGACGTTGCCGATGACGGCAAGGGCATCTCCCCCGAAGATGCAGCCCACATCTTTGAGCGCTTTTACCGTGCTGATAGCTCACGAACCCGCGATACGGGTGGCTCGGGCCTAGGCTTGGCCATTGTGAAGTCTCTGGTTGAGCAGCACGGCGGTTCGATTTCCGTGGATTCGGAGCTGGGCAGCGGCTCGGTGTTTACCGTCCAGCTGCCCAAGGCGGCAGCTAGTTCCTAGCTGCCGGAAGGTAGCAGTCAGCTCTTAGCTGTCGCGGCGGCCGTCCTCATCCGTGCCGAGGTGCTGGCGGATACGCGCGGCGGCCTCGTCCATGGCGGCGGGGTCGGTGGCGTCGGCAGCGAAGGCCTTGGCAAAGTCGTAGTCTTCCATCTTCTCGGTGGGGAAGAGGTGGATGTGGGTGTGGGGAACGTCGAAGCCGGCGATGATGTAGCCGGTACGTGGGGTGTCGAAGGCCGTCTTGATGGCGCCACCGATTTCCAGAGCGATGGCGTTGAGGTGTGCCCAGGTTTCAGGATCGAGGTCAGTCCACTTATCTACTTCCTCGACCGGCACCACCAAGGTGTGGCCGTAGCGCAGCGGCTCGATGGACAAAAATGCCACGCATTTCTCGTCGCGGTAGACAAAGCGAGCAGGCAGCTCGCCCTCGATGATCTTTGTAAATACTGAAGACATGGCCCCTAGGCTACCGCCAGTTAAGATAGACGGCATGCGCATTCTCGTTATCGGTTCGGGCGGCCGCGAACACGCCCTGCTTACTGGCCTGAAAGCTGACCCCACTGTTACCGATCTGCACATCGCACCGGGCTCCCCGGCCCATGCGAAGCAGGCCACCGTCCACCCGGAGTATTCCCAGGTGGATGATCCTGCGCGCATGGTTGAACTAGCCGTGGACATCGCCGCTGACCTCGTCGTCATCGGGCCGGAGGTGCCGCTGGTGAAAGGCGTGGCGGATGCACTGCGTGAGCGTGGCATTGCGGTCTTCGGGCCGTCGGCAAGCGCGGCGCAAATCGAGGGTTCCAAGGCCTTTGCCAAGGACGTCATGGCGGCTGCCGGCGTGCGCACCGCCCGCGCGGAGCAGCTCGCCCCTGGCGCAAGTGATGCGGACATCGAGGCCGCGCTCGACCGTTTCGGCCCGCACTTCGTGGTCAAGGACGATGGCCTAGCAGGCGGCAAGGGCGTGGTGGTGACCGAATCCCGCGAGGAAGCCCGCGCGCACGTCGACGCCGTCCATGCAGCCGGCAACCCGGTGCTGCTCGAGTCCTTCCTCGACGGCCCCGAGGTTTCCCTGTTCTGCCTCGTGGACGGTGAGACCGTCGTGCCGCTGCTGCCGGCGCAGGACCACAAGCGTGCCTATGACAACGATGAAGGCCCCAACACCGGCGGCATGGGCGCTTATACGCCGCTGCCGTGGCTGCCTGCCGACGGTACCCAGCGCATCGTCGACGAAGTTTGCGTCCCCGTGGCGAAGGAAATGGTCAAGCGCGGCACGCCGTACACCGGGCTGCTATATGCGGGACTGGCCTGGGGCAAGGAAGGCCCGGCCGTCGTCGAATTCAACTGCCGCTTCGGTGACCCGGAAACGCAGGCGGTGCTCGCTCTGCTGAAGTCCCCGCTGGGAGAGGTCCTGAACGCCACTGCGACCGGGCGCCTGGCGTCACTTGCGCCGCTGGAGTGGGAGGAAGGCTACGCCGTTACCGTGGTGCTGGCTGCCGAGGGCTACCCGGCTTCCCCGCGCAAAGGTGATCCGATCACCTCGCCGGAGCTTGATGATCCCACCCGCGTCCTCCACGCTGGCACCACCACGGGGGAGGGCGGATACGTATCCAACGGTGGTCGTGTCCTCAACGTCCTCGGCCGCGGTGCCACCTTGGCCGACGCCCGCGCCGCCGCCTACGAGGTGCTCGACGGCATCAAGCTGGGGGGCAGCTTCTTCCGCAAGGACATTGCGTTGCCAGCGGAAAAGGGCCAGATCAGCATCTAATCCGCTGATAATGCCTCCTTTGGGGCGAGGCGTGGAATAATGAGCGACGTGGCTGAAAAGAAGAACATTTCCAACGTCCTGTCCGCTCGATACGCCTCCCCAGAGATGGCTGAAATCTGGTCCCCAGAACACAAGATCATTCTGGAGCGCCAGCTGTGGATCGCGGTGATGAAGGCGCAGAAGGATCTCGGCGTCGATATTCCCGCCCAGGCCATCGCCGCCTATGAGGCGCAGGTTGAGAACGTGGACCTTGCCTCGATTGCCCAGCGTGAGCGCGTCACGCGTCACGACGTCAAGGCACGCATCGAGGAATTCAACGCCCTGGCCGGCTGCGAGCACATTCACAAGGGAATGACCTCGCGCGACCTGACGGAAAACGTCGAGCAGCTGCAGATTCTGCGTTCCTTGGAGCTGGTGCGCAATAAGGCCATCGCGGTGGTCTCGCGCATTGGTGAGCACGCCGCGCAGTACCAGACGCTGGTGATGGCAGGCCGTTCCCACAACGTCGCTGCCCAGGCGACGACCTTGGGCAAGCGCTTCGCCTCGGCTGCCGACGAGCTCCTGCTCGGCATCGAGCGCGTGGAATCCCTGTTGAGCCGCTACCCGCTACGCGGCATCAAGGGCCCGATGGGCACCTCGCAGGACATGCTCGACCTCATGGGAGGCTCCGAGGACAAGCTTGCCGCGCTGGAGACGCGCATTGCGGATCACCTGGGCTTCTCCCGCGTATTCAACTCGGTGGGCCAGGTTTACCCACGCTCCCTCGACTTCGACGCTGTGTCTGCGCTCGTTGAGCTGGGTGCTGCGCCCTCCTCGCTGGCCACAACCATCCGCCTGATGGCCGGCAACGAGACCGTGACTGAAGGTTTCAAGGAAGGCCAGGTCGGGTCCTCCGCGATGCCGCACAAGATGAACGCCCGCTCCTGCGAGCGCGTGTGCGGTTTCCAGGTCATTCTGCGTGGCTACCTCACCATGGTGGCGGATCTGTCCGGCCAGCAGTGGAACGAGGGCGACGTGTTCTGCTCGGTGGTCCGCCGCGTGGCACTGCCGGATGCCTTCTTCGCCATTGACGGCATGTTTGAAACCTTCCTCACCGTGCTCGCGGAATTCGGTGCCTTCCCGGCGATGATCGACCGCGAACTGGAGCGCTACCTGCCCTTCCTCGCCACCACCCGCATCCTCATGGCGGCGGTGCGCGCGGGCGTGGGCCGTGAGACCGCGCACGAGGTCATCAAGGAAAACGCCGTCGCCGTGGCGCTCAACATGCGTGAGAATGGCGGGGAGCAGGATCTGATTGAGCGCCTGGCTGCCGACGAGCGCCTGCCGCTCGATGCCGCCGCCCTCGAGGCCGCGCTGTCGGACAAGCACGCTTTCATCGGCGCTGCCGAATCGCAGGTGAGCCAGATTCTGGGCCGCATCAAGGCGATTGCTGATCAGCACCCGCAGGCCGCCGCCTACACCCCGGGCGAAATCCTTTAGTTTCACCCCTTGGCGGTACGTTTCGATCAATTAAGGTTGCCAGCTCTTCAATTTTCTAGCCCCTATTTGATCGAAACGACCTCCCATCGGCGGCCGGACAACCCGGCACTAGCTCTTAGGCCATTCCAGGGATGCGCAGCACCGGCAGCTCGAAGCCGCCGAGGGATTTGCCGTTGGTAGCAAGGTAGCCGCCGATCATCAGAGCGGTGAGCACCGCCATGATGCCGAGAACCGTAGCACCCGTGGACGAGGTTTGCTGCTGCGTCGTCTTGCCCGGGATGGGTAGCTCCGGCACCGGCTGGATACCTTCCTGCGCACCGCGGCTGTGCAGCTCTTCCACGCACTCGGCAAAGGACTGCACCTGCGCTGCGTTGAAGGCATCGACGGCCTCCTTTTCCTGCGCCTGGTTTTCTGCCAGAGCGGCGCGCAGCTTAGGGCTGAAATCGCTACCCGTAGACAACAACGGTGCCGGTCCCTTCTCAGTCCGGGACTTCGCCGCATTGATCGAGTATTCGGCATCCCCTGGCAACAGCACCGATTCATCCTCCACCAGGTCCTCCGGGGCGGACGCGCCGACCATGATGATGACCATATCCGCGCCCGTGTAGCCGGCCTTGCCCAGCGCGGCCACCGTCGCCGCGTAGCCCGGAGCCTTGCTGATATCGCGCGAGGTGTACGCGGAGAAGTCCAGCTTCGGGAACTGCGCTTGAATCTTCTCCGAGGTCGCGCGGATGGTGTTGATGTAGCCCGCCCGGACGTCGCGGGCTAGTGCGCGATCCGTGGCGGACGCCGACATCGTGCACAGCCACTGTCCGTGGGCGGACTCGCGCACGGAGATGTCGGCTGCGTGCGCAGCGGGCACAGACAGGGCGGCGCCCACCAGCGCAGCGGAGGTCAAAAGGGAGGTCAGGCGAGAGTGCACGGGCTTAGCTCCTCGGGATTGGGATGTATCTTGAAGCAGTCTAGACGGGTCTAGAATGTATGTCATGCGTCCAGAACTTTCTTCCTATGCCCACATCGCCTCCGGCAAGGTGCGCGATATCTACGAAATCGATGACAGCACCCTGCTCATGGTGGTCTCCGACCGTATTTCCGCCTATGACCACGCCCTCGAGCCGGCCATCCCCGACAAGGGCCGCGTGCTCACGGCGACGTCGAAGTTCTTCTTCGACGCCATCGACTTCCCCAACCACCTGGCCGGAACGCTCGATGATGAGCGCATCCCCGAGGAAGTCCTCGGTCGCTCAATGGTCGTGCAGAAGCTCGACATGCTTCCCTTCGAATGCGTCGCCCGCGGCTACCTCACCGGCTCCGGACTCAAGGAGTACAAGGCATCCGGCAGCGTGTGCGGAGTCAAGCTGCCGGAAGGGCTGACCGAAGCTTCCCGCCTGCCCGAGCCCATCTTCACCCCAGCCACCAAGGCGGAGCAGGGCGAGCACGATGAAAACGTTTCCTTCGACGTCGTCGTGGACAAGCTCGGCCGCGAACGCGCCGAGGAGCTGCGCGATGCCACCCTGCGCATCTACGCCACGGCCGCCGCGTTGGCGGAGGAGAAGGGCATTATTTTGGCGGATACGAAGTTTGAGTTTGGCGTCGATAAGCACGGCACCCTGGTGCTGGCCGATGAAGTCCTCACCCCGGACTCCTCGCGCTACTGGCCGGCCGACACCTATGAGGAAGGCAAGGTCCAGCCTTCCTTCGATAAGCAGTACGTGCGCGATTGGCTCACTAATTCCGGCTGGGACAAGGAGTCCACGCCGCCGCGCTTGCCGGACGACGTTGTCCAGGCCACCCGCGCGCGCTATGTTGAGGCCTTTGAGCGCCTGTCCGGAACCACCTTTTAAGGAGGCTGAATGAACGCACCGATTGCTGCTAAGCGCCCCATTACGCGAGAGTTTCACGGCCGCAGCTTCGTCGATGACTACGAGTGGCTGCGTGAGAAAGACACCCCGGAGACCCGCGAATACCTCGAGGCCGAAAACGCCTACACTCAAGAGCGCACTGCGCACCTGGAGACCTTGACGGAGAACATCTTCACCGAGGTCAAGTCCCGCATCAAGCAGACGGACATGTCCGTGCCCCAGCGTCGCGGCAAGTACTGGTACTACGGCCGCACCGAGGAAGGTAAGGAGTACGGCTATAGCTGCCGCATCCCGGTGTCGGAAGGCTCCGATCCGTGGACCCCGCCGACCATCCCGGAGACGGGGGCACCGGAAGGGGAGCAGGTGCTTCTCGACGTCAACGCGCTCGCCGAAGGCCACGACTTCTTCGCTCTGGGTGCGTCCACGGTGAGCGATTCCGGTGACCTGTTGGCCTATTCGGTCGACGTGGCCGGTGATGAGCGCTTTGAGCTCTTCATCAAGGACCTGCGCACGGGCGAGCTGTTGGAGGACCGCCTGGAAGGTATCTTCTACGGTGCAACGTGGGTGGGGGAGGAGTTCATCTTCTACACCACCGTGGATGATGCGTGGCGCCCGGATACGGTGTGGCGCCATCGCGTGGGCACCCCGCAGTCGGAGGACGTCGTGGTCATGCGTGAGGAGGATTCGCGTTTCGGCATCGGCGTGGGCACGACCCGCAGCGAGAAGTACATCATGATCGTGTCGAGCTCGAAGATGACGAGTGAGGCATGGGTACTCGAGCAGGACAACCCGGAGGGTGAGTTCCGCTGTTTGTGGGCGCGCGAGTCCGGAGTGGACTACGACGTCGACCACGCCGTGGTGGCAGGAACCGACTACTGGGTGGTCACGCACAACGCCACCGGCCCCAACTTTGCGTTGGGCTACTGTCCGGTCACTGATGATCTGCCAGCCCTGCGCGAACTCACCGTCCTCATGCCACACGATGACACAGTGCGCATTGAGGGCGTGGATTGTTACCGCGACCAGATCGTCGTGGGCTATCGCCGCGGCGGTATTGGTCGTGCGGCGGTGATGGACGTGCGGGAGGGCTGGGCGCGCTTCAGCGAGCTCCACTTCAACGAGGAGCTTTACACCGTTGGCGTGGCCGGCAACCCGGAGTGGGATGCCCCAGTTCTGCGCGTGAGCTACACATCCTTTATCCAGCCCGCACAGCTCTTTGACTACCGCGTGGCCACCGGTGAGTACACGCTGCTCAAGGAACAGGAAGTACCAGGCGGCTATGACAAAGACGAATACGTGGCCTACCGCGTCTGGTCTGAAGCACCCGATGGGACGAAGGTGCCGGTGTCCATCGTGCACCGCGCGGACCTGGACCGCACGCAACCGAACCCGACGTTGCTTTATGGCTACGGTTCCTATGAGGCGAATATGGACCCGTACTTCTCGGTCTTCCGTTTGTCTCTCATGGACCGCGGCATGATCTTCGCCATGGCGCACGTTCGCGGTGGCGGCGAGATGGGCCGCAACTGGTACGACGACGGCAAGATGCTGGCCAAGAAAAACACGTTTACGGACTTCATCGCGGTGGCGGATGACCTCATCGCGCGCCGAGTGACCACGCCTTCACAACTTGTTGCTGAAGGTGGCTCGGCCGGTGGCCTGCTCATGGGCGCGGTGGCAAACATGGCGCCGGATAGGTTTAAGGCCATCGAGGCGAACGTGCCCTTCGTCGACCCGCTGACGTCCATTCTCATGCCGGAGCTACCACTCACGGTGGTGGAGTGGGAGGAATGGGGCGACCCGTACCACGATCCGGAGGTCTACGACTACATGGCCTCCTATGCGCCATACGAAAACATCGCTCCGCAGAAATACCCGAATATTCTGGCGTTGACCTCGCTCAATGACACCCGCGTGCTGTATGTTGAGCCGGCGAAGTGGGTGGCCAAGCTGCGTGACGTTGCCACCGGCGGCGAATTCCTCCTCAAGACGGAGATGGCCGCCGGCCACGGTGGTGTGTCCGGACGCTATGCCCAGTGGCGGCAGGCGGCTTTCGAGTACGCGTGGTTGATCAACCAGGCCGCGGGTGTCGAGGCCTAGGGACCACTTACGGCGTGTGGCTCATTAGGCACCCAGCGGCCTAGGCCGCCCATGTGGGGGAGCTCCGAATCTCTCTCAGCGCGCGCCGGGGCGGTGGCTGTGCGATAATTTTCCTTATGCATGGCCACCTTCTGGTTTCGATTTCCAGTATTTTTAATGACACCCGAAGCCAAGCCTCCGATCTGCTCAAGCAGTTCGATAAAGCTGACGTTCCTGTCTCTTTGCTGGTGGCGCCGCACATCGACGGCAATTGGCACCTAGCTAAAGACGCGGCGACGCAATCCTGGCTTCGCGAGCAGGCCGAATCGGGCCGCGTGCTTATTCTCAATGGCTTTGACCAAGCGGTCCAGGGCCGCCGTGCGGAGTTCGCCAACCTGGATGCGCACGAGGCACGTTTGCGCCTCAAGGGCTCGACGCGACAGATGGCCAAGATCGGCTTTGAGCCGACCATCTTTGCACCGCCGCGCTGGCGAATGTCGGAGGGAACACTAGAAGTCCTTCCCGAGTTTGATTTCGACTTTGCCGCCTCCACCCGTGGCATCCACGACCTTCGCACAGGCGAGCTCCACCAAGCCCGCAATCTGTCCTTTGGTGAGGGCTTCGGTTCGGCAAAGTGGTGGCGCCGCAACATCATCCGCGCTGCCGAGCGCTCCGCCCAGCGCGGAAACACCGTGCGCCTATCGATTTCCGGCCGCAACCTCGATGACCGTAAGGTAGTTGCTGATTTCCTTAAGGCCGCCGAGCGCGCCATGGCAGCAGGTGCCCGCCCCGCTGACTATTCCGTTTTCACGCACGCCGAATAGCCCACCAACCTCTTTTTCTTTGGGGTGTGGCCGAATTAGACGCGGTGTAGGTTTGTGAACCCGTCGGGTGTGCTGGCTGCGTGTTTCACGAGCGCAATCCCCGAATTGCGGTAGCGGACGTAGGTTTCAATTGCCCCACCCGCAATCGGAGCGAGAAAAGCCTCTCTTATGAGGGGCTTGACCTGGCTGAGCAGAGACGAACTTAGCGAGTATTCCGGCGTCGCGGGTCAGTGAGTAAGTGGCAGGAAGCTCCGTCAGTAATGCTGGCGGGTGTCCGGCTGCACTGTTTGCGGCGTCTAGCGCGTACTCGGTACTACATGGGGGGTTGGAGGCGCCACGACTCGGTGGCGTTGCGTCAACTTCTACTTGGAAAAGCTAGTTCTGGAAAAGCTAGTTCTTGTGGCTAACTTCAAACAGATCATCGCGATGTGCATTGAAGGTGATGGGGTCTTTACAGGTTTACAGCCAACTGCCCGTGTAAACACATGCAGATAAGCGTTTGGCGCTCTTGGGGCAGAGGTTTAAAAGCGTTCATTTGTTTGAAAATGATGTTTTGCTGCTGTCATTAAATGCGCCAGCTTCTCATACGGGCGCGTACGAAAGTACGGTTCCCTCTCGAATTAGGTGTGGTTCATTGAAAAGCGTGTGCCCCCGGGAGGTTTCCCTGGGGGCACGTGCGTGTTTCTCTTAGCTCTTTAGAACCAAGAAAGTTAGGGCCAATCTACTTAACAACAATCTTTACCATTACCGGCTCGTCATTCACGGTTACTTCCTGACTACCCTCGAGCGCTCGCGCGGAGGAAAGACTGGAAAGCCCTGAACAAGATGCGTTGATGGTATGCGAACCAGGTTCCAACGCGTAGAAGTACACGCCTTTGGCATTAGTCGTGTGTACCTTTTCCTGCGAAAGGCCAAGAAGCTTACATTCGCCTGCCGGGTTACCACTGGAGGTTACAACGCGAATCGTTGATTCTCCTGCATTAGGCTTGGACTGCCCATCGTTGGGGAGGCCTTGGCCGACACTGATTGCAACAACTAGGGAAATAATGCCCAGAACGGTACCAATGAGTCCGAGAAGGTTACTGGGGTTATTAATGAGAGCTTGAACCTGAGCTGGAACCGGGATCTGTGGTTGCATTGTTTTGGATCTCCTTAATGTCATTGAAGGTATTTAGCATGCTTGGGCTTATACGTAGGGCACTGTTTTCAGGGCAGCCGAGATCGCTGATGCCATGCGTGTGAATGCCGATGGCAGCGTTGTCTGTGGCATAGACCGGAGAACCGCTTTGTCCGCCTGTGGTGTCTAAGCTATAGCAAAGTCGAGTTTGGGTTCCTGGATGAAGGATTCCGAAGAGAGAACTTCATGAGTGTCCTTTGCAGGAGAGAGATGATTTGTGGGGTGAGCTGGGGTAAGTCCCTTTCACCTTGTAGTGAATTATGAGGCATCGAAAAGGAGCCTGCAACCGTCAGGCGGTTTGATGTTGCCTTGTGCTCCCCCCAAAAAAAGGGGAGGGGTGGCCTCTTGTTTCATCGGGTCCGGCTGGTCTCTATTCAGATTCGGTTGGGGCGCAGGCCGCGCCGATGATGCCAAGCGCAGCCAGCAGGCCGAGGCCACCGACGGCGTACTGAGCTTCGCGCGGGATGTTGCGGGTCATCGACTCAATCTGCTTCCGGACAGGCTCGAAGCCCGGGATGTTGAACTGCGTGTTGGCAAACCCAAGGAAGGCAACCGGAATGGCGAGGGCTGCGGGGATGGTGAGGCCGAGGGCAGTCGGCAGGCAGTGCTCGCCGGCAGAAGAACCGGAGCTGTGAGTTGGCTTGGTGTCAACCTTGTCGTCATCGTCGGTCTGATCCGGCTCCTCCGACGGAGCCGGATCCTCAGACGGGTCCGGCTCGTCGGTCGTGGTGCAGTCCTTGAGCTGGTTATCGGTGCGCTTCACCGTCGCAAGGTTAAAGCCCACCTTGACCGGGTCGTGGTCGGAGGAGCGGTAGGGGTTATCGGCCTCAAAGACATCGCCGCCGGTGTAGTTGCGGCGGGAGTATTCCATGGCGATGGGCTCATCGGAGTTGATGTTCCAGGTCTGCGCGGCCTGAGCATCTACGTGCTCGTTGGCCAGGATGTGGTCCAGTGAGCCGAGGCGGCCGGAGAACTGGTAGGAGGCCACGTTCTGCCAGTCCTCTTGCGCGTTGAGCTCTTCCACCGGGATGGTGTAGCCGGCGTTGCGGAAGACGGAGATGGCATCTTCCTTGGAGTAGGTGTTCAAATCACCCATGACAAAGGTGGCCTTCTTCTGCCACTGCGGTTGCTTGGCCAGCCCGTCGAGGACGGCCTGGGCGTGGGCGTTGCGCACGTTGGGGTTGTTGCCTTGGCCGTCGCCGGTATCGGCATCACCGTTCGCTACCGATCCCTTGGATTTGAAATGGTTGGTCACCACCACGAAGGAATCGGGACCTTCAACAGCGCACCTATCGGAAACAGGCTGGAACTCCGCGGCGAGCGGGGTGCGGGCGGTGCCCTTGAAGCGGGCGTCCTCAAGCAAGGTGGCCTCACCCACCGGCTTAACGCGGTCCTTCTTGTAGATGATCGCGGTGCGGATGACGTCCGTATCGGCTGACGCGTTCGCCGGGGCCTTGACGTAGTCCCATTTCTCAGAACCCGCGCGGGAGTTGAGCTCACCCACGAGGTACTTCACGGCGTCATCGTAGGAGCCCCCCACGGTATTCGCGGCGTTCTCGATCTCAGACAGGCCAATGACATCGGCATCAAGGCCCTCCAGCGCGGTGAGGATCTTGCCCTTCTGGTCATTGAACGCGGACTCGGACCACGCACCGCGGAAGGTCCCGCTATCGGAGCCCACGCCGTTGCCAAAACGGTCCTTATACGCCTTCGCGCCGTTGTCCTCGCCCAAGTTGATGAAGAAGTTGAGCACGTTAAACGCCGCCACGGTGTAATCGCCGTCCACCTGCGGGGCCTCCGGACGGGCCGGGTCCCACGTAATCGGCAGGTCCGCGGCGGCAGAGTCACCGGTAATCATCGCGGTGGGTTGGAAGCGCCACTGCTCGTGACCGTAGCCCAGGATGACGCCGGAGTCCGCGAACTCCACCTGGTTGGTGGTGCGGATGGTCTTGACCTCCGAGCCGTTCTGCATGATGTAGGGCAGCTTCGTCGAGGCGCCATCACGGGAGAAGTCGCGCGTGGAGCCGTCGTCCAAAATGACGTACTTCGCCGCGTTAGCAGCCTCCATGTCCTTTTGTTCTTGGGTGCCCGGGGAGACGATGTCGGTGGGCTGACGCAGAGCCTCGGTGCCTGGAGCCAAGCCCAGCTCGCCGTAGCGGTTGAGACCGTAATTGTCGGTCACGGTGTGCACGCCAGGCTTGAGCAGCATGGACTCGAGCTTCTCGCGCTCCTCATCACCTTCCGGCAGGGCGTCGATTGCAAGTGGGGTGACGGCGGGGAGGGCGTCGTCAAGCGTGGAGCCGGCGCTCAGGGCAATCTGGGTCTGCCCAAAGTACTCATCAACGGTGCCGGTGACCTCGACGGAATCCCCGATGGCCGGGTAGAAGCCGGTGCCACCGGTGTAGACGAAGACGGCCTCGGAGGCCTCGGTCGGCGCGGTCTGGCCCGTGCCCGGGGTCTGGATGGTGAAGCCGTTGAGGGACTTCTCACCCTGCCACACCGCGGTAACCACACCTTGGGTGGTGACGTTCTGGCCCTTGAGCGGGGACTCCGCGCCGGTTCCCTGAATCTCCGGGATGGTGACGGTGGAACCCGGCTCAGCCGGGGTTGGGTCCGGTTGCGGGGCCGCGCCGCCGGCAGACTTCGGCGTCGGCGCTGCAGCGCTGAAGTCTGCGGCATTGTCGTCGGTGTCGGAGCCCTCGGCGTCGCGCTGCGCGGAGGTGGAGTTGTCCAGTGCCTGGGCGGGGGAGCCCTCGCTTATCGACGCCTCCCCGTACCCCACGATGTCCACCTCGGCCCCGGAGGCGTCGTAAAGCTTCACCGAGCCCTTGGAGCCGGACAGGTTCAGGTTCCCCTCTGCATCAGGGGAAGGAAGCGGCTCCCCGGTGTCGCCGCCACCTTCCTGGATGAGGAAGTAGCCCCCAGCCGGGAGGGAGCCGGATAGCTCGTGCTTTCCGCCAGAGTTGCCAGAAGCGGATAGGTACTCCACGGACCAGCCAGTGAGGTCGAGGTCAGCGGAGGTGGGGTTATAAAGCTCGATGAAATCATTAGTAAACGCCGCCCCCTTGTTGCCGCCGCCACCGTAGACCTCAGAGATAACGGCGTTGGAGCCGTCCGCCGCCGCACCGGCCTGAGGTGCGACGATGCAGGTAGAGACAAGAGCAGCGATGGCGAGTGAGCCAATGCGTGTGAGATGCATGAGAGGTTCCTTGGATAGGTGAGAACAGGACAATGCATCTCGTTCTACCCGGGTTTCGCACCGAGTGATACCGGAGCGCACTAGGTGAGCTGGGGGTTAAGGTGGGATTCCCCAAGAATTCTTCAGCCGTTTGGTTTGAATTCATCACCCCCAAAGATTCCGAATCTTTCTTGCCGGCGGGATAGACTGGCGGGGCACCTATACTCACGCACAGTAAGGCAAAAATTTTCATGGCTCGTGTAGTTGTCAATGTCATGCCCAAGGCCGAGATCTTGGACCCGCAAGGTCAGGCCGTTGTTCGCGCGCTGGGCCGCCTGGGGGTTGCTGGTGTCAGCGACGTGCGCCAGGGCAAGCGCTTTGAAATTGAAGTCGATGATTCGGTCAGCACCGAGGAGCTGGAGAAGGTTGCTTCCACCCTGCTGGCCAACACCGTGATCGAGGACTACGAGGTCATCCAGTAATGAAGATCGGCGTTATTACCTTCCCCGGCACGCTTGACGACGTCGACGCGGCCCGCGCCGCCCGCACCGCCGGCGCCGAAGTCGTGTCCCTGTGGCATGCGGACGAGGACCTGCGCGGCGTCGATGCCGTCGTGGTTCCCGGCGGTTTTTCCTACGGTGACTACCTGCGCTCCGGCGCGATTTCGGCGCTCGCCCCGGTGATGCGCGCGGTCGTCGATGCCGCTAACAAGGGCATGCCGGTGCTCGGCATCTGCAACGGCTTCCAGATTCTGACGGAGGCTGGCCTGCTGCCCGGCGCCCTGACCCGCAACCAGGGCCTGCATTTCCACTGCGTGGATACCTACCTCGAGGTGGAGAACGCACAGACCTCCTGGACCAGCGAGTTTGCGCAGGGGCAGCGCATCCTCATCCCGGCGAAGCACGGCGAAGGCCGTTTCCAGGCGGATGCGGAGACCGTGGAGCGCTTGGAGGGCGAGGGCCGCGTGGTCTTCCGCTATACCGATAACTTCAACGGCTCCATCAATGGCATTGCCGGCATCACCAACGAGGCCGGCAACGTGGTGGGGTTGATGCCGCACCCGGAGCATGCCATCGATCTTCTCACCGGCCCGTCCACCGACGGTCTGGGTTTGTTTGTGTCCGCCCTCAAGGTCGTCGCTTAACCCGCGCCGACGGTTAAAGGAGAAACAATGACCGTACACAACTACACCGTCGAGCAGGCATCCGCGCAGCCTGAACTGGACCAGCCCTACCGCGAATTGGGCCTGAAGGATGACGAATACGCGCACATCCGCGAGATCCTGGGCCGCCGCCCGACCGATGCCGAGCTGACCATGTACTCGGTGATGTGGTCGGAGCACTGTTCTTATAAGTCCTCCAAGGCGCACCTGCGCTACTTTGGCGAGACCATGACGGAAGAGATGGGCTCCAAGATCCTCGCCGGCATCGGTGAGAACGCCGGCGTGGTGGACATCGGAGACGGCAACGCCGTGACCTTCCGCGTGGAAAGTCACAACCACCCCTCCTACGTGGAGCCGCACCAGGGCGCCGCGACGGGCGTGGGCGGCATCGTCCGCGACATCATGGCCATGGGCGCGCGCCCGATTGCCGTGATGGATCAGCTGCGCTTCGGCCCGGCGGATGCGCCCGACACCAAGCGCGTTCTGCCGGGTGTTGTCGACGGCATTTCGCACTACGGCAACTGCTTGGGCTTGCCCAACATTGGCGGCGAAACCATTTTTGATGAATCTTATGCCGGCAACCCGCTGGTGAACGCGCTGTGCGTGGGCACGCTGAAGGTCGAGGACCTCAAGCTGGCCTTCGCTTCTGGTACCGGAAACAAGGTGATGCTCTTTGGCTCGCGCACCGGCCTCGACGGCATCGGTGGCGTGTCCGTGCTGGCGTCTGACACCTTCGAGGATGGCGCGGAGCGCAAGCTGCCGGCTGTCCAGGTGGGTGACCCGTTCGCGGAGAAGGTTCTCATCGAGTGCTGCCTGGAGCTGTACAAGTCCGGCATCGTGGTGGGCATCCAGGATCTGGGCGGTGCGGGCCTGGCCTGTGCCACCTCCGAGCTGGCTGCGTCCGGCGACGGCGGCATGGAGATCAACCTGGACAACGTCCCGCTGCGTGCGAAGAACATGACCGCCGCAGAGATCCTCGCTTCCGAATCCCAGGAGCGCATGTGCGCCGTGGTGACCCCGGAGAACGTGGAGAAGTTCAAGGAGATCTGCGCGCACTGGGACGTCACCTGTGCCGAGATCGGTGAGGTCACCACCGGCAAGCACCTCATCATTCGCCACCAGGGCGAGGTCGTCGTCGATGCCCCGGCACACACCATCGCCAACGAGGGGCCGGTGTATGACCGCCCCTACGCGCGCCCGGAGTGGCAGGATGCGCTGCAGGAATTCGAGGGCGTCGAGAAGCAGGACATCACTGTGGCGCTCAAGAAGCTCGTGGCCTCCCCGGCACTGTGTTCACGTGATTTCATCACTGAGCAGTATGACCGCTACGTGCGCGGCAACACCGTGCAGTCCCACCACGCGAACGCTGGTGTTCTGCGCATTGATGAGGAGACCGGCCGTGGTATCGCGGTGTCGGCTGACGCGTCTGGCCGCTACACCAAGCTGGACCCGAACATGGGCGCACGCCTGGCTCTGGCGGAGGCCTACCGCAACGTCGCCGTCACCGGCGCCCGCCCGGTCGCCATCACCAACTGCCTCAACTATGGCTCCCCGGAAAACCCGGACGTCATGTGGCAGTTCCGCGAGTCCGTGCACGGGCTTGCCGACGGCGCCGTGGAACTCGGCATCCCCGTCTCCGGCGGCAACGTCTCCTTCTACAACCAGACCGGCGAGGAGCCGATCTTGCCGACGCCCGTCGTGGGCGTCCTGGGTGTCATCGATGACGTCCACTCGTCCATTGGCAACGAGCTCGGCCTCGTGGAGGAACCCGAGGTTCTCGTGCTGCTGGGTGAGACCAAGGATGAGTTCGGCGGATCCATCTGGCAGCAGGTGAGCGCCCACGAGCAGGGCCATGAGGCGAAGAACGGGCTCAACGGTTTGCCGCCGCAGGTCGACCTGGCTAATGAGCAGCGCCTCGCTGACTTCTTCGTGGGCAACGATGGTCTGACCGCTGCCCACGATATCTCCGAAGGCGGCCTCGCCGTCACCGCGTTCGAGATGGCCAAGCGCAGCGGCGTGGGCCTGAACCTGGATCTGTCCAAGGTCCACGAGGACGCCTTCGTGGCTGCCTTCTCGGAGTCTGCGTCCCGCGTGCTCGTGGCAACGACCGCCGACCGCGTCGACATGCTGCTGCACCGCGCTGAGGAGTGCGGCGTGCCGGCCGTCGTCATCGGCCAGACCACCGACAATGGCGAGTTTGAGCTCGGCGGCGAGTCCATTGCTGTCTCCGAGCTTCGCGAGGCCTGGGCAGCAACCTTGCCGAACCTCTTTGGCCACGCGGTGGGGGCCAACTCCGTCGTGGAGTAAGTGACACCTACGCCACTGCAACCGGGCAGGGTTCTCGCCAAGGCGAGGCCCTGCCCGCACTGTCTAATTGCTCCAGTCAGCGTTGTAGACTATTAGTAATAGCTGCGTACGGGGGCCGGGGAACAGAGATGGAAGACGTGAAGAGAAAAAGAACTTTGTATGTTTTTCTCGATGAGTCGGGGGATATGCAGTTTGGTGCAAAAGCCTCCACGCACTTCCTAATCACAGCATTTTGCACTTTCGATCCAGCAGGCACTGCGATAGGACTGCAAGCGCTGAAGTATGAACTTATGGCAGCGGGGAGTAAAGACCTTGAGTTTCATGCAACAGAAAATTCGAAGGGAACGCGAAAGCGGGTAATAGACCGAATTAATGAGCTTGATCGGTGCCGTGTCCACACGATCTGGGTGGATAAGCGAATGACGCATCCGGCTTACCAGTCTCCACCGCAGCTTTTAGGGCTCTTTGCTGGTGCAATGGGGAAGTGGATTAATGCGGTGTGGGGAGACTCAGAGGTAAGCGACGTAATCTTAATTTTCGACTCGGTTCTTACTGGCAAGGAAAGATCGGCATTTGAAAAGAGGATAAAGCCTCTGTTGAAAGGTCTACAGCTAAAGTTCCGTGTGCTCTTTCATCCAGTAAAACAGGATTTGAACGGTCAGATTGCTGACTACTTTTCTTGGTCCTGGTTTCAGAAAATGGAACGAGGCAAGGGACAGTACGTTCAAGCACTTTCGCAGCGGCAAAATTGGGATCAATTCAATATGTTTTCGGCGGGAAAGACCTATTACTGGAGTGGCCCGGTCCGAAAATAAGCGACCGCCCCACCTACCGGCGTAAGCCGGAAAGCCTTCAGGGGCTCTTTCAGTGGGGCGGAACCTTTCGCCTTGAGTTTAGACCTTCATCGTGTGGGGAGGCAAGGGAGCTATTAGGAAATGCCGAAGGCAGGAGCGAGGGGCCGGCCCCGCCCGCCGTGAGGCGGCAACCTCCTAGGAACCAACCAATTAAGCGCCGATGGTGCGGGCGATGGTCTGGTCCCAGCTCAGCTTCATCTGGTGGGAGAAGAGGTTGAAGGTGTGTGAACCCTGGGGGCTGAAGTAACGGTTCACTCGCACCCCGGCATTGCGGGCGTTGCGGGTGAATTCCTCTGAGCACTGGTTAGCAACCGTCTCTACCGCGCGGGGTCCGAGCCATTGGCTGGGGTTGTTGGTCCCATCGATGGGACCCGGGGTGCCGGAGGCCGAGCCCACGAAGACCTCGACGTCGCGCAGGCGCCCAGGGTTGGCGTTGGGGTCGTGCTCGAACCACTGCGGGGAGCCCGGCAGGCCCCACGCATTGAAGGAGGAACCGCCGCCATAGGCGATCATCGCGGTGGAGGTGGGGAAGCCAATCGCGCCGGAGCGCACCGGGCAGCCGGAGTAGGAGGCTGCTGCTTTGTAGCGCTGTGGGGCGTGGCCGGCGATGTCGAGTGCGGCGCCGCCCGTGGAAGAAATGCCGCCGATGGCATCGCGGCCGGTGCCGTGGAATTCGGCGTCGATCAGCGGGGGCAACTCAGCGGTCATGTATGTGTTCCACTTGTTGACACCCAGGATGGGGTCCTCGGCATTCCAATCGGTGTAGAGGGAATAGGCGCCGCCGAGCGGCATAACGACGTTGACGTTCTTGCCCACGGCCCAATTGCGGATATCAGAGTGGGTCATCCAGTTCATGCCGGCCTGGCCGCCTTCCACTCCGGGCAGCAGGTAGAAGGAGGGGCGCGGCTTATCGCCCTCGGGGAGCAGGACGTTATTAGAAATCACCGCACGGTTGGCAGGGGACCACACGTCTACCACCCAGTGGTTGCCACCCATGTGGCGCTTTGAGGTAATGAAGGCCTTGTCACCGAGCCAGGGCTGCGGGTTGGTCACGCGCGAGGAAACCTCGCCGATGGTGCTGGACTGTGCGGAAGCGGAGCCGACGCCTGCCGACGCCGCCCCCAGCGCCACCATGGCAGCTGCGAACAGCGCCGCGGTGCGGCGAGAGCGTGAGACAAAGGAAAGCATAATGTGGGTAGTTTACGTGGCCAGCGCCCTCGAACTGCAAATATTGGAAGAAAAACTGGTGAAAACTGTTGCTCCACCCTTGTCTGCCACAATGCTCGTCCGTATAGTTACGGGTACGTAAGTTTTGGGAGTGAATGCGTTATACGCATGACCCGCATCTCAGGCAAGGCAAGGCCCCCACTATGAACGCACCCAGTGCTCAGAAATCGTCCCCGCAAGAATTTCCAGTTGAAGAAGGCTCTGTGCAGGAAAGCAGCACGATAGAGCAGCTCATCCAGCGAACGTACTGGATGGCGGACCGCGGCCCGCGCCCATTAACGCGCGGCTGGGGGCACTTCTTTGCGGCCATTGCCTCCCTGATCGCATCGACGGTTCTGATTACCTTTGCGTGGATGACGCTGCCGTGGTGGCAGGGGCTCGCGGTGACGGTCTACGGCGTCGGCGTGGTGGGCCTCTTTACGGTCTCGGCGTTGTACCACCGCTGGCCGTGGGTGTCTATGCGTGCGGTGCAATGGTGGCGGCGTGCTGACCATGCGACGATTTCGGTGTTTATCGCGGCGACCTACACGCCCTTGTGCGCCATCGTGCTGGAGCCAACACAGGCGCTTTGGATGCTGACCTCGGCGTGGGTGGGCGCCATCATGGGCGTCATCTTGAATCTGGTGTGGATTAATCACCCACGCTGGCTGGACGTGGTGGTCTACCTCGTGCTGGGCTGGCTCATCCTGCCGCTATTGCCGAACCTGTGGCAGTCCGCAGGACCGGCTGTGGTGTGGCTTCTCTTTGCCGGCGGCGTGGTCTATTCAGTGGGTGCGTTGATGTACGGCTTCAAGTGGCCGGGGCGCAACGCGCGCTGGTATGGCTACCACGAGCACTTCCACACCGCGACGATTGCCGCGGCGGTGGTGCACATGGTAGCCATCTGGATGGTTGTTGCGGGCTAGCCGAATACGGGGGCTAGCTTCACGGAATTTATGGGGATGGAGCTTATTCAGCGTCGGTGAGGTCCTCCGCGAGGGGGAATTCGACGACTAGGCCTTGGCACAGCACGCGTGCGTTAGGGTTGCCATCCCACGTGGGATTAAAGCCAACCGCACGCAGCGCTTCGACGAGTAGCTCGCCAACGGCCACAGGTGTGCTGAGCTCGGCATCGGTTCTCATGGTGCCGAAACCAAAGAAGAGGTCTCCGGTGTGGATTAACCTGTCGACGTCCTGCATGTGGCAATAAACATATCCTGCGGCACCGTCTTCTTCCGCCTTTTCGGCGCCGCATTCAGCGCCGTCGGAGGCGTCCCAGCCCTCGTCGAAGCTGAAGGCTAGGTTGCGCTGTTGCAGCTCATCACGGAGGGCGTCGAGGCGCTGTGCGTCTGCGGACTTCTCTGTGACCTTCTGTGCGTACTTAGCGGCAACTTCGTCAATGATGGAATCGAAATCTTCCGGGAAGGGATCCGTGCGCACTGTCGTCCACTCGGAAGGATCGTCGAGAAGCTCAATAAAGTCGTTGTGAATGTCCTGGCGTGAATGGCCGTGGCACAGATGCAGCGAGATGTCGTTGCGAAGGGTTCCGGAGACCAAGATGTCTTCGGAAGGCGGGAAGGAACTGGAGAACATGGAGTGTGGTGTGGTCATGCCTGTGGATGGTAGATGCGTGATGCTGACAGTCGTTGAAAGCAGGGAGGGCACCCCGCCAGGTGGCGGAGGTGCCCTCGAGATGCGTGGCGTGACTAGACGTGGAGCGGATCCACACCGGCCTCGGTGAGCATCGGGATGTTGTGCACCTCAGGCGGAACGCCGAAGGCATCCACGAGTACGACGGACCATGGTGCGAGCGAATCGACGAGGTCGTTGATAGCAGCGCGGGCGGCCTTCATGCGGCCGGCCGGAATCAGGTTATGCTCCTGGTACCAGCCCGCGTGCTGAACCAAGGTGTCGAAGACGAAGAGGTGGCGCAGCTGCTCGAAGACCTGGCGTGCCAGCGAACCTTCCTCAAGGCGCTCTTCTGCCTCAATCATGGCCTGGACCAACAAGGTATCCACGCGGGCCCAGCCGGCGGCGATGAGGTGATCCTGGCACTGGTCCACGATGGCAGCGGCCTGCACCTTATCGGCCTTGCGGGCCGGCTGGATGCGGCGCACGAGGGAGAAGAGGATGGACTGGGCGCGATCGTCGATCAGCTTGGCCTGGTAGGTGGCGTCGAAAAGCGAGGCCTCTGAAGGATTCACGCGGTCCACCAGGCCTTGCAGGCGAGTAGTGAACCCGTAGCGGCGGCGAACCACATCGGTGGCGGTGGTAGCCGCGTACTTCACGGTGTCCCACGGGCTCATGTCATTCATCGCGCGACCATAGGCGGTGAGCAGGTTCTTGCCCACCATCTGAATGAGCACAGTGTTATCGCCCTCGAAGGTAGCGAAGACATCGGAATCGGCGCGGTAGGTGGTCAGGCGGTTCTCGGACATGTAGCCGGCGCCACCGCAGGCCTCGCGGCACTCTTGGATAGTGCGGGTGGCGTGCTGGGTCTGCGCGGATTTGATGGCAGCTGCCAGGGATTCCATCTCACGGGAGGCAAACTTCTGCTCTTCGGTCGGCTCCGTCACAGACCAGGTGCCAGCCTCGTGCTGATCGTTTTGCTCCTGGTAGCGCTCCAGAATTTGGTTGTAGAGCAGGTGCAGCGCGTATGTACGGGCCAGCGGAATGAGCAGGCGGCGGCGGTGCTGGCGGTGCTCAATGAGGCGCTTCTCGGCGCCGGTCGCGCCCTCGAACTGACGACGGCGGTTGGCGTAGCGGATGGCGATGTCCAGGGAAGCCTCGGTGGCGGCGCCCGCTGCGCCGGATACGCCGATGCGGCCGCGGATGAGAGTGCCCAGCATGGTGAAGAAGCGAGCATTCTTGGACTCGATGGGGGAGGAGTACTTGCCCTTCTCGTCCACATCGGCGAAGCGGTTGAGTAGGTTCTCGCGCGGCACGCGGACGTTGTCGAAGCGCAAGGTGCCATTATCGACGCCTACCAAACCACCCTTGTGGCCATGATCGCCCAAGGTAACGCCTGGCAGCTCGTTGCCTTCTTCATCGCGGATGGGGACGATGATGGCGTGGACGCCGTGGGAGCGGCCGTCGCTATCTGGGGTGATGAGCTGGGTGAAGACGACTGCGGCGCGGCCATCCTTGGCGGCGTTACCGATGTAGTTCTTCACCGCGGAATCGGAGGGGGTGTTGATGATGAACTCATCGGTCTCCGGGTCGAAGGTGGCGGTGGTCTCGAGGGATTGCACATCGGAACCATGGCCGCGCTCAGTCATGGCGAAACAGCCCGGCAACTCCAGGCTGGCGGCCTTCTCAACCCACTTGAGGTGGCGCTCGGTGCCTAGCTGATCCAGCGCTCCACCCCACAGGCCCCACTGCACACCGGACTTAATCGCCAGCGAACCGTCGACCCACGCCAAGCCTTCGAGGGTGAAGGTGGAGAGATTTGGCTTTCCGGCACCGCCGTTGGCGCGGCGCAGGCCGTGGTTGAATCCGCCGAAGTCACAAACTTTGGAGAGGTTCTCAAAGGTGTGTTGGCGCTGCTCCGCCATGGGCAGATCCGGGTTCGGGAAGAGCGAAGGATCGTTGAGGAAGGTGCGCAGCTCCTGGCGGAAGGCGGCGTGGGGGCCGTCGAGAAGCGCGGCAAGTTCGGTGGCAACAGCAGGCTTCGGGGTGGTGGGCAGGCGGTGTGGGCTGCGGGCCTCGGCCTTGGGGGCGTCGGTGGAGGCCTGGTTGTTGAGCTCCGGGGAGATGGACTTTTTGTCAGCGGAAGACTTGGTCAGTGGCATGGTGAAGGTCCTTTCTGGGAGGCTTTTCTTAACGTTCAACGATGGCCGCGACGCCCTGACCGCCGGCGGCGCAGATGGAAATGAGGGCCCGTCCGCCGCCGTTTTCTTCGAGAATCTTGGCGGTGGTGGCGAGGATTCGGGTGCCGGTGGCGGCGAAGGGGTGGCCGGCGGCCAGGGAGGAGCCCTTGACGTTGAGCTTGGCGCGGTCGATGGGGCCTAGCGCGGACTGTAAACCGAGGCGTTCGCGGCAGTAGGTCTCGTCCTCCCATGCGGACAGGGTGGCCAAGACCTGGGAGGCGAAGGCCTCGTGGATCTCGTAGAAATCGAAATCCTGCAGGCTTAGGTTGTTGCGCTCGAGCAGGCGCGGGACCGCGTAGGTGGGGGCCATGAGCAGGCCGTCGGGACCGTGGACAAAGTCGACGGCCGCGGTCTCTGAGTCCACGAGGAAGGCACGGGGCTCGATGTTGTGCTCGGCCGCCCATTCCTCGGAGCTGAGGAGGGCGACGGAGGCGCCGTCGGTCAGCGGCGTGGAATTGCCTGCAGTCATCGTGGCCTGCGCGCCGTGTTGCTCAGCATCGCGCTTGCCAAAGACCGGCTTGAGCTTGGCCAAGGACTCCAAGGAGGAATCCGGGCGCAGATTGGTATCGCGGTTGACGCCGAGGAAGCCCGTGGTGAGGTCATCGAAGAAGCCCTCCTCCCAAGCCTTGTGGAGGTTCTGGTGGGAGGCGAGCGCCAACTCATCCTGGGCCTCGCGGCCGATGTTCAATTCACGGGCGGTGATGGCGGCGTGATCACCCATGGAGAGTCCCGTGCGCGGCTCACCGTTCTGCGGCTGTTCCGGGGCCAGCTGCGAGGGACGGATAGAGCCGATGAGCTGGGCGCGCTGCGCAGCGGTCTTGGCGCGGGTGAGGTTGAGCAGCGTACGGCGCAGCGTGTCATTGACGGCCAGCGGGGCATCCGAGGTGGTGTCCGTTCCGCCCGCGATGCCGGCGGAGATTCGGCCTTGGGCAATGGCATCACCGACGTGGATAGCTGCCGCAAGAGAAGTGCAGCAGGCCTGTTGTACATCGATGGCGGGGGTCGTGGAGTCGAGGGCGGAGCCTAGAACGACCTCGCGGGTGAGGTTGAAATCGCGGGAGTGCTTGAGCACAGCGCCGGCGGCGACGAGGCCGAGGCGTTCGTCGTGAAGCCCGTAGCGTGCGACGAGTCCATCCAGCGCACTGGTGAGCATGTCTTGGTTGGACGCGTGGGCGTACTGCTTATTGGAACGAGCAAATGGGATGCGGTTGCCACCCAGGATGGCTACGCGGTGCGGGGGGTTGGTCATTAAAAACTCCTTCGCGAGTGGTCTCGTGCGAATCATCCCAGCGGGAGGGGGTAGCAACCCGACTGTTCATTTCGCGTCACAACTAAAGTGATATTGTTAGTTCTATCACTCAATTAACTAACCTTGCAACCAGCTCAACAAAGCTCGCAAGGTTGTGAAGAATCGAGAAAGGAACATGCCAGCCTATGCCGAACGTCACAATTGCTGAGAAGCTCATCAACTCACCGCTCGCCGCCAAAGCAGGAGTACCCCAAGGCCACCCCCTGCGCCGCCACAAGGCTGGGGAACCAGCTCTCGATGGCCCCATCGTCATTGGCGGCAAGGGGCGCATCGCTGAGTTTCTGAGCTCTCAGCTAGCCGTGGACTACCAGGTCATCAATGCTTCCGCGGAGGCGAAGCGCGCCGCCCTCGTCTTCGACGCCACCGGCCTGGAGACCCCAGAACAGCTGCGTGAGCTCTATGACTTCTTCAACCCACAGATGCGCAACCTTCTGCCGTGCGCGCGCTTGGTGGTCATCGGCACCACCCCGGAAGCTGCGGACACTATCGACGCCCGCATTGCCGCCCGTGCACTCGAAGGGTTCACCCGTTCCCTGGCCAAGGAAATGCGCAAGGGCGGTACCGTCAACCTGGTGTGGGCAGACCCTGCTGCCACCGCAGAGGTGGAGTCCACGCTCCGCTTCTTCCTGTCTGGGAAGTCAGCCTTCGTGGACGGGCAGGTTGTGCGCGTCAGTGCCCAGGGACACGATTCTCCGGCGGCCAATGGCGAAGCGCAGAACTGGGAGCAGCCGCTCGACGGGCGGCTGGCGGTGGTGACCGGTGCTGCCCGCGGCATCGGCGCCACCATTGCTGAGGTGCTGGCGCGCGATGGTGCCAGCGTCATCTGCATCGACATCCCGCAGGCCAGCGAGCACTTGGCCAAGACCGCGAACAAGGTCAAGGGCACCGCGCTGCCCCTCGACGTCACCGACCCCCAAGCCGCAGACAAGATTGCCCAGCACGCGCAGGAGCGCCACGGCCGAGCCATTGACGTCATCGTCCACAACGCCGGAATTACCCGTGACAAGCTGCTGGCCAACATGAATGAAGGCCAGTGGGACTCTGTTCTTGCCGTTAACCTCTTGGCGCCGGTTCGCATTACCGAAAGCCTCTTGGAATCCGGTTCCCTCGCGCCGGGTGCCGCAGTGATTGGTGTGTCCTCTATGGCTGGCATTTCCGGCAACCGCGGTCAGACCAACTACGCCACGACCAAGGCCGGCATCATTGGCCTCGTTGATTCCTTGCGCTCAGTGTTGGCGGAGAACGGCTCCACCATCAACGCCGTGGCGCCGGGCTTTATTGAAACCGCCATGACCGCGGCGATGCCGACCGGCCCGCGCGAGATCGGCCGCCGCCTGAACTCACTGCAACAGGGCGGCTTGCCTGTCGACGTCGCGGAGACCGTCGCCTTCTTCGCTTCGCCGGCCTCCGCGGCGGTGAGCGGCAACACCGTCCGCGTCTGCGGTCAGAACCTCATGGGAGCCTAAATGAACGTCACCACACTCAACGAGATTCCGGATCTTCCTGCGCTCTACCGCAGCCTCATGCTGGGTGCGGTCCCCATCCCCGGGCTGGGGGCGGGCAAGCGCAAGGTTGAGGACCCGCAGACCGCGTACCGCGTCGACAGCGTAGGCGTCGACACCGAGCACCTGGCTCGCTACTGTCAGGCCACGGGCCTGCGGCTGAGCAACGAGCTGCCTGCTACCTATCTCTACGCGCTGGCCTTCCCGCTCGCCATTAAGGTCATGGCAGCACCGGACTTTCCGTTCCCAGCCGTGGGCGTGGTGCATCTGTCCAACCGCATCGAGCAGAAACGCCCGCTGCGCGTCGACGAGCGCTGTGACATCGCGGTGCACGCGGAAAACCTGCGCCCGCACCGCAAAGGGTTGGTCATCGATATGGTGACCACGTACAGCGTTGGTGGCGAGGAGATCTGGCGCCAGACGTCAGTCTTCCTCGGCCAGGGGGCCAAGTTCACCAAGGACACCCCGCGACAAGTGAGAACACGTCCGGAGGCCGAGCGCTTCCTCGACTTCCCCGGCGATGAGGCGGGAACGCCTACGGCAACGCTGCGCTTTAGCCCCGAAAGCACCCGCGTCTATGCCGCGGCATCGGGGGATAAGAACCCCATTCACGTGTCCACGGTGGGTGCCAAGCTCTTCGGGTTCCCCGCGCCCATCGCGCACGGCATGTACACGCACGCTCGCATGCTGTCGGTGCTCGACGGCACCCTCCCCGGTGCTGTGCGCATCAGCGCGGACTTCTACAAGCCCGTCATCCTTCCGGCGACCACGGGAGTTTACGTAGCGCCCGGCGGCACCACGGACAGCGGTGGTGAAGCCCGCACCGTCACCTTGCGCAAGGCCAAGGACCCAAGCTCCCTCCACGTGGCGTGCCGGGTTGAGCCTCTACAGTAGGCGCGGCCCAGTGGATGAGCCTCGGGCTCATCCTTTTGTTAATCCACGTGCTGGTGCTTTGGTGCCACCACCAGTGGCTTCGGGGAGTATTTGCCGCGCAGTCCGCGAAGGATGCCGGCGTGCTCCCAGAGGCGCTTGTCTTCCTCGGTGCGGGGAGTGAATTGGCGGGCAGCTAGCGGCTGCCAGTCAGCGTCCATCGCCATGTAGGAGACGGTGGCGTGGATGGCGGTCTCCAGTTTTTCGCGGCCGCCGCGCGGGTTGCCTGAGCGCACGTGGACGGACATCTGCATCGAGCGGGTATCCGTGCGCATCATGCGGGCATCCACCTCGATGAGATCTCCAATGTGGATTGGCCGGTAGAAGCGGATTCCGCCGGCATAGACCGCGACGGTGTGCTCGCCGGACCACTCCATGGTGCAGGCAGCGCCCGCCTCATCAATCCATTCCATGGCGGTGCCGCCGTGGACGTTGCCGCCCCAGTTGACGTCGGTGGGCTTGGCCAAGAAGCGGTTGACCATGCGGGGAGCGTCGGACGGGCCGTCATAAGTCTGCTTTTCCATCTCCGCTTCGATGGCTTTGCGCAGCTCGATGCGGGACTCTGCAGCCTCCCATACGCGCTGGTGCTCAGTGGAATCCGGAACGAGCGGCGGAACGGCCATCGACTTTCCGGTCTCAGTGTCCTTGGCCACGAAGATGACGAGGCAGTCGCAGGCGCGTGTGAAGATGCCATCGCGCGGGTCAGCGGAGAGCACTTCGTTGACGATGTGCATGGAGGACCGCCCGGTCATCGCGATGCGCGAGCGTACCTCTACCAAGTGGCCCGAAGGGATCGGGCGCGTGAAGTGAATGTGGCCCACGTAGGCCGTCACGCAGTAGGTACCGGACCATTGAACCGCGCACGCATAGGCGGCCTTATCGATCCATTCCAAAACACGCCCGCCGCCGATGCCTTGGGCGCCGGCGATGGTGAGATCTGTCGGGGCGGCCATAAACCGCAGCGTGATGGAGGGGGACTTCCCAGTCGGGACAGGCTTCTTTTCTTCCGAGGAGCTTGGTGGCATGGTTGGTGACATGGATAACAAAGTATCAGGGAGTGTGCATAGCGTATGAAAAAGGCCGTTGATGCCGCCACCACCCGTGCCGCCGTCGAAGCGGTGGCGGAGTGGATCCGTGACCCTGAGAGGACCGAAAAACCAGGTCGCTCTGCTCTGGCGAAGGCCACCCGCACAACAGCCCGCCTGGTGGAGGCGGACGCGCCGGGACATTCCGTGGAGTTGCGGGTCCCCCCATTCGTGGCAGTCCAGTGCATCGCCGGTCCCCGCCATACCCGGGGTACCCCTCCGAATGTGGTGGAGATGGATCCCCTGACATGGCTGCAGCTGGCAACGGGAGTCATTGGCTGGGAGCAGGCGCTTAACGCCGGCCGCGTGGACGCCTCCGGATCCCGCTCCCACGACATTGCAGCCTGTTTGCCCGTGATTCCGTTAGTTTTCACAGGCCCAAACAGCTAGGATTGGCGCCGTGGTAGCTGAACACGTCCAGAGCATGACTAAGCCCTTGTCGACGGATCCCAGCCTGGATCCGGAACCCCGCGAAGAATGCGGAGTTTTCGGTGTTTGGGCACCAGGAGAAGAGGTTTCGAAGCTAACCTACTTCGGGCTTTTCGCCCTCCAACACCGCGGACAGGAGGCCGCCGGTATCGCGGTGGGCGATGATGATCGCATCGTCGTCTTTAAGGATATGGGCCTTGTCTCCAATGTCTTCGATGAATCCATCCTGAGCTCGCTGCATGGAAACGTGGCCGTCGGCCACACGCGTTATTCCACCGCAGGCGGCAAGGAATGGTCGAATGTGCAGCCGATGTTTGGGACGTCGCCCAGCGGCGTTGACATCGCGCTCGGCCACAACGGAAACCTAGTAAATTACCTGGAGCTGCGCGCAGAGGCCGTGCGGCGCGGGCTCATCAAGCCGCAGGAAGAGTCCGTCTCGGATTCCATGTGCCTGTCCATCTTGTTGGCGGACGGCGTCAACGAGGACAACACCGTCTTTGATTCGGCTCTGCAATTGTTGCCCACGGTGAAGGGCGCATACTGCCTGACCTTTACGGACGGGCACACTCTCTACGCCGCCCGCGATCCGCATGGCGTGCGCCCGCTTGCCCTCGGCCGCCTCACTACCGGCTGGGTGGTAGCCAGTGAGACCTGTGCGCTCGACATCGTCGGAGCGCAGTTTATCCGGGAGATCGAACCCGGCGAGCTCGTTGCCATCGATGAGACCGGAATCCGCTCCGAGCGCTTCGCCGAGACCAAGCGCCATGGTTGCGTCTTCGAATATGTCTATCTGGCTCGGCCCGATACGAATATCAAGGACCGTTCTGTCAACGCCACGCGCGTGGAAATTGGGCGTCGTCTAGCGCGCCAATACCCGGCACCCGATGCGGACATGGTGATCCCCGTTCCCGAGTCTGGCAACCCGGCTGCCGTCGGTTATGCTCGCGAATCCGGGCTGACCTTCGCACACGGCTTGGTGAAGAACTCCTATGTGGGCCGCACCTTCATCCAGCCCACGCAGTCCCAGCGCCAGATGGGCATTCGCCTCAAGCTCAACCCGCTGCGGGAGGTCATTGAAGGCAAGTCCATCGTCGTGGTGGATGATTCAATCGTGCGTGGTAACACGCAGCGCGCGCTGATCCGGATGTTGCGGGAAGCCGGTGCTGCCGAAGTCCACGTGCGCATCGCCTCCCCGCCGGTGAAGTGGCCGTGCTTCTACGGCATCGACTTCGCCTCCCCGGGCGAGCTCATTGCCAACGCCAACCCTTCCGATGATCCGGAAGAGGTAGCACAGACCATCTGCACCGCGATTGGTGCGGATTCGCTGGGATTTGTCTCCACCGATGAGATGGTGGCGGCTACTCAACAGCCGCGCAACGAACTGTGCTGCGCATGTTTCGACGGTAAGTACCCACTCGGACTGCCTGCCGGAAACCCCAATGCTGAGGCCGTGCGCACCCTGCAGGGCTCGACGACAACTAACGAATAAGGACTAAGTCACTCATGAGCGAGAACACGTATGCTGCCGCCGGCGTCAACATTGAGGAAGGCGACCGCGCAGTAGAGCTAATCACCCCCCACGCCAAGCGCGCCACCCGCCCCGAGGTTATGGGCGGGCTCGGCGGATTTGCCGGCCTATTCAAGCTGGGGGAGTACAAGGAACCGGTCCTTGCGGCTGGCTCTGATGGCGTAGGCACCAAGCTGGCTGTGGCCCAGGCCATGGACAAGCACGACACCATCGGCATCGACCTCGTCGCCATGTGCGTGGACGATCTTGTCGTGTGCGGCGCTGAGCCGCTCTTCCTGCAGGACTACATCGCCGTGGGCGAGGTAGTGCCGGAAAAGGTAGCGGAGATTGTTAAGGGCATTGCTGAGGGCTGCGTCCAGGCTGGTGCAGCGCTCCTCGGCGGCGAGACCGCCGAGCACCCAGGGGTGATGGGTAAGGATGAATACGATGTCTCCGCTACTGCGGTTGGCGTTGTAGAGGCTGATGAGCTGCTCGGCCCGGATAAGGTGCGCGAAGGCGACGTTCTCATCGCCATGAAGTCCTCCGGCCTGCACTCCAACGGTTACTCCTTGGCGCGCTACGTGCTCCTGGAGCAAGCGGGTCTGCCGCTCGACGGCTACATGGAAGACCTAGGCCGCACCCTCGGCGAGGAACTTCTGGAGCCTACCCGCATCTACGCCAAGGACTGTCTGGCGCTGACATCGGAGTGCGCGGTGTCTACCTTCTGCCACGTCACCGGAGGCGGCCTTGCCGGCAACCTGGAGCGCGTCATCCCGGAGGGCCTGAGCGCTGAGGTGAGCCGTTCGACGTGGACTCCGGGCCAGATCTTCAAGACCATTTCTTCGGTGGGCAAGGTTGCCCTCGAGGAGATGGAGAAGACCTTCAACATGGGCGTTGGCATGATCGCCGTCGTTGCGCCGGAGGATCGCGAGCGAGCATTGGCTATGATGACCGCCCGCCACGTGGAGGCGTGGGAACTGGGCACCGTTCGTGCTGCCGAAGAGGGCGAGCCGCGCGTTGTCATGACCGGCGAGCACCCAGGGTTCTAAGTCCTGAGAAAAGGAACAAGGCCGGAGGCGCTTCCCCTTAAGTAGAGGGGAGACGGCTCCGGCCTTTCGCTTAGGTGATGTACAGGGTGGGACAGTGACTCGCGCGCCTAGCGCGCGTCGGAATCATCCTCATCCCACTCATCCGAGTCCCAGCGATCTGCGTAGTCCTCGTAATCCGCGTACTCCGAGTATGGGTCTTCGTCCTCGTTGTGGGAACGCTTGGAGTTCTGTGAGGCGAGCTCACGCTGGAGCGAATCCAGATCCATCTCGGGCGAATTGTACTTCAGCTGGCGTGCAACTTTGGTCTGCTTTGCCTTTGCGCGTCCGCGTCCCATGTGCATGACCCCCTTGAGGTGTGTAGGGCGGTCCAGGGATTCTTGGCCGCCCCATCGTCTTAGTCAGATATGTGTATGTTCCTGTAAGACACCATAGCCTGTGTGAAGAAAAAATTCCGAACTACCCCCCAGTGGTGCGTGGAAAAGTGCGCTAGCCCGCGGCCAACGGGCAGTGTGCATTTCGCCACTATTTTCCGCGCAGCCGGTCCACAGCGGCGCGCCCGGCCTTGGGGCCCTCGTCGGCGGGAATGGAGTCCGGCTCGACCGATGCCGCCACTGGACCAATGCTCAGATCCCCGTGGTTGAGGGCGCTGCGTTTCACTAGACCAAGCGCGATGGGGCCATAATCGCAATCCTCTACCACGGTGCCGAGCTTGCCGACGCGCCGTCCCCCCAGCGAAATATCCGCCCCGCTTACGGGGAGCTCCGGAGCGGAGCCGTCGAGGTACAGCATGATCAACAGGCGTGGAGAGCGCCCGAGGTTCTCTACGCGCGCGACCGTCTCCTGCCCGCGATAGCAGCCCTTCTCCAAGTGGACGAACGCGGGGTTATCATCGCTGCGTCGGATCCACTGGGGAACCTCGTGGGCGATGGTTTTCGCATCGAGGTCAGCGGCCAATTCTGGTTCGCGTGCGCGCACTCGTTCGGCGGTATAGGCCATGAGCCCCGCTAATTTTCCGCCCTGCTTTTCCAACTCTGCGACTGCTGTCTCCAGCTCACCCCGCGGCACGAGGAAATCCTGGCGCGGGCAGCCCGGCCAGTGCACGCAGCGCTCCATCACGGCGCTGGAAGGCTTCTGTAGCGGCTTGCCCAGCACGGTGATGATCGCCGCGTCTGCTTCCTCCACGGTGACCTGGGACCAGAAAATCATGGCGGTGAGGAAGTCTCGCAAAGATTCGAACTGGGCCGGTGGCACATCGAGGTAGAAGGTTTCTCCGTCGAAGGACAGGTCGATGTGGTGTAGGACGTGGCCCTGCATGTCTAGATCAAGGGCGCCGGCAGAGAATCCGGCGTCCACGTCATCGAGCTTCTGGCTCAGGAGGTTGTGCAGGAAAGCCCGGGCATCGGGCCCGGAAACGGCAATGACCCGGCGTTGGGAACGGTCGATGATGGCGGAACCTGTCTCCACCGCGCGCTGCTCCACGAGGGGGTTGCCGTAGTGCCAGGGGATACCGGAGACGTCGACAAGCGTGGTGCCCTGGAACTCAGCGGCCCCGGGCCGGGAAAGAAGTGGCGAAGTATAACTCACGCCCTCCGATGGTAGGGCATAATCGGGTCTATGAGCCTTCAGCGTAGGAAAGAGCCGGTCATCTACGTCGTGGAACCGTTTGGGGGGTCGGTGCGGCGTCATATGCCGAACCTACCGTTGGTCTATTGGGACGATGCTGCGGTCACACGCGGTGACGGTATCTTCGAGTCCCTCCTCGTGCGTGACGGTAAGGCGGCCAACTTTCATCGCCACGCGGAGCGCTTCCGGCATTCCGCGAGTGCTCTCGATCTTCCGGAGCCGCCCATCCACAAGTGGAAAGAAGCCACCGAGCTGGCCATCGCGGACTATTGTGGTCCCGCCGCCGGGGAAGGCGAGGACGGTTTAGCGCGAGAGGCCAAGTGCACGTGGACCTATACCCGCGGGCGGGCCTCGACTGGGGTGCCCACGGCATGGGTGGTGGTTCAGGAGATTCCGGATGACGTTGTGGCGCAGCGTGATACCGGCGTCAAGGTGATGAGCACGCCGCGTCTGTGGCAGGTGGCGGAAGAGCTGCCGGCGAAGACGCTGAATTATGCGGCCACGATGGCCACGCTGCGCCTGGCCCGCGAGCGTGGATTTGATGATGTGATCTTTACCGATCCCGATACGGGGCTGGTCTTGGAAGGGGCCACCTCCACCGTGGTGGCGGTCAAGGGTACAAAGCTGCGCACCCCGGCGGGCAAGGGAATACTGCCTGGCACCACGCAAGCTGCGCTCTTTGAGTATGCCTCTGAACAGGGATATCGCTGCAAGGCGAAGGAGCTGAATCTGCGCTACCTCGAGGAGGCTGACTCAGTGTGGCTCGTCTCCTCGGTGCGCACTGCGGTGCGTGTGACGCGCCTGAATGAAAAGAAGCTCAAGGCGCCGGCGAACGCGGAGAAGATACGCGCGCTGATCGACGCCGCCCTGGCACGCTAACTTCGCCGCACTGCTAATTAGCCAGCCACACGGGTGAGCTCGGCGGACATGTAAGGGCGCATTTCGCCGTCGACAAGCCGCTCATCCACCCAGCCGAGGTTGTTGTTCGGCATGAGGCCATACATGCGCTTGCCGGGGCCGAGGTTGGCGGGGCCGGTTTCGGTGACCATCGTGGACGCAGACTCGAGCTGCCAGGCGCGCTCGTTAAACAGCGAACCATAGAAGATCTCGTTGATGCCGTTGGACGAGGTATAGGTCATCTCAATCTCGTCCTTGAGTGAGATGCGCCAGAACCCGGACTCGCGGACATCGGGGCCAACCGGGTTGCCCTCGGAATCAATCTTCCAGGTGCGGGACGTATAGGTCAGGTAGTTCTCACCGTCGTGGGCGATGATGAGCTGCTGGCCAAAGGCGTACTGTTCACCGTCGGTGCTGTGGGCTTGGCCTTCCCCTTGCCATACACCGACGAGGGGGAGAAGCCCGAGCAGACCATCGTGCAGCGACGGGCCCTGACGCAAGTTCGCCGTCTCATCCGGCAGGGGATTATCTGCTACATCAACGGTGGGAATGTTGCGGGAGGCTGCATCCTTCCATGCCTCCGCTGCCTGGTTGACGGCCGCGTTGCCGTCTACCTTGGTGTTCTCCGGGTGGGTGTTTTCCGTGTTTTTCTCGCTATTTGTCTGTTCGCTCATGCTGCCCCAGCGTAGTCGTGGCAGCGCCGCGGAAACCACTAGGCTCCAGTAGTCTAGGGAGCCATGCGCGCTTTGCTGATTTCAAACCCTAATTCTACGAGCCAGAATGCGGCTCTCTTCCGAGAGGTTTTGCCCGTCATTCGGGAGGTGGATGGGTTGCAGCTGCTCGCTCGCTTCACGCACTACCCGGGCCACGCGGAAGACATGGTGCGCGGTATGACGCGGGAGGACTTTGACGTCATCCTGGTCTTCGGCGGCGATGGCACGGTCAATGAGATCGTCAACGGGTTGCTCGGCCCGGCGAATTCCGC
Organism: Corynebacterium sp. HMSC072A02; assembly: GCF_001810085.1. Classification (NCBI taxonomy): domain Bacteria; kingdom Bacillati; phylum Actinomycetota; class Actinomycetes; order Mycobacteriales; family Corynebacteriaceae; genus Corynebacterium; species Corynebacterium sp. HMSC072A02. The sequence continues at coordinate 16,301 of NZ_KV799862.1, read as the reverse complement.
ACAGCGTCCTAGCCCCCAGGAGATCCCGGCGCTAGCGGTGATCCCTACTGGTTCAGCAAACGTCTTCGTCCGCGCCCTTGGTTTCCCCAATACCCCTGTCGAGGCGGCGCACGTGCTGGCCCGGATGCTGGAGCGAAATACCCGCCGCACCGTGTCGTTGGGTATGTGGAATGACCGGTGGTTTGCGGTCAATGCTGGTTTCGGGCTGGATGCAGACGTGCTGGCTCGCGTGGACCGTGCACGGGAGATGGGCTTTTCAGCCACCCCGCTGCGCTACCTGGCGGTGGCCTTTCAGGCCTATCAGCGCGCCCGCATCCGCCCACCGCGCATTAATGTGCGTGCGCGCTCGAGCTCGGGCGAAACCTTCGCGGCCGATGACGTTCCCGTCATGTTCACCTCCAACACCAACCCGTGGACCTTCCTGGGACCGCTGCCGGTGGTGACCAATCCGCGCAATTCCTTCGATCAGGGGCTTGGCCTTTTTGGCGTGTCGGATCTTGGCGGGATTGATGGTCTCGTGGGCGTTCTCCACCTGTTCGGCGTGGATCACCGTCACTGGTTGAATAAGGTCACGGATGCCCGCACGCTGCATTTTGAGGATGCCGTTGAGGTGGACTTGGTCTGCCCTAAGCCGCACCGCTTCCAAGCGGACGGGGAGTCGGAAGGCACCTTTACGGAGGTGCACTTGGAGTCGGAAGCAGACGCGCTGGAAGTCTTTGCTCCCATCGACCCGGCACCGCCCATTCACCGCAGCTTCCGCCGAGTCCTGCGAGATCTCATCCGTATTAAGTAGCCGGCGGTAGCAAAAGCCTGCGGTGCGGGTACCGCTGGTGCACCGTCGGCTTAGTTTTGCCTATTTTGACGCCAACTCGGCGGCGTCGTCGGCGCGCTGCCCACTTCGTTGGCGGTGTCTTGCGCTTTTTGCGCGGCATCCTCGACGGCCTTCTCCTCCGAACCATCGATCTCCAGCGGGGAGAGTTGTGCTGTTTTTAGCGTGATATTGCGTCGCTGTACCTCGAAGGTGATGGAGCCGCCGTGTAGTTTCACGGAGGTGGCTTGAGAAGGCAACGGGAGTTGGCGCGTGTCCAAGACCAGGCCGAAGGCCTTTTTCAAGCGTTCGTCATCAGTCCCGTAGACACTCATGCGAAACTCTGGGCCGACGAGGCGCAGCGTCACCGTCGCGGTGGACTTGGTGGTATCCCCCGGCAGCGTGCCAGTGAGCTCAGCCTCGGCGGAGGGCCCGCCGGTGGGGGACATATTATCGGGGTTGGCAATGGAGAGGTCAGTAATACCCAGCATGCGGCCCAAGGCCACTCCGTCGAGGCTGATGCTGCGCGTATAGGTGGATACCGGTGAGCCTTCCAGTTCGCCGCTGAAGAGTTGTTCGGGGTTAATTGTGATGTCGCGCAGTGTTGTGGAGGCATTGACCATGCCGAGTTTCGGAACTTCCACGTCGGAGGAGTTGACCTCCAGGTATGGAATCTCTTTGGTTAGCGCGGCAAGGGAGAAGGGGACGCCGCCGATGTAGACATTCGGGGTGTTTTCCAATTGGGAGCTGGCTTTGGCTTTCTGGGCCACGGTGTGTTCTGCGTGCATCGCCACCGCTGAATCCGCCAGCCATGCTGTCAGGGCCACACCCGCAACGGCGGCAAGGCGTACGGCAGTGCGGTTGAGGTAGATGACAGTCACCCCTCTATTACTACCGCACGTAGGGTGGGAAGCATGAATATTGAGACCAAGACTCTGCCACTGAACCCAGATGTGGCCCAGCGCGTGGAGGAGCTGGCCACTGCTGCTGAAGCTCACGACGGCTTTGCGCCCCTCTCCGAGCAGTTTCTTTTAGGGCTCAGGGATGAACGCCTTGGGCACCATCATCTTCTCGCAATTGAAGATGGTGCGGTAGCTGGCGTGGCTGCCCTCGATGGGCAGACTGTAGAGCTCTTTGTTGGCGTGGAACACCGTGGGCGAGGGGTAGGGCAGGCGCTTGTCGACGCCCTCCCAACCTCCCCCCAAATCTGGGCCCATGGCAATCTTCCCGCTGCGCAAGCGCTGGCGAAGCGCAACGAGATGGACGTCGTCAGGCGCCTGCTTGTCATGGCGATTGAGGGGAAGGACTTGCGCGCGGCCGAGGAAGCGCCGGCAACGGTTGATGGCCTAGAGATTCAGACCTACGCCGAGTCAGTGGAGCGCTTCGGGCGCGAGCACGTCGAGGCGGAATGGGTACGCACCAATAACGAAGCCTTCTCCTGGCATCCGGAGCAAGGAGGCTGGGATCTGGAGCGCCTGCACCGCGGGATGGAGGCAGAGTGGTTCGATCCGGCCGACGTGCTTTTCCTGTGGGATTCTCCGAATGACTCCCACAGCCACCCGGTAATGGCTGGCTTCCACTGGCTGAAGTGGCACGACGAGGCTACCCCAGCCTTCGGTGAGGTCTATGTTGTGGGATTGGGTGAGGACTATCGCGGGCGCGGGCTCGGTGGACCGCTGCTGAGCGCTGGGCTGCAGCGCATGGCGGCTAAAGGTGCGGACAAGGTCATCTTGTATGTCGAGGCTGATAACGCTCCGGCGGTAAAGGCCTACGAGCGTTTGGGCTTTGGCATCGCTGAGGAACACTGCGTCTGGGCGAAAAGTGACTAGCCTCACCGGCTTTTGGTACAAGTTCACCGATTGTTCATCTCTTGATCCCTGTGGGGTTAACCCGCCCTGTATAGCTTTACAACACGTGAGTTAATCGCGCTCGTCTCAAGAAGATCGCTCAAAGAAGAGTAGAGGGCGATTTGCTCGGACAATCATTCTCTTGTATCCGCACCGGAAAGGTTTCCCGTGATCCGCAACTTCAAGCGCACCGCCGCTATCTTCGGCATCGTCGCCGCCACCTCCACCGCTCTCGTTGCCTGCTCTGAGTCCAACGAATCTGGCTCCGCTGAAGGCGGCTCCGATGGGGCAGAGGTTTCCGGCGACCTCTCTGGTGAGGGCGCATCCTCCCAAAAGTCCGCTATGTCCGTCTTTGAGAAGGCATTCCTGGAGGCATACCCGGATGCTAACTTCTCCTACACTTCTTCCGGCTCCGGCGCTGGTGTGAAGGCTTTCAACGGCGGCACCGTTGACTTCGCCGGTTCTGACTCCGCTCTGAAGGAAGATAAGGGCGAGGTTGAGGCCGCCAAGGAGCGTTGCGGTGGCAACGACGCATGGCACCTGCCGACGACCATTGGCCCCGTCGCCATCGCCTACAACCTGGGTGACACCGAGGTCAACCTCTCCACCGAAACCCTCGCCAAGATCTTCAAGGGCGAGATCACCAAGTGGAACGATGACGCCATCAAGGCTGAGAACGAGGGCACCGACCTTCCGGACAAGAACATCACCGTTATCTTCCGCTCTGATGAGTCCGGTACCTCCGATAACTTCCAGAAGTTCCTGAAGTCCGCTACCGGCAACTGGGACAGCGAAGGCAAGCAGTTCCCGGATTCTGTTGGTGAGGGTGCTAACGGTTCCTCCGGTGTGGCTGACCAGGTTGCCTCCATCGAGGGCGCCATCACCTACGTTGAGGCTGGCTACGCTCACCAGAAGGAAGCCGATGGCGTCAAGATTGCCAAGATTGACTTCGGCAACGGCCCGGTTGAGCTCAGCTCTGAGTCCGTCGGTGTCGCTCTCGACCACCTCGCTTTCAAGGAGACCAACTCCGAGCACGACATGGTCGTTGACTCCGACAAGCTCTTTGCTTCCAAGGATGAGGGCGCTTACCCGCTCATCCTGACCACCTACAACATCGTCTGCTCCGCTGGCTACGACGAGGAGACCTCCGCTCTGGTGAAGGCCTTCTTTAACACCGTCCTGGACAATCAGTCCGAGGAGCTGGAGAAGGCAGGCTTCATCCCGGTTTCCGGTGACCACCTGGAGCGCCTGAAGGCAGCCGTCGAGGCTATCCAGTAAGAGCGCGTTACTACGCGGGTTTCTTTGAACCCCCGTAGCGTCCGTTTGAACACACACTTCCGCCCCCAACCCGCCCTTCACGAGCGCTTTGGGGGCGGCAGCATGTCCCGTATTTTCATTGTTTCCGTTGAAAAGGATTCCCTAGTCTCATGGCAGACAACAATCTCACCACAGCGTCGTCCGTGAAGGAGGATGCCGTTTCAGCGACCCGCCCTAGCGCGCATGCGTCCGAGGCGGACGCCACCTCTACGCCCGCCGTCAAGTCCGGTGTGAAGCGCCCTGGTGATCGCATTTTTGAATTCTTGTCCACTGCGTCCGCAACGCTGATCACGGTGATGATCGCTGCCATCGCGGCCTTCCTGATCTGGCGTGCGGTTCCTTCTCTGTCCGTCAATGAGGGTGGCATTCTGGGCTTCTTCACCTACGGTGACCGTTGGGAGACCAACGACACCGATGCTATGAAGTTCGGTATCCCGACCATGTTCGGCCACACCGTCTTGATTTCCATCGTGGCTCTCATCATTGCGATGCCGGTCGCGCTCGGTATTGCCATCTTCCTGTCCAACTACGCGCCGGCCAAGCTGGTCAAGCCGTTGGGATTCTTGGTAGACATGCTCGCCGCCGTGCCATCCATCGTGTACGGCCTGTGGGGCTGGCAGGTGCTCGGCCCTGCGCTGTCCGGCTTCTACACCTGGCTGCACTCCTGGGCTGGTGGCTTCTTCCTCTTCACGGTGTACGACAACTCCCCGAACTTTGCGACGGGCCGCAACGTCCTCACCGGTGGCATTGTTCTGGCGGTGATGATCCTGCCGATCATCGCTGCCACCGCCCGCGAGGTCTTTGTGCAGACCCCTCCCGGTCAGATCGAGTCCGCCTTGGCACTCGGCGCCACCCGCTGGGAAGTTATCCGCATGACGGTCCTTCCTTTCGGCATGTCCGGCTACATCGCCGGCTCCATGCTGGGTCTGGGCCGTGCGCTGGGTGAGACCATGGCGCTGTACATGGTTGTCTCCCCGCTGGTGGACTTCCGCTTCTCGCTGTTCGACGGCGGTACCACCTTCGCAACGGCCATCGCCTTGGCGGCTGCTGAGTTCGGTAATGAGATGCGTGCCGGTGCGTATATCGCCGCAGGCCTCATGCTGTTCCTTCTGACCTTCTTGGTCAACGCTATTGCCCGCTCCATCGTGAAGAGCAAGTAAGGAGGGCTCAGAGATGACTACGACTACAACTTCCAACTCTGTCCCGGCATCTTCCGGCCCGACCTTCCTGGATATCTCCTCGAGCCGAAAGACCACCAATACTGTTGCCACCGTTCTCGTGTGGGCAACGATGATCATCGCCATGATTCCGCTGCTGTGGGTTCTCTTCGAGCTCATTTCTCGCGGTTCGGGCGCTATCCTGAACCCCGAATGGTGGACCCACTCCCAACGCGGAATCCTTGATACCGAGGCCGGCGGCGGTGCGCTCCACGCTATTATCGGTACCTTTGTGCAGACCGTCATCGCGACCGTCATTTCCGTTCCGATCGGCATCTTCACCGCGATTTACCTGGTGGAGTACTCCCGCGGTGGAACGCTCAGCCGCCTTACCACTTTCATGGTGGACATCCTCTCCGGTGTGCCTTCCATTGTTGCGGCCCTGTTCATCTTCGCCATGTGGATTACTCTGTTCGGCTTCAAGCGTTCCGGTATGGCGGTGGCGCTATCGCTTGTGCTCCTGATGATTCCGATTGTGGTCCGCAATACCGAAGAGATGCTCCGCGTGGTCCCGATGGATCTGCGTGAGGCTTCCTATGCTCTCGGTGTGCCGAAGTGGAAGACCATCGCACGCATCGTTCTGCCGACCGCACTGTCCGGCATCGTCACCGGCATCATGCTGGCCGTGGCCCGCATCATGGGTGAGTCCGCGCCGGTGCTGGTGTTGGTGGGCTCCACCTCCTCCATCAACTGGGACGCACTCAAGGGTGCGCAGTCCTCGTTGCCGTTGATGATGCTGGATATGTACAAGTCCGGCGCTGATCCGGCCGTCCTGGACAAGCTGTGGGGTGCCGCCCTTACGTTGGTTCTCCTCATCGCGATTCTCAACATTGGCGCGCGCATCGTTTCGGCGAAGTTCTCCGTCAAGAAGTAACCGTATTCACTTTCTACCTACCCCATAGGAGCACTACTCATGTCCAAGCTTGAGCTCAACGACGTGAACATCTACTACGGTGACTTCCACGCCGTACAGAACGTCAACATGCAGATCCCGGCGAAGGCCGTGACTGCCTTCATCGGCCCTTCCGGCTGTGGTAAGTCCACAGTCCTGCGCACCCTGAACCGCATGCACGAGGTCATCCCTGGTGCTTATGTCAAGGGTGAGATTCTCCTGGACGGCCAGAACATCTACGGGCCCAAGGTCGATCCGGTGTCCGTTCGCAATACCATCGGCATGGTCTTCCAGAAGGCCAACCCGTTCCCGACGATGTCCATTGAGGATAACGTTGTTGCCGGCCTGAAGCTGTCCGGCGAGAAGAACAAGAAGAAGCTGAAAGAGGTCGCCGAGAAGTCCTTGCGCGGCGCCAACCTTTGGGATGAGGTTAAGGACCGCCTGGACAAGCCGGGCGGCGGCCTGTCCGGCGGCCAGCAGCAGCGTCTGTGCATTGCTCGCGCGATTGCCGTGGAGCCGGAAGTCCTGCTCATGGACGAGCCCTGCTCGGCGCTCGACCCGATTTCCACCTTGGCCGTGGAGGACCTGATCCATGAGCTGAAGGAAAACTTCACTATCGTTATCGTTACCCACAACATGCAGCAGGCAGCCCGCGTGTCGGACAAGACCGGCTTCTTCTCCCTGGAAGCCACCGGCCGTCCTGGCCACCTGGTGGAGTTCGATGACACCACGAAGATCTTCGAAAACCCCGCAAAAAAGGATACCGAGGATTACATTTCTGGCCGCTTCGGCTAAACACTGACAGCGCCGAAAGCCGGCATTTCTTCTAAAGGTCTAGAAGAGGTGCCGGCTTTGTGCATGCACTGTGCGCTAGGTGTGGCGAGCGGTAGGGGCTAGCGGTGAAACTGGCGCTCCAGCTCCGCCATGCGGGCCTCCAGCTCTGCCTCTCGTTGCTCCTGATCGCGCTTGCGCATGTAGCGGTCGGGGTCCAAGCCCGTTGCCAGGTAAATGATGCGGCCGGCAGCTGCTGCGCAATGATCGGCGAAACGCTCGTAGTAGCGCGAAAGCTGCGAGGTTTCCACGGCCTGGCGCACCGTTCCTTTCCACTCCCGCTGCGTCAACATACGAAGCAGGTGTTGGTTGATGTCATCGACGGCGTCGTCGTCCTCGGTCAAACGGAGCGCCAGCTCCGGATCGCGGGTGATGAGGATGTCTTTGAGGCCTGAGGACATGTCGAGAACGAGACGTGTGTATTCCTCGAAATAGCCCATAATGTCTGACGGAACAACTGATTCAGGGTGGCGGCGGCGGGCGCTGGTGGCAATGTGCTGAGACAAGCGGCCCATGCGGTAAAAGTCTTCCACAATATAGATGGAAGCGATGACCTGGCGCAGATCCTTGGCCATCGGGTTTTCCAAGGCCAGAAGGGACACCGCACGGTCTTCGCAGCGCGAGCGGACTTCATCCAACTCATCGCGCAACGACAGGGCCTCCTCAGCTGATTGCAGGGAGGATTCGATTAATGCCTGAGAGGCAAGAGTCATCAGCTTATGAACCGCAGTGCTCATGATGATGAGGTCATGGGCAAAGTTGTCCAACTGTTCACGGTAGGCAGCGCGCATGTCACGTACTTTAGCTGAACAATTGGTCTAGTGCCTGTCGAGCGACACAAAAGGGGACTTTCGTGGCTAGCCGCCGGAATGCATAATCTCCGCGCCTTCCGGAACGGTTGCGTCCTCCGGATCGTCGAGCCACCCCTCGGGAAGGACCACCTTGGCGGGGGAACCCTGGCGGCCGCGGGCGCCATCGGCGTCGTCGGCAAGCGCAGGCGAATCAGCCCACGGCTCGAGCAGCTCCCGGAGAGCGTCGAGGGAGTTCACGCGGGACAGGCCAGCACGGACCTGACCTCCCACGGGAAAACCGCGTAGGTACCAGCCGATGTGCTTGCGGATATCGCGGCTGGCCTGGTCCTCGCCCTCGTGCTGCGCCAGCAGTTCTGCGTGGCGAATCATAATCTGCGTGACCTCACCCAACGTGGGCTCGGCCGGCACCGGCTCGCCACGAAGGTGGGCGGAGAGCTCCGCGAAGAGCCAAGGACGACCCAGACAACCTCGTCCCACGACGACGCCGTCGCAGCCCGTTTGTTCCATCATGGCGCGGGCATCCGTGGCCTTGAAGATATCGCCGTTACCCAAGACAGGGATACCGGTATGGGCCAAGTGCTCCTTAAGGCGCGCAATTTCATTCCAGTCCGCATGGCCCGAGTAGCGTTGCGCGGCGGTACGGCCGTGGAGCGCGACTGCCGACGCCCCTTCTTCCACCGCAATGCGGCCGGCGTCGAGGTGCGTGTGGTGATCCTCGTCGATGCCCACGCGCATTTTCACGGTGACCGGGATATCGGTGCCCTCTGTGGCCTTGACCGCTGCGGCGACGATGTTGCCAAAGAGGCGGCGCTTATAGGGGAGTGCGGAGCCTCCGCCGCGGCGCGTGACCTTGGGAACCGGGCAGCCAAAGTTCATATCGATGTGGTCAGCCAGATTCTCATCCACGATCATCTTCGCCGCCTTGTAGGTGTACTCCGGATCGACGGTGTACAGCTGCAGCGAGCGCGGATTCTCCTGTGGATCGAAAGTGGTCATGTGCAGCGTCTTGGGATTTCGCTCTACCAAGGCGCGGGCGGTAACCATTTCGCAGACATAAAGGCCGGAGACGGTGCCGGTCTTCGCTATCTCTTGCTCGCGACACAGCACGCGAAAGGCCACGTTGGTCACGCCCGCCATGGGGGCGAGGACAACGGGGGAGTTGAGCTGGATTTTTCCGATAGCAAGAGTCACGCCGCCAATTGTGCGCGGAAAGAGCCTGGGGTGGCAAATTCTCACGAGGAAAGTGAGGGGTGCACACAGTTTGGGGCAGAGTGCGGTAAATCCTCCACCGATTCGCTAGTGTGGTGCATGTAACTAACAGGAAAGGACCGTAACGTAGGTCGTTTCTGCACATAAAAGGAGGACTAATGTCTGAGAGAATTGCATACGCACCGTTTGAGAAGCTCGTGATGAGCGCTGACGAGGCCGCAAAGTTCGTCAACCACGGTGACCGTGTGGGAATCTCCGGCTTTACCGGCGCTGGCTACCCTAAGGCGTTGCCGACTGCCATCGCGGAGAAGGCGAAGGCAGCTCATGAGGCGGGCGAGGAGTTCAAGATCGATGTTTTCTCCGGTGCCTCTACCGCTCCGGACTGTGATGGTGTGTTGGCTGAGGCAGACGCCATCCGCTTCCGCTCTCCGTATAACTCTGACCCGGTTTTGCGCGGCCGCTTCAACGACGGCTCCGCCCTGTACCAGGACATCCACCTCTCGCACTCTGGCCAGCAGGTGGAAGAGGGCTTCTACGGTGACTTCCAGGTAGCCATTATTGAGGCCGTTCGTATTGACGAGAACGGAAATATCGTTCCGTCCTCCGCTGTGGGCAACAACCTCGAATACATCGATGCCGCCGACAAGATCATCATTGAGATCAACGAGTGGCAGTCCCTCAACCTCGAGGGCATGCACGATATCTACAAGATCGAGAAGCTGCCGAACCGCCAGCCAATCCCGATTACCAAGCCGGCTGACCGCGTCGGTACCACCTACATCGAGATTCCGGAGGAGAAGGTCGTGGCTGTGGTCAAGACCAATGCCCCGGACCGCAACGCTCCGTTCAAGGCCCCGGATGAGGTTTCTGAGAAGATTGCTGCGAACTTCATCGAGTTCCTCGAGGGTGAGGTTGCTGCCGGCCGCCTAGAGTATGACAAGTTCATCATGCAGTCCGGTGTGGGCAACGTCCCGAACGCCGTGATGGCAGGCCTGTTGGACTCCAAGTTCGAAAACATTCAGGCCTATACCGAGGTTATCCAGGACGGCATGTTGGATCTTATCGACGCCGGCAAGATGACCGTCGCCTCCGCAACCTCCTTCGCCCTGTCCCCGGAGTACGCGGACAAGATGAACGCTGAGGCTGATCGCTACGCCAAGCACATCATCCTGCGCCCGCAGCAGGTATCCAACCACCCGGAGGTTATTCGCCGCGTGGGCCTGATTTCTTCCAACGGCATGATTGAAGGCGATATCTACGGCAACATCAACTCCACCAACGTCTCCGGCTCCCGCATCATGAACGGTACTGGCGGCTCGGGTGACTTCACCCGTAACGCCTACATCTCCACCTTCGTCTCCCCGTCGGTGGCCAAGGGCGGCGCTATCTCCGCCATCGTGCCTTTCGTTTCTCACACCGACCACACCGAGCACGACACCATGGTCATCATCACCGAGTATGGCGTTGCGGACCTGCGCGGTTTGGCCCCGAAGGAGCGCGTGGAGAAGGTCATCGCCGTGGCTCACCCGGACTACCGCCCGATGCTGGAGGAGTACTTCGAGCGCGCCAAGGCTAACAAGTTCCAGCACACCCCGCACGATCTGAAGACCGCCTTCGATTTCCAGGTGAACTTCATGGAGAAGGGTGACATGCGCGGCTAAGTCTTAGACCCGCAAGGTTGTGGCCCTTACCACTGAAGGTGAGGGCCATTTCCTTTTCTTTGGTGCCACCGGCTAGGATAGGTGAGCGTTGGGCCTTTAGCTCAGTTGGTAGAGCTACGGACTTTTAATCCGCAGGTCGTGGGTTCGATCCCCACAGGGCCCACAAAAAGAGCCGCCTTCGGGCGGCTCTTTTTTGTTTTGGGGCCCAAGCGCAGGGCTGGGTTCAGGGCTAGCTCTTAACGAGCTTCCTGATGGCCCGCATGGCCTCCTCGAGCTTCTCTGTGGCTACTTGCCCGTCTTCGGCGGCTGCTCCCGCCACACAGTGTTCTATGTGGTCCTCCAAGAGTGCTAGGGAAACGTTCTCGAGCGCTGAAGTAACCGCTGAGATCTGCGTGATGATGTCGATGCAGTATTGGTCCTCCGCGATCATGCGGTGGATGCCTCGGGTTTGGCCTTCGATGCGCTTGAGGCGAGCCAAGTACTTTGCTTTCTGCTCATCATTGGAGTTGTAGCCGTGCACACCCGGCTCGTGACAGGAACAGGTATCCCGCTGGTCAGCCATGGTTTTCTGCCTTTCTGCCAGGACGATTTGGTTAAGTGAGGATGTCTCCAGTATATTTTTACAAAGTTGCCTCAAGGCAACGGGCCCCCATCGTCTAGCGGCCTAGGACACCGCCCTTTCACGGCGGCGGCACGGGTTCGAATCCCGTTGGGGGTACCAACACTTTTGTGTTGGTGCACAAGAAAATACTTATGGCCCTGTGGCGCAGTTGGTTAGCGCGCCGCCCTGTCACGGCGGAGGTCGCGGGTTCAAGTCCCGTCAGGGTCGCCATATTTCAGCCTCGGAGCATTGTTTATAGAACATATGCCTCGGGGCTTGTGTCGTTTTATGGTGGTGTGTGGAGGCTCCTGCAACGTCGCAAATGGCGCATAGATCTGTATAGGTCTAGGCGCTGTGGTGACAGTGTGTATTGAGGGGCTGCATCACCGTGAAAACGGTGAATGACATGCTGATTTGGTGTGCTTATCTAGCTTTGTGTAGAGTACTTATTCGTGCCCAGCGCACAACAGATAATTGAAAATGGCCCTGTGGCGCAGTTGGTTAGCGCGCCGCCCTGTCACGGCGGAGGTCGCGGGTTCAAGTCCCGTCAGGGTCGCCGAAGTCCTTGTGGCTTCTGGCCAGATAGCTCAGTCGGTAGAGCACACGCCTGAAAAGTGTGGGGTCGCCAGTTCGATCCTGGCTCTGGCCACAAGACAGCCCCTTCCATTGGAAGGGGCTTTTTTGTTGCTCTTTTTGGTTTAATGGGCGGCATGACTACTTCAGTTGCGCACCAAACCGATCAATCCCGTTTCGTCATCACCGTTGATGGGGAAGAAGCAGGCTTCGCCGAATACAGTGATTCCGCTACCACACGCGAATTCACGCACACGGAAATCTTCGAGTCATTTCAGGGCCAAGGGCTGCCCAAGCCGCTTATTAAAGCGGCACTGGATGATGACTCAACGGCCGGCCGCCAAGTCATTCCAACGTGCAGCGCCGTGGCGCGCTTCATTGAGAAGAATCCCGATTACCAGCGGCTGACTGCCCGTGAAGGCAGCCTTTAAAGGCACGGTCTTTTAGATGTAGTAGTCCGGGTCCACCAGCTTGATGCGCTCATCCTTCTTGCGCGGGCGGTTGGTGGCCGGGATACCGATGGCAATGTGCTCCGGTGGCACGTCCTTTGTCACCACGGCGTTGGCACCGACAGCGGAGCCGTGGCCGATGGTAATCGGGCCGAGCACTTTGGCGCCCGCGCCAATGGTGACGTTGTCCTCAATTGTTGGGTGGCGCTTAGTCTGTGTCAGCACCTGACCACCGAGCGTGACGCCGTGGTAAAGCATGACGCCATCGCCAATTTCGGCGGTTTCACCGATGACGATCCCCATGCCGTGGTCAATGAAGAAGCGCCGGCCAATGGTAGCGCCGGGGTGAATCTCGATTCCGGTGAAGAAGCGGTTAAGCTGCGCCAAAATACGGGCTGGCCCACGCCATCCACGTTTCCACATGCGGTGGGCGATTCGGTGCGCCCAAATGGCGTGAAGGCCGGAGTAGACCACGGCATTTTCGACGTCGCCGCGCGCGGCCGGATCATGCTCGCGCGCGTTGGCGAGGTCTTCACGAATCATCTTCAAGATGTGCATGCGAACCATCCTATCTAGAAAGAAAAAGCGCCCCCTAGCACAGAGGGCGCTTTTATTCGGAGGGCTTTCCACGGCGCCGTGCTTGGCGACGTCCCGTGGAAAGCCACGTTAGCGTTTTCCTTAGGCCTCGCGAATGTCCTCGAAGAGGATGGTGGAGACATAGCGCTCACCGAAGTCCGGGGCGACGACGACGATGGTCTTGCCCTTGAACTCTTCGCGCGCAGCCAGCTTGAGTGCCGCAGAGACGTTGGCACCGGAGGAAATGCCGACGAGCAGTCCTTCTTCGGTGGCCAGCTTGCGTGCGGTGGAGACGGATTCCTCGGTGGTTGCGGTGAGCACCTCGTTGAGGATCTCGCGGTCCAGAACCTCTGGGACAAAGTTGGCGCCGATGCCCTGGATCTTGTGGGGGCCAGCGTGTCCCTCGGAGAGGACGGGGGAGTCGGCGGGCTCAACGGCGACCAGGTAGGTGTCGGGGTTCTGGGAACGCAGGTAGCGGCCCACACCGGTGACGGTGCCGCCGGTGCCGACGCCAGCGACGAAAGCGTCGACCTTGCCCTCAGCGTCGTCCCAGATCTCGCGGCCCGTGGTTGCCTCGTGAATCTTCGGGTTTGCCTCGTTGGCGAACTGGGAGGCCAGGATGGCGTTGGGGGTCTCAGCGATAATTTCGTTGGCCTTCTCGACAGCACCCTTCATGCCGGCAGCGCCCGGGGTGAGCACGATTTCAGCACCATAAGCGCGCAACAAAACCTTGCGCTCGTTGGACATGGTCTCCGGCATGGTGAGGATGACCTTGTAACCCTGGGCGGCACCGACGAGTGCCAAGCCGATGCCGGTGTTGCCGGAGGTGGCCTCAACGATGGTGCCGCCTGGCTTTAGCTCGCCGGATTCTACGGCGGTGTCGACGATCGCCTTGGCAATGCGATCCTTGACGGAATTAGCGGGGTTGAAAGACTCAACCTTCACCAGTACCTCGGCGCCGAGGCCTTCGGTCAGGCGGTTGAGGCGGACAAGCGGGGTACCGCCGATGGTGTCGAGAATATTGTTGTATACAGCCACGATGTGGACTCCTTGAAGATAAGTTCTGATGTACAGCAGACACTCTACACCGTGGCAATAGACCAAGTGGTATATAGATTCTGAACAGATCATTCGGGCATGGCATGTGGGATTTGAGGCGTCTCATGAGGGCGAGGCGTGATTTAGAATTACCCCCGTCGGCCGGTTATACTTCGCAAATAGTGTTCGCCTACCCCCGTTTCAGGCGGGAAATGTGGGTGCACCTGCTGGTTACCCCCGAGTAAGAGAGAGTCTCATGGAGCCGCACCGACTCAAGGATGACGACGAAGCCGTACGCGCAGCGCTCTCGTCACTAAAGACCGCAACGGGAATCCCCGTCACGATGTACGGGACCTTGCTGCCGGACAATCGCCTGCAGATTACCCAGTGGGTAGGGCTGCGGACCCCGGCCTTGCAGAATTTGGTGATTGACGCGAACGTGGGCGTCGGCGGGCGCGTTGTCAGCACTCGCCGCGCGGTTGGTGTGTCCGACTACACTCGTGCCACCACAATTAGCCATGAGAATGATCGCCATATCCAGGATGAGGGACTGCATTCGATCGTGGCGGTGCCGGTCACCGTTCAGCGTGAAATCCGCGGTGTCCTCTATGTTGGTGTCCATTCGCCGGTGCGCTTGGGTGACAAGGTAATCGAGGAAGTCACCATGACTGCTCGGTGCCTCGAGCAGGATCTGGCCGTTAATTCCGCGTTGCGTCGTGCCGACGGAGGCAAGGGCGGCGCTGCTCGCGGTCACGTGATGAACGGGGCTGAGTGGGAGCAGGTGCGCTCAACGCACTCCAAGCTCCGCATGTTGGCTAACCGAGTCAACGATGAAGACCTCCGTAAGGAACTAGAGGCTCTTTGCGACCAGATGGTCTCCCCGGTGCGCGTTAAGCAGTCCACCAAGCTTTCTGCTCGCGAGCTGGATGTTCTTTCCTGCGTGGCATTGGGGCATACCAATGTCGAGGCGGCCGAGGAAATGGGTATTGGCGCCGAAACGGTGAAGTCCTATTTGCGCTCTGTCATGCGCAAACTGGGTGCACATACTCGCTATGAGGCGGTTAATGCGGCCCGTCGTATAGGCGCGTTGCCCTGATCGTAGGTAAGTTGGGTGGGCGTGAAAGACCAATTTATTGTCTCCGGTGGGGCGCGCCTGCAGGGCACCGTCAAGGTGGACGGTGCCAAGAACAGTGTGCTGAAGCTGATGGCTGCGGCACTGTTGGCGGAGGGCACCACCACGCTGACCAACTGTCCTAAAATCCTTGATGTTCCACTGATGCGAAAGGTCCTTGAAGGCCTTGGCTGTTCAGTGGAAATCGATGGCCACACCGTGCAGATCACCACGCCGGCCACGTTGCATTCCAATGCAGACTTCGATGCGGTGCGCCAATTTCGCGCGTCGGTGTGTGTATTGGGGCCGCTGACGGCGCGTTGTGGTCACGCAAAGGTAGCTTTGCCAGGTGGCGACGCCATTGGTTCCCGCCCACTGGACATGCACCAATCTGGGCTAGAGAAGATGGGCGCTAGCACGCGCATCGAACACGGCGCCGTTGTAGCAGAGGCGGATCAACTCCATGGCGCGAACATCAAGCTCGATTTTCCCTCGGTAGGCGCTACCGAAAATATTCTTACTGCTGCAGTCCTTGCGGATGGCGAAACCCAACTCCACAATGCGGCCCGCGAACCGGAAATTGTGGACCTGTGCACGATGCTCAAGGAAATGGGCGCCGACATCTCTGGGGAGGGGACATCCACCATCACCATTCGGGGAGTGGACAAGCTGCAACCGACGGAGCACGAGGTTATCGGTGACCGTATTGTTGCGGGTACGTGGGCATATGCTGCCGTAATGACTCGCGGGGATATCACGGTGGGCGGTATTGCTCCCAAGCACCTGCCCCTGCCGTTGGAGAAGCTTAAGTCCGCCGGTGCGGATATCGAGGACTATGTCAATGGTTTCCGCGTGCGCATGGACCGGCGTCCAACTGCTGTGGACTACCAAACGCTGCCGTACCCCGGCTTCCCCACGGATCTTCAGCCGATTGCCATCGGGCTCTCCGCGGTCGCGGAAGGTACATCCATCATCACGGAAAATGTCTTTGAGTCTCGTTTCCGGTTCGTCGATGAGATGCTCCGCCTTGGCGCTGATGCCCAGGTGGATGGACACCACGTAGTTATCCGCGGTCAAGAGCGCCTGTCCTCGACGCATGTCTGGAGCTCCGATATCCGCGCAGGTGCCGGATTGGTCCTCTCCGCTTTGTGTGCGGATGAGACGACCACCGTGCACGATGTCTTTCACATCGACCGCGGCTATCCCAACTTTGTGGAGAACCTGCAGGCCTTGGGCGCCACCATCGAGCGCACTCAAGAGGAGGAGCTCTACTAAGGAGCATTGCTTGGCGACGTCCCTATGTGGCGCACCTTTTCGGTGTGTCACCTGGGGATTTGTTGTTTGTTGGGGGTGTGCGTA
>NZ_KV799861.1:0-246 GCF_001810085.1 Corynebacterium sp. HMSC072A02 | reverse complement strand
GGGGTGCGTAGCGGGGTGAGGTAGAAATCGACGGGTTCAGCGGGTCACCACAACATGTAGGGGTCCCTGGTGTGAAGATGAAAGTTCCTACACAACCATCTAAACCCACCAGGGACCCGTACTGTGAAGCCTACTGGAAATCTCGTCGCCGACACTATCTGCCGTACCGCGGAAATCGGGCTTGCCATCACCGGTGCCGCTGATGCCGGAGCGCTGACCATCATTGAGGCCAGGCCAGTAGCCGTT
>NZ_KV799860.1:22201-146466 GCF_001810085.1 Corynebacterium sp. HMSC072A02 | reverse complement strand
TCACCACACCGCTACCATTTCAGTCTTCTGAACACTGCCCCCGCAGGTATACTAACCGCCATTAGCTCAATGAGGAGGACACCCACCATGGCCAACCAGAGACGCCGCGACCAAATCGCCGCCGCCGCACTCGACCTCTTTGACCAGCGCGGCTACCACGCCACCGGCATGGAGGACATCGCCAAAGCCGTCGGCATGCGCGCCTCCAGCCTGTACAACCACTTCTCCTCCAAACAGGAGCTCCTCGCCGAAGTCACCATCACCGCCATGGAGGACCTCCTTCGCGCCAACGCCGCTTGCCTCGCCGGGCTGAAAGACCCCCGCGACAAGCTCGTCGCCACCATGAAAGCCCACGTCATTTACCACGCCACCCACGCCCGGCGCGTCCGCGTGGTCAACAACGAGCTCACCAACCTCGAAGAGCCCCACAAATCCGTCGTCCTGCAACTGCGCCGCGATTATGTCGCCCGCTGGATGGCCGTGGTCAACGAGGGCGACTTCCACGCCGAAAACCTCAAAATCGCCTGCTGGGCGCTCATTGATATGGGCATCGGCGTCGCCCAATGGTTCAGCCCCGACGGTGACTACACCGCCGAGGCTTTGGGTGATATGTACGGCCAGTTCGCCCTGCGCCAACTTACCTAAGAACTCACCTAGGGCGCGCAGCCAATCTGCTGCTCTTCCTCACGTCCATCCGGGTACTGCACGCGCACGCGGGAGTAGACCTCGGCGTGGTAGCCGCACGCCACGCGCTTGTCGACGACCACCTTCACCCGATCCTCATTGAACGTGCCCTCCGCGCAATTGGGGTCACAGTCATTCTCGACGGCCACGCCGTCTGCCTCCGCGGAATCGTCTCCCCAGCGCTGCCAGTCCAACTCGTTGACCAGGTAGTTATTATCCGCGCACGCTAGTGAGATGCGGTCCGGGCCCTCCAGACCCGTCACGGACACGCAGTCCAAGATGGCGGTGGCATCGATCGTGGTTTCCACGTCCGGGCCTACCAGGCCGACTACGCGCACCAGCTGGCCGGTGGCGGGCAGGACGGAGAAGGAGACGCGGTCGGAATCGCGAATCACGGTCACCAGCTGGTCCTCGCCTTCGCCCTCGACGGTGCCGACCTCGTTGCCGTCGGCTTCCGCCAGCATGTCATAGGCAATCTTTTGCTGCTCGCTGCTCAAGCCCGGCTGGAGCAGCAGCTCCAGCGCGCCCAGCGCGCGGTTCGGGAAGGAATCCGCCAGCTTCTCCAGCCCGGCGCGGTCGGACGCGATGACGAGGTCCTCCGGGTTAATGGAAGGCTGCGGGTCAAAACCCGGCACTTCGCCCTGCGAGGAGACCTCCACGGCTCCCCCGGCATCCACCGCGTACTCGGTGATTGCCGTGGCATCGCCGAGCGTATCGACGCGCTTCATGTATTCCTTCGCGGTCACGCCCTTATCCACGGCATCGGGCTGGGTTGCGGCTGCCTCGCCGGCCTGGGTCAGAATCTCCGCGGCCGAGGCCACGGGTTCCGAATTATTGAGCAGCGGGAAGGCACCACCGATGAGCGCAAGCACCGCGACGGAAGCCGCCGCTATTGTCCACGTGGGCCGGCCCTTCGTTATCTTTGCGAGGGTCTCTTCGGAGCGGGCGAGGGAGGCGTCGTCAAGCGCTGTGTCAGGAACGGGGTTGGCGGCGCGGAGCATATCGAGAGAGCTAGGCATCGGTTTCTCCTGTGAGTTCGGAAAGGTGGGTACGCGCGCGGTGCAGGCGAACGCGCACGTTATTGCGGGAAATGCCGAGGACCTCGGCGATATCGGGGTGGTCGAGTCCCTCCCAGGCGTGGAGCGTGAGAATCTCGCGCTCCGCGTGCGGAAGCTGCATCAGCGCGCGAGTGATGTCGAGGTTGGCATCGACGGCGTCATAGCCGGCATAGGATTCCAGCTCATGATCATCGAGGTTCTCCGTCTCCTGGCGGGTGCGGTAGAACTCGCGCATCACGTTGCGGGCGATGCCATAAAGCCACGGCAGCGGCGTGCCGCGCAAGGAGTCGAACCCGGACCAGGCCCGCTCGAAGACGTCGGCCGCCAGCTCTTCGGCGTGGCTCGGTGGGACGCGGCGGCGCAGATACGCCAGCACCGCCGGGTAATGCTCGCGAAACAGGCGGGAAAACTCCCGCTTGCGCGAACCAGGCAAGGTAAGGACAGACACTAATAAAACTCCAGAATGCTAATGGGCTCACTGAGTATGTTGCACTAGACGCCCGAGCGTTACAGGGAAGCGGTGAAATGGTTTACTAAAGGGGATGGAACCACTCGAGCTCTCCGCCCTGACGGGCACGCAATCGCGCACCTACGGCACGCGCAAGATCACCAAAGACATGATCTCAGCACCCGTGCATGTGGCTATTGCGCTGTGGGATGAGCGCTGGGATTCCGCCGAAAACGGTACTGTCGACGGCTGGGTCATCGCCGTCAACACCAAGAAGACGCGCTTCGTGCGCAAGGGCCAGATTAAAAAGGGCGACATCGTTGAGGTGGCCGTCCGCGAATTCGAAAAGGCCACCAAGGGGCTCCGAGGACGCAGGTGGATCGTCACCGGGCGCCGGCAGGCGGGGTTGCGGGCCGCGCTGGAAAAGCGTGGCTATGCCGTAACAGGGAGTTTTGCGGAGGAGAATAGGGCGTCGAAAAGCGCCAGCTCCGTGCGGCGCAAGCAGGCCGGAATCACCGCGCGCCGCGCCAAGAAGGAAGGCGAGGCCCCGCGCAAGAAGCAAGTAGTAAAGGTGGACACACCGAAGGCGCACTGGTGGCCGAACTTCTCGACGGCCTCCTCCTGGCCCGAAGGCGCCACCGTGCGCATCGCCACGGACGCCTCCTCGGACACGGTTTTCAAGGGCTCCATGTGCTTCGTGGCCAGCAACGGCGACTACCGGTTGCGCACGCGCGAGACGACGGCCAGCACCGATGAGCTCGAGCTCGAATCCCTCACCTTGGCGCTGAAATACCTGCTCAAGGTCGGTGCAACCAAGGCGATCATCGAGTCAGACTCAGTAGCTGCTCTGGAAGCGGTGGAGCAGATTCGGAAGAAGGGCTCGAAGGCGATGCGCTCGCGGGGCGTGTGGCGCGGGCTGTCCTCGGGCTCGCGCTCGCGCTTCCAGCAGGCGTGGCATGACGTGGAGGGAGTCTGCGAGGTGACCATCCGCCGCGTGTTGGGGCATGCGGGCGACCCGCTGAACCGGGCGGCGGACCAGATTGCGTACATGGGCCTGCGGGCGATTGCGCATCCAATGAAGCAATCGCAGGCAACGCTCAAGGAAGGAATCACGAAGGCGTTGGCCAAGCTCTAATTCGGGCTTTGGTTCACTGGTGACATAGGCTAAGCCACATGAGCAATCCCTTTGACTCCAACCCTTTCGAGGAGCCGGACAAGCCTCTCCCCGGCCGTGGGTCGAATCCTTTCGCGGAACCCGCGCGCGAGTCAGACGCGAAGCCTTCGGCGAACCCTTTCGTTGACTCGCATGAGGCGCCGAGTGTGGAGCCCTTTGCCGAACCTATCGCAGAGCCCTTTGCCGAGCCGGAGCGCGCCTACGCCCCAGCTCCGCTGCCTGACCATGCCCCTGCCCAGCAGCCAATGGAAGGCACGATCCACAGCTTCTCCTTTTTCAAGGGGCTGTTGAGTCTGTTCTCGCTCCTCGTAGGCTTCACCGGAATTACTGACGGCGATGTGGCAATGGGCATCGGCTTCGCCTTGCCCGGCGCCTGGTACTTCATCAAGTCCCTACAGCAGAAGGCCAACCCAACCACGCCGCAAAAGCGCCACTGGTTTGTCATTTGGCTCATCGCCATCGTGCTCATGTTCTTCGGTGCCTAGTCCATAGGCCACTACGCGACGACCCGCCGCCACACGATGCGCAGCAGCGAATGCGGAGTCGCCACCACCTCGCGCAGGTAATTCCACAGGCGGTCTTTCCGCGGAGTGCCAACACCATGCATGCGAACCCGAATCCCCAGGTGCCAGGCCCACAGGCGGGTGCGCAGCACGTGGAAGTCATTGGTCACGACGCGGAAATAGTCATAGTCCGGGCACAGCGCGTGGGCGCGCTCAAGGTTTTCGTTGGTGCTGGTAGCCAGCGGCTCCACACGGATCCGCTCTGGGTCCACGCCCCGCTCGATGAGGTAGCGCGCCATCGGCTCCGCCTCCCCGAAACCGGACACGATGATCGGCTCCTCCGGCAGCACGCGTGCCAACACCACCGCGCGGTCCAAGCGGCTGCGCAGCAGCGAGCCGGGCTCGCCGCCCTCCACGCGCGCGCCCAACACCAGAAGCGGAAACTGCATGCCCGCTAGCTTAGCGTGCATACTAGTCAGCATGAGCATGTGCGTAGTCGGTTCCATCAACGCTGACCTCGTGGTCCACACCGCGCGGCACCCGCAGCCGGGCGAGACCCTGCTGGGCAGCGGCGGCACCATCACCGCGGGCGGCAAGGGAGCGAACCAGGCGGTCGCTGCCGCCCGCCTGGGTGCTCAGGTCAGCTTCGTCGGCGCGGTGGGCAGCGATGCCTACGCCACCCCCGCAATGCACTACTTGCAGGCCAGCGGCGTGGACCTCACGCACGTCGAAGCCAGCGAGGAGGTGACGGGCTTGGCGGTCATCACCGTGGACAAGCAGGGCGAAAACACCATCATCGTGGTGCCGGGGGCCAATGCGCTTGTCGACGCTCCCTTCGTCACCACCCACTCCTCCCCCATCACCGAATCGGAACTCATTCTGCTCCAAGGCGAGGTTCCGGCGGAGGGTTGTGCCAAGGCCATAGAGCTGGCGACGGGGCGCGTCGTGGTCAACCTCGCACCGGTCATCGAGGTTGAAAAGGAAGCTCTCCTGCGTGCCGATCCGCTGCTAGCCAACGAGCACGAAGCCGGGCTCATTCTGGAGCAGCTGGGCCTTAGCGGCGAGGGCACGCCGGAGGAGCTGGCGCGGCGCCTAACAGAGGCCGGCTTTGCCTCGGTGGTCCTCACACTGGGCGCGCGGGGAGCGCTCGTGGCCGAAGGGGCTGAGCTTGTCAACGTCCCCTCCCCGCAGGTCACCGCCGTCGACACGACGGGCGCGGGCGATGCCTTCGCCGGCGCGCTGTGCGCCCGGTTGCTCCACGGCGACGAACTCGTGGAGGCCGCCACCTATGCCGCTCGAGTTGGGGCTTACGCCGTCACCGGAGAAGGTGCGCAGGCGTCCTACCCCGATCTCAAAAGCGAGCTTCCCAGCTAATTACTCACCGAAGAGCTGGGAGCGCAGGTTCTCGTCCTTCTTCTCCACCTCGGCGGCCATGTTCTCTTGGTAGGCCACCATCTTGTCCACCAGTGCCGGGTCACCCGCGGAGAGGATGCGCACGGCAAGCAAGCCGGCATTCTTCGCTCCGCCGATGGAGACGGTGGCTACCGGCACGCCGCCCGGCATCTGCACGATGGAGAGCAGCGAATCGAGCCCATCAAGATCCTTCAACGCGCGCGGGATGCCGATCACCGGAAGCGGCGTGGCCGCGGCGACCATGCCCGGCAGGTGAGCCGCGCCACCGGCGCAGGCGATGATGGCCTTGAGGCCGCGCTCGTGCGCGGACTTGGCATAAGCCAGCATCTTTTCCGGGGTGCGGTGCGCGCTGACAACGCCTACCTCGAAGGGCACGCCGAACTCGGCGAGCACCTCTGCGGCGGGCTTGACGGTGGGCCAATCGGAATCAGAGCCCATGATCAGGCCGACGAGTGGTTCCATAAAACTCTCCTTAGTAAATAGGTTTCAAGCTCGCTGCGGGCTTAAGCCCACTGCGCGTGGACGAGGAAGTGGGCGGCATCGTGGGCGATGCGGCGGGTTTCCGCCACATCCTCACCGACAACGTTGACGTGGCCAATCTTGCGGCCCGGCTTGTGGTCCTTTCCATAGAGGTGGATCTTCGCCTCTGGGTAACGCTCCATCACTTCGCGAACGCGCTGCGGCATGGGCATCTGCGGATCTTCTTCGGCGCCCAGCACATTAGCCATCACCGTGACCGGAGCCAGGGCTGCGGTAGAGCCCAGCGGCAGGTCCAGCACGGCGCGCAGGTGCTGCTCGAACTGCGAGGTCACGCAGCCATCCTGAGTCCAGTGGCCGGTGTTGTGCGGGCGCATGGCCAGCTCGTTGACGGCGATATCTTCCTCAACAACCGCGCCCGGCGCGCCGGAGGCGGAAGCAATGATGGATCCGGCGTCTTGCTGCGTGGCGAAGGCAAAGAGCTCCACCGCCAGCACGCCGGTAACGCCAAGTTCGGTGGCCACCTTGATGCCCACCTGCATGGCGCGCTCGGTCAACTCCGGCGAAAGGTTCGGGGCGGGGGCAAAAGCCTCGGCGCAGATGCCGTCCCGTTGCACGGACTCGGTGACCGGCCAGACCTTCACCTCGCCGGAGGGACGGCGGGCGACGAGCACGGACAGCTCGCGGGTGAGGTTGACCTTTTCTTCGGCCATGAGCGGGGTATCGGCCGCAAGCAGCTTAGCGACGAGCGGCTCCAGCTCCTCCGCGGACGGGAACCACACGCCATGGCCGTCGTAGCCGCCGCGGCGGGCTTTGAGGCACACGGAACCGTCGACAAGCGCGGCGAAGTCCCGCGCATCCTCCACCGATTCGATGGCGGCAAAGCGCGGCACTGGGGCGCCCAGCTCGGCCATTTTCTGGCGCATGAGCAGCTTGTCCTGCGCGTAGAGGAGGGCGGAAGGCTGGGGCTGGACGTTGAGGCCGTCGGCGATGAGCGCCTGCACGTGCTCGGTGGGAACGTGCTCGTGCTCGAAGGTGATTGCATCCGCGCCTTCTGCGGCGGCGGTGAGCACGTCGAGATCGTGATAGTCACCGAGAACGACGTCCGAAATCACCTGGGCGGCGGACTTATCCGGCGCGGAGGCTAGCACGCGCAGGTGGATGTCGAGCTCGGCGGCGGCCGGCTGCATCATGCGCGCAAGCTGGCCGTCTCCATAAACAGTAACGAGGGGTTTGTGTTGTTCACTCACTCTTCCAATACTAGCCTTGGGGCCATGATCGTCCGGCATACCATCTTTCAGAACTCCCTCATGACCGCCCTGTTGGATGGCATTTACGACGGCGAAATGACCATCGGTGAGCTCTTGGGCAAGGGCAACTTCGGTATCGGAACCTTCGATGCGCTGGACGGCGAGATGATTATCCTCGACGGGGTGTGCTATCAGCTGCGCGGCGATGGCACCGCGACGGTGGCTGACTTGGACCAGGGCACGCCGTTTGCGGTGGCGACGAACTTCGTCCCCCGTATTAAGGTGGCCGCACCCAAGGGTCTGAGGCGCGAGGAGCTTTCGGCATTCATCGATGAGGTGGAGCCTTCCGCCAACTTCATGTACGCGGTGCGCATCTCTGGGCGGTTCAGCAACGTGGTGACCCGCACGGTGGTCAAGCAGAGCAAGCCCTACCCGCCGATGGCGCAGGCGGTGGGCGGTGACAAGGAGCTGCGCTTTGACGACGTCGAGGGCGTCATCGGCGGTTTCCGCACGCCGGTCTTTGAGAAGGGAATCTCCGTTCCCGGATGCCACGTGCACTTCATCGACGCTGCGCGTACCTCCGGCGGGCACGTGCTGGACTACACGGTGGATGAGGCCACGATTGAGCTCTGCCCCGGCACGGACCTAGATCTGCGTCTGCCGCTGACCCACGAGTTCCGCTCCGCCAACTTGGCGCCGGAGGACCTGGACCAGCAGCTGCATACGACGGAGATTAAGGGCTAGCCCCAGACCGGTTGCTCGTTGAGGATGTCTTCGACGCGCTTTGCTTTGGGGATGGAGGGGAAATACATCGGCTTCTCATAGCCGTGAAGTGCCAGCGAGATCCCACCGCGGCGACGACGCGCACCGCGGATATCGGTGAGTGGGATGGAATCAACGCGCTTGCCTTCGCGGGCGATGACGCGCAGGTTGGTCACTATGAAACGCTTGCGGCGGGCTTTGATGAGGGGCAGGACAAAGCGCCAGACGGCAAGCAAGGCCCATATAGCTACTAGGCCATTGCGAAGCGCTAGGTCAACGCCGTTATAGTCACACCAGCCGATGGCGATCCAGCACACCCCAGTAATCACGACGAGCTCTAGAAAAGGAAAGAGCAGCGTGCGAAACGGGGCGGTCATGTCCGCGCGAACAACCTCGCCGCGGCCCATCTGCATGAGGTTCATGGGGCACATGGTACCTCCCGTCCACGTACACTCCATTCCTCCCCTGTTCACGGCTGGCTCTGGGTTATTGTGGCAAAGAACACCGCAAATGGCATCTCACAGAAGGCATTAGTCAAAAGGCGTCTTTGGGGTCAAAGACACCTTTTGCGGGTCTGTAGATGGCGTTTTCAGGGGCAAAGACGCCTTTTGACTAATGCCATTTGATAAATGCCTTTTGACAGACGCCATGTGGAAAGCACCGTAACTGAGTGCCCTGGATGAGTGCCCTAGTTGTGCCCTGGTTGAGTACCTCGCCACTTGGCTCCGCTAGGAGGAGCCGTGGAAAAGACGCGCGCCGACTTATTTATCAGCCGGGCGCAGGTGGATGACATCACCGGCGGAGTAGTACTCGCCGCCGACGTTGATGCGTCCGTCGTCAGCCACGCCCTCGACGGTGCCGATGACGTCGCCGGTCGGGGCTTCGAGGCGAACCTCTTGGCCAATGGAAGAACAAACCTTGCGGTAATCAGCCATAAGCTGTGGGTCCTGCTGTTCCCACTGGGTGATGCGCCGGCGCAGGTTCTTCAGAACGGTGATGGCCAGCTCAGTGCGGTCGGTATCAAGCCCCTCGAGCGCTAGCGAAGTCGCGGCCTCGATGGGCAGTTCCTCGCGGGTCAGGGTGACATTGATGCCCATGCCCACGACCACGCGTGCTGAAGGCGGGTTAGCGGCTTGAGTCTTGGGCGCGACCTCGGCCTTGTTGATTTCCGCTTTGTTGATCTCGGCCTTATTAACTTCAGCCTTGTTAATCTCGGCTTTGTTAACTTCAGTCTTGTTGACCTCTGCCTTCGAGACTTCAGTCTTCGGAGCAGATTTGAAGGCCTCCCCCACCGGGCCGGCTTCCGCGAGGATGCCGCACAGCTTCTTGCCATCGATGTGCACGTCATTGGGCCACTTGAGCACCGCTCCCTCGACAGAGTCGGTCACGGCCAAGCCGGCAGCCAGGGGCAGGGTGCCAAGGTGTTCTAGCGACTCCGGGAGGATCAGTGCGGAAAAGATAAGCTGCGCCCCCGCCGGGCTCACCCACTGACGGCCCAAGCGGCCTTTGCCGGCCACCTGTTCGTCGGCAAGCAGTACGGTGCCATCAGCCACCTTCTCCGCCTGCATGAGATCAGTATTGGTGGAGCCAGTGGACTCGGTGAAATCGATGACAGCGAAGTCGTCACTCAACGCCTCGCGGATGCGGTCCATATCAAGTGCAGTCATGCACCCTAGGTTACCCGCCGGGCAGCGGCCTTCTAGAAGTAACTAAAAGTAATCCGGATTGGCCAGAATTGTGTGTGCGGTGGCCTCGTCAAGACAGGTAGTCAAGACCGCTTGCGGCAAAGCATGGGTTACCTGTTCAGGAGTAACGGAGATCTGCCGAGAATCTGCTAGGAAGGACACGGTGTCCTCAACCAGCTTGTCGTAGTCCGCGCGCTCTTTCGCACCGAGGCTATCTGGTTTCCCTTCAGTCACCAGCACGTAGCGGATCTCCGGGGCGACCCACTCACACACCCACTCGCCGTATTCTTGTGCTTCCGAATCCGAGAGGTCCAGCCCCATCCGTTTCATGCTGGCGCGCATGGTGTCACGATCAACCTTGCCGTTGTCCACCAGTTGTGAGCGCACCTTAGATGAGTCCACGGTGTCGGCGAAAATAGCGCGGAACACGGTATCGCGCTGAGCCGCGGAAGGCGAAGTGGACTGCGTCGAAGACGCGTCAGCGGTCCCAGTGGAAACAGTTGTTAGCGGTGTGAAAGTCTCTGCAGATTCCGTACTAGAGCAACCAACCAAGAGCACTGCGAGGAGCGGGGCGAACTTCTTCATAGCGAATTCCAGCCTAATCCACGTGCCGCTGGGTGCTAGTGTGTGTCCATGGCAAAGGTCACTTTTGAGAACGTCGGCATCACCTATCCCCGCGCCGAGAACCCCACGGTCAAAGACCTCAATCTCGAGATTGCGGATGGCGAATTCCTGGTCCTCGTCGGACCGTCCGGCTGCGGTAAATCCACCACCCTGCGCGCCCTCGCGGGACTCGAGCCGGTCTCCAGCGGCCGCATCCTCATCGACGGCAAAGACGTCACGGGGCTGGAGCCCGGCGAGCGCGATATCGCCATGGTCTTCCAAAATTATGCGCTTTACCCGCACCTCACCGTGGCCCAGAACATGGGATTTTCCCTCAAGCTGGCCAAGATGCCCAAGGCAGACATCAAAGCCAAGGTCGAGGAAGCCGCCAAGACCCTCGGGCTCACGGAGTACCTGCAGCGCAAGCCCAAGGACCTGTCCGGTGGTCAGCGCCAGCGCGTGGCCATGGGCCGCGCCATCGTGCGCGAGCCGAAGGCCTTCCTCATGGATGAACCCCTGTCCAACCTCGATGCCAAGCTGCGTGTACAAACCCGCGCGGAGCTGGCCAGCCTCCAGCAGCGCCTCGGCACCACCACCGTCTACGTCACCCACGACCAGGTCGAGGCCATGACCATGGGAGACCGCGTCGCCGTGCTCAAAGACGGCGAACTGCAGCAGGTCGCCCCACCGCGCGAGCTTTACGACGCCCCCGCTAACGAGTTCGTCGCCGGCTTCATCGGCTCCCCCGCGATGAATATCTTTGACTACAACGGCGGCCGCGTCGGCGTTCGCCCAGAAAAACTATTCATTAATAAAGGGCCGGTAGGCTTCCAGGGAACGGTGGAGTTCGTGGAAGAGCTGGGCTCGGAATCCTTCGTCTACGTCATGGTGGGTGAGCAGCGCTTCGTTGCCCGCGCGAGCGACAACGTTCCGCAGCGCGGCGACACCGTCGTCCTTACCTTCAACCCCCGCGAGGCCCACCACTTCGATCCGGAAACCGGCCAGCGCATCGAGGCTTAGGCAGTAGCACTAACAGGGGTAGCTTCACCCCCGTTTGAAGTGAATTAAAAGCCAAAACCACGTGCCGTGTGGGGATGATCCCCTATTTTGAAGTCATCAGAAGTTTTCCGAAAGGTGAATACTCCATGAAGAAGTCGTTTCTCCCTAGCTCGCTGCGTTCTGTCCGCCGCGGCGTAGTCGTCACCACCGCTGCCCTCGCGTTGACCTTGGCAGGTTGCTCGTCGGGCGACGAGGGGTCGTCGTCAAGCGCTGGCTCCGATGCCTCCTCCACCGATGGTGGCGGCCGCGGGCCCATCACCTTTGCCATGGGCAAGAACGACACCGACAAGATCACCCCCATCATCGAGGCATGGAACGCCGAGCACCCGGACGAGAAGGTCGAGCTCAAGGAGCTCGCCGGCGAGGCCGACGCGCAGCGCGAAACCCTCGTGCAGTCCCTGCAGGCGGGCAACTCCGACTACGACGTCATGGCGCTCGACGTGGTCTGGACCGCGGACTTCGCTGCAAACCAGTGGCTAGCACCGCTGACCGGTGACCTGGAGGTTGATACCTCTGGCCTGCTGGAGCCCACCGTGGAGTCCGCGACCTACAACGACACCCTCTACGCGCTGCCGCAGAACACCAACGGCCAGCTGCTCTTCCGCAACACCGAGTTGGCGGACAAGGCTCCGGAGAAGTTCGAGGACATCGCGTCTGCCTGCGAGGCCATCAAGGACGATGCGTCCTGCCTGACCACCCAGCTCAAGCAGTACGAGGGCCTCACCGTCAACACCGCCGGCTTCATCGAGGGCTGGGGCGGCTCCATCTTGGATGACGAGGGCAACGTGACCGTTGACTCGGACGAGGCCAAGGAAGGCCTGCAAGCGCTTGTCGACGCCTACGAGGACGGCACCATCTCCAAGGACTCCACCGCCACAACGGAGGAGGAGACCAACCTCGCTTTCACCGAGGGCAAGACCGCATTCGCTATCAACTGGCCGTACATGTACACCAACGCTGAGGAAAAGGGCGTCAAGTTCGAGGTCCAGCCGCTGGTGGGCAAGGACGGCGTCGGTGTCTCCACGCTCGGCGGCTACAACAACGGCATCAACATCAATTCCGAGCACAAGGCTACGGCCCTGGACTTCATGAAGTTCATCATCAACGAGGAGAACCAGAAGTCCTTCGCTGAGGCTTCCTTCCCGCCGGTGCTGGCTTCCATCTACGACGATGAGTCCCTCGTCGAGGAGTTCCCGTACCTTCCGGCCCTGAAGGAATCCCTGGAGAACGCCGCGCCGCGTCCGGTTTCCCCGTTCTACACCGCCATCTCCAAGGCCGTGCAGGATAACGCTTACGCGGCATTGACCGCGGGCAAGTCCGTCGACGACGCAACGAAGGACATGAAAGCAGCCATCGAGGCAGCCGCGCAGGGTTAATGCTCCCAGCGTGAATGGGGCGCGAGTAAGTCCACGAGACTTGCCCGCGCCTCTTTCTTTGATCTGGGTCTCGTGCACAGAGGATGTCTCAGCCACCCGCTATGATTTTCCCCAACCCCCGATAAACCCCTCTCCCCTATTAATCAGAAAGGCAGGCACCGCATGGCTGGAGCACCGGCTACCGCGCAGCCCCGCAGACAGTATCTGCGCGTCGCTGCGCTCATCGCACCGGCGCTGATAGCGCTGGCCGTGGTCATCGGCTATCCCATCGTGCGCGCTGTGATGTTGTCCTTCCAGGGCAACAAGCGGCTTAACCCGACCACGGGTGTATTCGAGGAAGGCTCATTCGCAGGCCTCGAGAACTACCTGTACTGGCTCACCAATAAATGCATGTCTGCCACCGGCCAGGCCACCACATGCCCGGACGGCGTCATCGCCACTGATTTCTGGCCGGCGCTCAAGATCACGCTCTTCTTCACCGTGGTCACGGTGGCACTGGAGACGATCTTGGGCATGTTCATGGCGCTGGTGATGAACGGCGAGTACCGCGGGCGCGGCCTCGTGCGCGCGGCCGTGCTGGTGCCTTGGGCCATTCCCACCGCGGTGACGGCGAAGCTGTGGCAGTTCATGTTCGCGCCGGACGGCATCATCAACGCGCTCATCGGCTCGAACATCGCGTGGACCACGGACCCGTTTTATGCCCGCCTCGCGGTCATCATCGCCGATGTGTGGAAGACCGCCCCGTTCATGGCGCTGCTCATCCTGGCCGGTCTGCAGATGATTCCGCGCGATGTCTATGACGCCGCCCGCGTCGACGGCGCCTCGCGCATCCAAACCTTCTTCACCATTACCCTGCCGCTGGTACGCCCAGCGCTCATGGTGGCCATCCTCTTCCGCACGCTGGACGCGCTGCGCATGTACGACCTGCCGGTCATCATGATCTCCGCCTCCTCCAACTCCCCGACGGCCACCATTTCCCAGTTGGTGGTGGAGGACATGCGCCAGGGCCACTTCAACTCTGCCTCCGCGCTATCCACCCTCATCTTCCTGCTCATCTTCACCGTCGCGTTCATCCTCGTTCGCTTCCTCGGCGCTGATGTGTCCGGTACTGCTCGCCAGAAGAAGGAGAAGAAGTCATGAAAAAGATCGGACACTACCTTGGCATCCTCTTCATCATGTTCTGGGGGCTCGCGCCCTTCTACTGGATGGTCGTCACCGCCCTGCGGCACAAGTCCCATACTTTCGACACCACCCCGTGGCCCACGCACGTAACCCTGGATAACTTCCGGGACGCCCTAGCCACGGACAAGGGCAATGACTTCCTCAATGCGCTGGGGAACTCTTTGATCATTTCCTTGGTCACGACCGCGGTGGCGGTCCTTATCGGTGTGTTTACCGCCTACGCCTTGGCACGCTACGACTTCCCCGGCAAAGGTATTGTCACCGGCATCATTCTGGCTGCCTCGATGTTCCCGGCCATCGCGTTGGTGACCCCGCTGTTCCAGCTCTTTGGAAACCTCGAATGGATCGGCACCTACCGCGCGATGATCATCCCGAACATCTCCTTCGCGCTACCGCTGACGGTCTATACGCTGCTGAGCTTCTTCCGCCAGCTTCCCTGGGAGTTGGAGGAGGCCGCCCGCGTGGACGGTGCTTCCCGCGGCCAGGCCTTCCGCCTCGTGCTCCTGCCCTTGGCCGCGCCGGCGCTGTTTACCACCGCCATCATCGCCTTCATCACGACGTGGAACGAGTTCATGTTGGCCAAGCAGCTATCCACCACCGCTACTGAGCCGGTGACCGTGGCCATCGCGCGCTTCTCCGGCCCCTCGGCCTTCGAGTACCCCTACGCCGCCACCATGGCCGCGGGCGCGCTGGTGACGATTCCGCTGATCATCATGGTGCTCATCTTCCAGCACCGCATCGTTGCCGGCCTCACCGCCGGCGGTGTTAAGGCCTAATGCGCCGCGCTCTGCTGTGGGACACCGCGCTGGGATTCGTTGGTTTCTTTGCGTTCCTGGCGCTGGTGCAGGCAGTCCTCAACCTTTTTCACCCCTCCCCCGCAATCTGGCCGGGGCTCCTCGCAGGCACGCTGTGCCTGGCCGAGTTTCTGCTGTGGCGGGCTAAACGGAAGGATCTCCGATGACCTGGCACGATAACGCCATTTTCTACCAGGCCCTCGTGGGCTCGTACAAGGACACCCGCGGCGAAGGCGTCGGCACGCTGCGCGGCGTTATTGAGAAGTTGGATTACCTCAAGTGGCTCGGCGTGGACTGCCTGTGGCTTTCCCCGTTTTATGCCTCCCCGCTGCGCGATGATGGCTATGACATTGCCGATTACTACTCCATCCACCCGGATTACGGCACGATGGAGGACTTCGAGGAGCTCGTCGCCGAGCTCCACGCGCGCGGCATGAGGCTGATGACGGACTTGGCGTTCAACCACACTTCCACCGATCACCCGTGGTTCCAGGCCTCGCGCACCGATCCGGAAGGGCCGTACGGTGATTACTACGTGTGGGGCGATGATCCCCTGCGCTACCCAGAGATCCGCATCATTTTCACCGATACGGAAACCTCGAATTGGGCGTGGGATCCGGAGCGCAAGCAGTACTACTTCCACCGCTTTTACTCGCACCAGCCGGACCTGAACTATGACAACCCGAAGGTCCACGAGGAAGTGTTCAAGATCCTCTCCTTCTGGCTGGACAAGGGCGTGGACGGCTTCCGCCTCGATGCCATTGCATACCTCTACGAGCGCGATGGGCTGGGCGGCGAGTCCCTGCCGGAAACAGTCGAGTTTGTGGAAAGAATCCGCGCTTTCATTGACGAGAACTATCCCGAGGCCATCATGATCGCGGAGGCCAATCAGCCGCCGCACGACACCATGGAGTTCTACGGCACGGGCAATCGCTTCCACATGGTGTTCAATTTCCCCGTCATGCCGCGGCTCTACCAGGCCCTTGCACTGGGGGACGCCACACCGGTCTACGAGATCATGGCGGAATTGCCGGAGTTGCCCCAGGGCTGCCAGTGGGGCACCTTCCTGCGCAATCACGACGAGCTAACGCTGGAGATGGTTGGCGAGGATCAGCGCGCCATCATGTACGAGCACTTTCTGCCGGATGATCAGATGCGCGCTCACGTGGGTATCGCGCGGCGACTCGCCCCGCTGTTGGGCAACGACTACCGCAAGATTGAGCTCTTCTATTCCCTCCTCATGACGCTACCGGGCGCGCCCTTCCTGTATTACGGCGATGAGGTTGGCATGAACGACGCCCCCGAGCTGCCCGACCGCGATGCTGTACGCACTCCTATGCAGTGGGAGCCGGGCGAGGGCGCAGGATTCAGTACATCCGCTCAGACGCGCCGCCCCGTCGTTGGCGGGGTTGGTATTTCGGTGGAGGAGCAGCTTGCCGACGACTCCTCGATCCTCCACCGCGTTCGCAGCCTCATCCAGCAACGCAAGGCGCATCCGGAACTCGGCACCGCGCCTTTCGAGGCGGTGGAGACCGGCCACGCGGGCGTGCTGGGATTCCAGCGCGGTGAATTATTGTGCTTGCACAACTTCACCGAAAAAGCCGTGGACTTAGGACCAGTCGAACTGGGCCCCTTCGGTTATGCCTGGCTTCCGGTGGAGGCTTAACGGTCTTTTAGCGAAAACGGTAAACAGAACATGAACAGTCGATGTATTGTGCTGTAATTTTTGAGGTTTTTTAGCGTTTTATGACCAATTAAAGCTACATAATGCCTATTTGCCGAGGTCACCGGCCCTTTTGCGCACAATTGGCACCATTACCTTTCGGGACTATCGTCAACCGCGGTTAGCTCGCAGTCGTCGCGCCACCCCTTTGGCCCCGACACGCTGACCCCTCTTTGTAGATTATTGCCCTAGTCCTGAAAGGGATCACGCTCGTGTCAGCGACTCTTATCATCTTGGCCATCGTGGTCATCACGGCACTGGCCTTCGACTTCACTAACGGTTTCCACGACACAGCCAACGCTATGGCAACGTCAATTGCTACCGGCGCACTGAAGCCGTTCACCGCGGTCGCCATTTCCGCCCTCCTCAACCTCATCGGCGCATTCCTCTCCGTCAACGTGGCCGCCACCGTGGCCAAGGGAATCGTCAACCTTGACCAGTACGATGTCTCCGTCCCCGCCGACGGCGACGCTTTGCTCATGGTCGTCTTCACCGGCCTCATCGGCGGCATCACCTGGAACCTATTTACCTGGCTCCTTGGCATGCCATCTTCATCCTCCCACGCCCTCTTTGGTGGCCTCATCGGCGCTGCCTTCGCAGCCCTGGGCACCGGCGGCGTGGCATGGTCCTCCATCGCCGGCAAGATCATCATCCCGGCTATTGCCTCCCCGCTCATCGCCGCTCTGGTTTCCGCCTGCGGTACCGCCCTGGTATACTGGGTGACCAACACCATCCCGAGCAAGGTCAAAAACGAGCACTTCCGCCACGGCCAGATCGTAACCGCCTGCCTCGTATCCCTGGCCCACGGCACCGGTGACGCACAGAAGACGATGGGCGTTATCTTCCTTGCCCTCGTTGCCGCTGGCGAGGCCAACTCCGATTCCCGCATCCCAACCTGGGTCATCGTGGCCTGTGCCGTCGCGATTGCCGCCGGCACCATGTCGGGCGGCTGGCGCGTCATCCGCACCCTGGGCAAGGGGCTCGTGGAGATTGAATCCCCGCAGGGCATGGCCGCTGAGGCCACCTCCGCCGCCATCATCCTGACCTCCGCCACCGGCGGTATGGCACTGTCCACCACCCACGTGTCCACCGGTTCCATCCTGGGTACCGGCCTGGGCCGCAAGGGCGCGAAGGTTCGCTGGGGCGTCGCCATGCGCATGGTGGCCGCGTGGCTCATCACCCTTCCGTGCGCCGCCTTCGTCGGCTTCGTTACGTGGTGGATTGCCAACGGCGTGGGCGCAGCCACCAACACCATGGTGGGTGCCATCGTTGACCTAATCATCCTGCTGGGAATGGTCGCCCTCATCCTCCTGCGCGCTCGCCGCAACCCGGTTGACGCTAATAACGTCAACGACGACTGGGACGAGGACTCCGAGTCCGTCGACTCCTCGATGTCTCACCGCGAAAAGGTCGCCGCCGGCGTTTCGACCGGCAACGCCCCTGGCGCCGCAAACGCCGTCAATGATGTGGTCAAGTCCCACACCGCTCACAAGGACAACTAAGGATTCCAATCATGACCGCAATGGAAATCGTCACCGCCCTCATTCGCGTGGCCGCACTCGCGCTCGCCTTCGGCGCCGGCATCCCACTCCTCTTCGCTTTGGGCATGCGCTGCATGACGGGCGACCCCATCCGCAACGCCGAAGGCGTTGTCGTTGATGACACCGAAGCTTCACCCCAGATGAAGATGCTTGGCTGGACGGTATACGCCGTTCTCGCCCTCCTCATCCTTGTCGCTATCACATGGATTGCAAAGGACTCCATCGCCCATTACTTCGGCTGGGAGCCATTTGCCGGAATCGCTAGCGGGCACTAAGCCTTCCCCCCTCCCACCGACAACACCAACAGCCCCGTCGCCCTACACGGCGGGGCTGTCCTTTTTGCCCTTATTCATTTTCCTCCGCCGCAGGAAGCACATGTGTGCCCCTGGTCACACATCAGCCAAGGTAAACAAAAAGTTAACTTAACTTGAAATCTATGTAGCGTTTTGGACGTTTACACGATATAGTTGGTGAATACCAACGGTACGGTACCCCGTACCTTTACTACGAGAGACAAAAAGGGGCGAGCACGAATGAATACCATTTCCGGCTTTATTTCCGCCATTACTAACACATTCAAGACCGCCACCGGTACCGGTCTTGACACCATTACCGCTGCGCCCATCGCAGCGCAGGTGGCAGAAGATCTTGTCAAGCACGATCTCATTCCGGCAACCCATACCGACATCGAGGAAAGCTTCGCCGCCCTCACGGGCGACTTCCCCCGGGAAGGCGACCTTGCCGAGGTAGAGCTATTCCTCGACAGCTTCGGATGGCTTGCATAATCCAAGTCACGCATAGCCCTTCTTGTACCTAGCCACATCAAGGGCTATCATTTTAGCTATCGGCTATCAGGCCTGTTACTCGCAAGAGGCAAGAACCTGAAGCGGAATCCCCTTTAACGAAAGGGACTTCAGCTTCATTGCGCTCGCGAGTCTTCTTTCGTTTTGGGACTCTTCATTAGCCTAAAAACGAAAGTGAGGAATCATGACCACCCCGGTGCGTGATTATCCAAAACTTGCCCACGACGTCATAGAGCTTGTCGGCGGGCCATCTAACATCACAGGAATTGCTCGGTGTGCCACTCGCCTGCGCCTTGTCCTGAAGAGCACTCCCGAAGACGCCCACACCAAGATTAAGAACCTGCCCGGCGTCATCACAACCGTCGAGAAGGGAGGGCAGTTCCAAATCGTCATCGGCAACCGCGTGGGAGAGGTCTACGAAGCCGCCATTGATCAGCTAGGAATCGATCCTAATGAACAGCAGATTGATGACGAGGACAATAAACCCACCCTCATGAACCGCATCATCGCTATGATGTCGGCGGTCTTTGCCCCCTTCATTTACGTACTCGCCGCAGCGGGCCTTATCCAAGGTGCGCTCATCCTCATCACTGCCGCCTGGCCGGAGTTTGGCGAGACAGGTACATACGAGATTTTCTCGCTCATGAGCTGGGCGCCTTTTACTTTCCTCCCCATCCTCATCGCGATCACCGCCTCACAATTCTTCAAGACCAACACATTCATCTCTGTCGCCGCCGTTGGTGCTCTCGTCGCCCCAGAAATGGCCGACATTGCCTCACGTGTGGCCGAGGGCGAACACATTACGCTTTTCGGTTTTGGATTGAGCGAGACCACATACACCTCAACTGTGCTTCCACCCCTTTTCGTCGTGTGGGGATTGTCTTACCTCGAAAGGTTCTTCCGGAAGCATCTACCTGAAGTCGTCACGCAGCTGTTTACCCCACTGTTCTGCCTCATCATCGCAGTACCACTCACTGTTCTTATCATTGGCCCGCTGTCCAACCAGGGCGCAATTCTCATTGCAGACGGTTTCAACTGGTTGGTCGATGTTGCTCCCCCTGTCGCCGCTGCCATGGTGGGTGGTTTCTGGCAGGTAGTCGTCATTTTTGGTGTGCACTGGGGCGTGACCCCAATGGTCCTGGCAAACTTTGAGCAGTATGGCTCAGACCCCTTCCAGGCCTTCCAGACCGCTGCGGTGATTGCCCAAGTCGGCGCGGCCTTCGGAGTCTTCCTCAAGTCTCGCAGCCCCGAAATGAAGAAGATCGCCGCATCCGCTTCCCTGACCGGCGTCTTCGGCATCACTGAACCCGCTATTTATGGCGTTACACTCCGCCTAAAGAAGCCCTTCATTGTGGGCTGTGTCGCGGGTGCGGCAGGCGCCATTGTGGTGTCCCTCTTCGGTTCCCTGCAATACGTCTATGCAGGACTACCTGGCGTGCTCACCATCATGAATGCCTACGAACCTGGAACGAACTCGCTCATGGGTGAGATTATTGGCTGCGCTGTAGCATTCTTCGGAGCCGTCATCGGCGTCTACATTGTTGGCTTCACGGATGTGCTCGCCGAGGCCCCTGCCGAAGCAACCGACAATTCTCCCGACTCCGATGCCGCATCCGCTGAATACCACAGCCAACTCTCCCAAAAAGAGACCGTCTTCCACATCTCAAGCCCTGTGACTGGCACAGTTCTCGCCCTTAACGAGGTGGACGATCCGGTCTTTGCACAGGGCACCATGGGCGATGGCGTGGCCGTAGAACCAACCGACAACAAGGTTTACGCGCCCTTCGATGGCACAGTTGCGACTGTCCTTCCATCCAAACACGCTGTAGGAATCATTTCAGATGACGGCGTTGAAGTTCTGGTCCACATCGGCCTAGACACGGTCGCGCTCAAGGGAAAGCCATTCACCAGTCACGTTACAAAGGGACAGCGCGTCGAAGAAGGAGACTTATTGGTTGAGTTTGACGCTCAATCGATTACCCAAGCCGGCTATTCACTCACTACGCCAGTAATCATCACGAATACGAAGAAATTCGCTGATGTCATCATCCATCCATCAACCCGTACCACTCATGGAAACGAGCTCATGGCCGTTGAAGCCAAGTCCTCAAACCAGACTCAAGCAGAAGGAGCCAAGTAAATGCCCACGTCACTCAATCCGGATTTCCTCTGGGGCGGCGCTGTTGCTGCACACCAATTCGAAGGCGGCTGGAACAAGGGCGGTAAAGGCCCCTCCGTCGTCGACGTCCTCACCGCTGGTGCCCACGGAGTTCCCCGCCGCGTCACCGAAACCATCGAAGCCAACGAGTTTTATCCCAACCACGAAGCAATCGATTTCTACGGTCGTTTCCGCGAAGACATCAAGCTCTTCGCAGAAATAGGACTCAAATGCTTCCGTACGTCAATTGCCTGGTCCAGGATTTTCCCGCAAGGCGATGAGCTTGAGCCCAATGAAGAAGGACTCAAGTTCTATGACGAGGTCTTCGACGAGCTTCTTAAGTACGGTATCGAACCCGTCATCACATTAAGCCACTTCGAGATTCCCCTTCACCTCGCCCGTGAATACGGAGGTTTCCGTAACCGCAAGCTCGTGGAATTCTTTGAGCGCTTCGCACGAGTATGCTTCGAGCGCTACCACAAGAAGGTCAAGTACTGGATGACCTTCAACGAGATCAACAACCAAATGAATGTGGATAACCCGCTTTTCCTTTGGACCAACTCGGGCGTGACCATCGCCGAAGGTGAAAACCCCCAGCAGGTGCTGTACCAGACCGCACACAACTGCCTGCTCGCCTCCGCACGTGCCGTAGCAGTAGGACACGAAATCAATCCCGACCTACAGATCGGCGCCATGGTTGCCATGGTCCCGATTTACCCGTACAGCTGCAATCCCTCAGACATCATGGCCGCCGAAATTGCTAGCCGCGATCGATACTTCTTCCCCGATGTACAAATCCGCGGCTCTTACCCGGCCTATGCTCTGAAGAAATTTGAGCGAGAGGGAATTGATCCGGGCTTCCAAGACGGCGACGACGAGATTCTCCGCAACGGTACCGTCGACTACCTCGGGTTCTCCTATTACATGTCCAACACCGTTAAACACGATGCAGTGGCTGACGCTGGTTCCTCGGTCAACGGCGGATTGCCTAATTCAGTAGATAATCCGTGTATCAAGTCTTCCGACTGGGGCTGGCCAATCGACCCACAAGGTCTGCGCTACTCCCTCAATTCCCTCTGCAACCGCTATCAAAAGCCGCTTTTCATCGTAGAAAACGGTTTCGGTGCGGTCGATAACGTGGAAGCCGATGGCTCCATTCACGACGAGGCCCGAATCGACTATCTGCGCAATCACATCGCGGCAGTAAAGGAGGCCGTCCTCGAAGACGGCGTCGATCTCCTGGGCTACACCCCGTGGGGAATCATCGACCTAGTTTCCTTCACCACCGGTGAAATGAAGAAGCGTTACGGCATGATTCACGTCGATCGCGATAATGAGGGCAATGGCACTCTGGCCCGCTCAAAGAAAGATTCTTTCGAGTGGTACCGAAATGTCATAGCTTCCAATGGAGCTGAGCTCTAACAATCTCGCCTCTAAGACAGGGCACGGTCACGTACAACTGAACCTTTCAAGTCTGCGTTACCGTGCCCTGTACCCTAAACCTATGGATGTCATCCGCGCACTTAACAACAACGCTGTGCTCTGTACCGACGCACAAGGTACTCAAGCTATCTGCTTGGGCAAGGGGATTGGTTTCGGTCGAAAGCTTGGCGATGAAATCCAGGATGATGCTGTGGAGCAAGTTTTCCGCCCAAGCTCCGCTCACCCCATCGCAAACCTCACCGCACTGCTCTCTGAGCTCCCGCTAGACATAGTCAATCTTGTTGTAAATTTCGTAAACACGCACTCTCAGGTCAGCGAAACACAGCTTTTAGTCTTAGGCCTAGCAGATCACATTTCTTTCGCAATCGAACGCGAAGAAAGCGGAATCGAATTCAGCTACCCATTGATGTGGGAAGTATCCACTTTGTACCCAGAGGAATTTGAGCTGGGATTAAAGCTCCTCGACCAAGTAGAGAACGCCACTAGCGTCCGTCTAGCCCGCGATGAAGCAGCCGCCATAGCGATGCACTTCATCAACGCACAGTTTGTGGATGGGGATATGACCAAGGCAGAAAACACCACGAAGGAAATCTCTGCTCTTCTCGACTTGGTCTCTTCCGAGCTTCAGTGCCACCTTCGCCCCAGCTCCCCCACGGTCACACGATTCGTTACGCACCTGCGGTATCTCTTCGCACGTTTACATTCCCCGAGCCGGGAAGCTGACGCACCATTGCACTCCATGCTTGCAGCTATCGAACACGATGATGCTGCAGCAGTGCGCATTGCTCGTCTCGTCCGTTCCAAATTGGAAGGTCAAGGTCATGCCATTAATGACAATGAGCTCGCCTACATCGCCCTACACGTTGCGCGCCTGCACAGCGCCATTGGAACTGAGCAAAGTGGCAAAGACGGTTAGCATGCACCCAACACGCCGTTTACGAGGATTCCCTCATCTTTTTCACCGCCCCCCACCTGCCCGAACGTAAATTGTGAGCGGAATCACCCGTGCGCCGCTATACATTCCTATACAAAACTTCTCTACACTGCCAAACATGACTATTTCCTCACATTTGTCGGAGCTTGACTCCCTGAGCGCCGACACCACCGCAGGCAAGATCGCTGAACTGAAGAGGCGTCGCGAAGCAGCGGCGCAGCCCATGGGCGAGAAAGCCCACGAAAAGGTCCACGCCCAAGGCCGCCTCACCGCACGTGAGCGCTTGGACTATCTCCTCGACGAGGGCTCCTTCGTCGAGACCGATATGCTCGCCGTGCACCGCACCACGGACTTCGGCATGGGCAAGAAGCGCCCACTGACCGATGGCATCGTCACCGGCTGGGGCACCATCGACGGCCGCGAGGTCTGCATTTTCTCCCAGGACGGAACCGTCTTTGGTGGCGCACTCGGTGAGGTCTACGGCGAGAAGATGATCAAGATCATGGAGCTTTCCATCACCACCGGCCGCCCGCTAATCGGCCTATACGAGGGTGCCGGCGCCCGCATCCAGGACGGCGCCGTGTCCCTGGACTGGATTGCCAAGACCTTCTACCAGAACGTCAAGGCTTCCGGCATCGTCCCGCAGATCTCCGTCATCATGGGCGCGTGCGCCGGCGGCAACGCCTACTCCCCTGCCCTGACTGATTTCGTGGTGATGGTGGACAAGAAGTCCAAGATGTTCGTCACCGGACCAGACGTCATCAAGACCGTCACCGGCGAAGAAGTCAGTCAAGAAGAACTCGGCGGCGCGGGCGTCCACATGCACAAAGCAGGAACCTCGCACTACACCGCCGCCAGCGACGAGGAAGCCCTGGATTGGGTCCACGACTTGCTGACCTACCTTCCCTCCAATAACCGCCAGCTGACCCCGGTTGAGCCCTACGAAGACCTGGGCGAAGAAACCGCCGACGACCTCATGCTGGATGAGATCATCCCGGATTCCCCAAACCAGCCCTATGACGTCAAGGAGGTCATCGAGGCCCTCACCGATGACGGTGACTTCCTGGAGATCCAGGCCGACCGCGCCGATAACGTGGTCACCGCCTTCGGACGCATCGAAGGCCGCACTGTTGGTTTCGTTGCTAACCAGCCCCAGGTCTTCGCCGGCTGCCTCGACATCGATTCTTCCGAGAAGGCCGCCCGCTTCGTGCGCACCTGCGATGCCTTCAACATCCCTATCATCATGCTTGTCGACGTCCCCGGCTTCCTCCCCGGCGCCGACCAAGAGCACGACGGCATCCTGCGCCGCGGCGCCAAGCTGCTCTACGCCTATGCCGAAGCCACCGTTCCCAAGATCACCGTCACCCTGCGCAAGGCTTACGGCGGCGCCTATTGCGTGATGGGCTCCAAGGGGCTGGGCGCGGACATCAACCTGGCATGGCCCACCGCCCAGATCGCGGTCATGGGTGCAGCAGGTGCCGTCGGTTTTATCTATCGCAAGGAGATTAAGGCCGCCCATGAGAAGGGCCTCGACGTAACTGAGCTGACCAAATCCTTCGAGCGCGAATACGAAGATCACATGCTCAACCCGTATAAGGCAGCAGAGCGCGGGCTTATCGACGCCGTCATTCTCCCCTCCGAAACCCGCAGTGCAATCGCTAAAAACCTGCGCTTCTTCACGGACAAGAATGTCGCGCGCCCATCGCGCAAGCACGGAAACATCCCGCTCTAGGCCGCGCTCGTTTCAGCACAAATCAGTGCAGCAGAAGCACTGTATTACACTAGTGTTCCATGACTGACTTGAAGACGACCGCTGGCAAGATCGAGGACCTGAGCGCCAAGCTCACCGAGTCCCGGGCGCCACAGGGAGAAGTCCCGGCAGCCCGCAGCGCCATCGAGGCGCTCTTTGACGCCGGCTCCTTCGTGGAGACCGACGCCCTTGCTCGCCACCGCTCCACCGAGTTCGGCCGCGAGCACATCCGCCCCTACACCGATGGTGTCGTCACCGGCTTCGGCACCGTCGATGGCCGCAAGGTCTGCGCCTATGCGCAGGACGCCTCGCTGTTCGACGGCACCATGGGCGAGGTCTATGGCGAAAAGGTCACCAAGCTCTACGACCTGGCCATTAAGACCGGCGTGCCCATCGTCGCGCTCGTTGCCAGCGATAAGCCCCGCGCCCAGGAGGGCATCGTCTCCTCCGCCATGCAGGCCCGCATCCTCGCCCGCGCCACCACCGCCTCCGGCCTCATCCCGCAGATCACGGCGGTTTACGCGGAGTCCAAGGAAGCCTCGCTCGTGGCCGCGCTGTCCGATGTCGTCATCGCCCCCGACGGCGACGTGCAGGCGGACGGGGAGCACGAGGTGAGCGTCGCCAAGCGCGTGCTCTCCTATCTGCCCTCCAATAACCGTGCCGCCGCGCCCCGCACCGAGGCCACCATCGTTGCGGGTTCGGTGGAAGACAACATCAGCGAGGCCGACCACGCGCTCGATACCCTCGTCGGCGATGACGGCACCGTCGATCTCGCCGACGTAGTCACCGCCACCTGTGAGGATGTCTTCGAGCTCGGCGCCCGGGTGCGCGGGGTCTTCACCGGCTTCGGCCGCGTGGAGGGACGCACGGTCGGCATCATCGCCAACCGTGACTCCCTCGATGCCGCAGCCGCCGCCAAGGCCGCCCGTTTCATTCGCCTGTGCGATGCCTTCAACACCCCCATCGTCGAGTTCGTCGACTCCCCGGCTTTGGATGT
The DNA here is from genome assembly GCF_001810085.1 of Corynebacterium sp. HMSC072A02. Classification (NCBI taxonomy): domain Bacteria; kingdom Bacillati; phylum Actinomycetota; class Actinomycetes; order Mycobacteriales; family Corynebacteriaceae; genus Corynebacterium; species Corynebacterium sp. HMSC072A02. Next base: position 120,649 of record NZ_KV799860.1, on the reverse strand, counting down.
GGAGAAGGCAGCGTTGGCCAAGCTCGTGCATGCTTATGCTGCGGCAAGCGTGGGAAAGATCAGCGTCATTGTGCGCCGCGCGCACGGCACCGGCTACATCGCCTTCGGCTCCAAGGAGCTCGGTGCGGACCTGTCCTATGCGTGGCCGACGGCCGAGATCGCCGTGGCCGATGCCCCTGAACTGGCCGCTGAGCTGGAGCTGAGTGAGGACGAGGCCGCAGCCTACCTCACCCCGTACCAAGCCGCTGAGCGTGGTCTCGTCGATTCCGTTATTACCCCGGCAGCCACGCGCGGTTCCCTCATTGAGGGACTGCGCCTGCTGGATCGCAAGATTATTCCGACCCTGCCGAAGAAACACGGCAATATCGTTTTGTAGAGGTTTCCCTATGACCGCTTCCCTGTTTACCGTTCTCAACGGCAACCCCACCGACGCTGAGGTGGCGGCTCTGACCACGGTGCTCAGCCAGCTCGACTCTGAGGCGCGTGCCAAGGCCGCCGATACCCGCTCCGAGCGCGACCTGTGGGGCCAGCCGGGCGACGTGTTTAACCCGTCCGCCTTCCGCAACGTCCGCTACTACTAAGCACATGCGCCTGGTTCTGGCTTCTCAGTCCCCGTCCCGCCTGTCCATCCTGCGGGGTGCGGGCGTGGAACCCGTCATTGCCCCGGCCCACGTGGATGAGCGGGCCATCGAGGAGCGCCTGGCGGGTGCTGAGCCCGCCGAGATCGTCTGCGCACTCGCCACGGCCAAGGCAGAGGCCATTGCCCCGGACTATCCCGAGGACGTCGTGGTGGGCGGGGATTCCATGCTGCTTCTCGACGGTTCCCTCCAAGGCAAACCCCACACCCCCGAGGCCACCGTGGAGCGCTGGCACGCGCAGGCCGGTCGCGCCGCGGAGCTCATCACCGGCCACTGCGTGCTGCGCGGCGACGCACGCTTCGTGGAGGCCTCGCGCACGACGGTGCACTTTGCGGAAGCTACTACCGCCGATATCGAGGCCTATGCCCGCACCGGCGAGCCGCTGGAATGCGCCGGCGCCTTTACCCTGGAAGCCCTCGGCGGCTGGTTCATCGACCGCATTGAGGGCGATCCTTCCTCCGTCATCGGCCTTTCGCTGCCGGTGCTGCGCCGCGCGCTGTATTCCTTTGGGCTCAACGTTTCTGACTTCTGGGCCCAGTCCTAATTCGGGGCGAGCTTTTCTAGTTGCGGGTGAATCCATCCAGCTGCGGGCGAACCTTTCCAGGTTCGCCCCCTCTGGTGACCTCGCTGCCACATGGCTAGAGTGGGGCGGCATGGAAATGAAAGATATGCTCGCTCCCCCGCCCATCAAGCTGCCGGCCGATCCGGGTGCTGACAGCACTTCCGATCTCACCGCGGGAATCATGGCCCATCCGGATTCCGCGCTGCTGTGGGCGCTGCTGGCGGAGCAAGAACTAGACAAGCACAAGGGCGCTGAGCCCACCGCTTTCATCACCGCCTACGCCTATGCGCGTACCGGCTACCACCGCAGCCTCGACCGCCTGCGCGGCAATGGTTGGAAGGGCTGGGGCCCTGTCCCCTTCTCCCACGAGCCCAACCAAGGCGTGCTGCGCGCGATTGCCGCACTGGGCCATGCTGCGAAGGCCATCGGTGAGGACGCGGAGTATGACCGCATCCGCCAGATGCTTTCCGACGCCGACCCCGAGTCCGTCGCCACGCTGCTGGACTAAGCAGCCAGTAGCGCCGTTGCGCGCTGCCCCGCTTCCCCCGGTCCGCCACATAGTTCTAGTCAACTGGTTCTATTCAAAAGGTTTAGCTGGGGGCAGGTGAACCATCCAGGTGCCCAAAGAAGGTTTGTTTGGGGGCGCATGAACCTTCTGACCCGAACCATATGACTGGAACCATCTGCGGCAGCTAGCGGACCTCCCCGACGGGCACGGCGCTTTAAGTACAAAATCCCGCCGGCCTCAAATAATGAGGCCGGCGGGATTAGTCTGTCTGCCCTAAAGCAGCGCAGGGATTGGTATGCGATTAAGCCTTGTCGCCGTCTGCCTTAGCAACAAGATCACCGGTGTTCTGCGCGGTGCGGATGTTTGCCACGAAGAACTCCAAGATCAAGCGGAACTGGATGACATAGAAGAGGAACACAATTCCACCAAAAATGACAGCGGCTAGGAACGTCAAGATTCCGATGATAAAGCTGTCAGCGAAAGCCGCGAAAGAGAAGAGGATCAATCCTGCCCAGGAGACTGCTGACAAAATGACGAGCAGCATGTAGATGAAGGAGGAGAACTTCAGGGTGACAAAACTGCTGAAGGAGAAATCAAACAGCGCCTTGAAGAAGCCCGTGCTCTTAGAAGAACCACCGTTCTGTGCGGCCTGCTGCGGGTACTGATTGTTCTGCGGAGAGGCAGCAAAGGGCGAGTTCTGCTGGCCGAATCCCTGCTGCTCCTGTGCCCCGAAGCCCTGCTGGCCCTGGGAGCCGAAACCTTGCTGCTCCTGCGCGCCGAAGCCCTGGTTCTGCTGCTGGTAGCTACCGAAGCCGGACGTGGAGTTGGAGTGAGAAGCCGGGGAGCCGAAGCCATCACCAGACTGCTGCCCAAAACCCTGGCTCTGGTTGGATTCTGCCTGCACACTGCCGCCAAAGCCGTCGTTGCCAAAGCCGCTGTTGCCGTAACCGTGGTTGCCGTAGCCCTGATTCGAGTTCGTCGACTCAGCGGAGTGCTCGGCACCAGCACTGCTATCGGAGTTGTAGGAAGCGTAGGAGGCGCCAAAAGAGTCATGGTTAGCGCGGGTGTCATGGCTTTCAGACTTGCGGTCAGCTGACTCCGTGTTGGCAGAACCAGAGGCAGACTCAGACGCAGCAAAGCTGGAGCCAAGAGTGCTGTCCTTGGCCTCACCTTCAGACTCCGGCTGCGAATTCTGGGAAGACGCACTTCCGAACGAGGAGGTCTCAGCGGAGCTCTCGGAGTAATCGCCGTAGCCAGCCTGGCCGCCCCAGCCGAAGTTGGAGTTCTGTCCCTGGCTGTTCCACCCAGAAGCAGAATTATCGCTGCCGGACTGGGAGCTACCGTAGCCGCCAAAGCTACCGAAGCTGTTGTTCCCAGCGTTGTCGCTGTGGGAACCGTGAGCGTTGTAGTCGCCAGCGTTGTTATCGCTCTTGTCGCCGTTCTCACCAAACTGGTTGGGGTTCGTCATAGTTTTAGACCTTTCGAAGAATCATTGATTTTCGCAGTGCGCTACAGCACGATACTGTCATAAATTTTTTACCCCACCGAACGTACCTGAGATCTTGCTCACCGGCAGCGCGAGTTAGGCAAATACACCTCAGAAAACGACAGTTTCCCCCGCCACGGCAGGGGAAACTCGACAGGATTAGTGCGAAATAAAACGCTTAAGCGTGCTTGGCCTCCACGCGCTTGATGGCCTCAGCAGCCACCTTCTCCTGAATGCCCATGTCCAGCTCAGAGGTGAAGCCCACGCAGGAGCAGTTGATCTCACCAAGGACGTAAGTATCTTCGCCGTTTTCGCCGTCAGCCAGCATGAAGTCCGCGGTCCAGATCAGCGGGATGTTGTCACCGCCGAGCTTCTCTGCAATGACCGGGCGAACGTCAGCGAACATATCGACGAGCTCCTGCCACTCCTCCGGCTTTTGGTAGGTGTACTTGGCGCCGGAGAACAGGGTGGCGGAGAAGGCGTCGCCGCCCTCGGCCGGCTTCTTGTGCACCACGAAGACCGGGTCCGGGCCCACGAGAAGAATACGAATCTCACCCTCGACGATGCGCGGCATGAAGCGCATGTCCACGAGCATGCCGTTGTCACCCACGATGTACTGATCGCAGAAGTCCATGAACTCGCCCAGCTCGCGCTCCTCGGTGTGGTTGTCCACAGCCTCAGTGCACTTGATCTTGGTGTCGAGCGGCAGAGCCGTGCCCGGCTCGACGGACTCGGCCAGCTTCTCGTCGGCAAGGCGCACGCGCCAGATGCCGGAGCCGGTGGAGCCACGGTTCTGCTTAAGCACGCGCTCGCCGTAGGACAGGGAGGTCGGGAAGGTGTTGTGGAAAGACTCGACGTCGTAGTAGGCGGCGGTATCGGACGGGACCAGGTCGGTGTCGTTGAGCTTGACCAGGGCATCCTTGGCGCCGTAGGCCATCATCTCGTACGGGGTGGACATGCCGACCAGGCCAGCGTCGGACAGCTTGGAGAGCAGGTCAAAGTAGCCCTTTTCACCGCCCGGGATGTTGCCCGGGTTCACGCGGGAGATGTAGGCATCAAAGTTCTCGGATACATACTCGAAGAGCTTCTCGGACCACTCAGGGCGGTAGAACACGACCTCTGCATGCCAGCCTGCATCCTTGATGCAGTCGACGATTGGCATGGTGTCCTTACGGTGTCCGTTGATCTGCTTGTCTGATCCGCCCTCAACCTCGAAGACGACGATTGCCTTGTGCACAGTAATTCCCTTTCGCTAGGGGGTTGATGAGTGTCACTACTTAAAATAACCCAGGTTTGGCCTGCGCGCTCCCCTACAGAATCAGCCCAACAAAAGGTTAAAAAGCGAGCTTAGCGCACTTTTCAGCCCCTGACCTGCATACTTGTTATAACCAGTAAGTGCGAAGCAGCACTACCCTCTCAAGAAATGTATCCAACACCACAAAAGGCTCTCCCCCGTGACCACTAGTTGGCCAAGCACGCTAGAGTTGAAGCGAACGTTCCCCCTTAACGAGAAAGGCAGGTGGACCGTGGCCGAATTCGACCCGAATCCCCCTTTCCAGGAATACGCGCACCCCGAGCGTCTCGTGTCCGCACCGTGGTTATCCGCGCGACTGGGCATTAACGGCCTCCACGTGATCGAGGTCGATGAGGATTCACTCCTCTACGATATCGGCCACATCCCCACCGCTATCCGTATCAACGTCCAGACGGAACTGCTCGATAGCACGACGAGGGACATCATCAGCGCCGAAGACTTCACAGCCCTCCTTCGCTCGAAGGGCATCGAGCGCGATGACACCGTCATCCTGTACGGCGATAAGTCCAACTGGTGGGCTGCATTCGCCCTGTGGATCTTTGAGCTGTACGGCCACGAAGACGTGCGGCTTCTCGACGGTGGCCGGGACGCCTGGATGTCCGAAGAACGCGATACTTCCTTCATGGTCCCCGAACCATCCGCGTCCTCTTACCCGGAGGTTTCCCGCGAAGAATCCTCCCGCATCTTCGTCGATGAGCTGCGCGGCTCCACCGCCACCGTTGTCGACACCCGCAGCCCAGACGAGTTCTGCGGCGAAGCCGCCCTCAAGAACGGAACCGGCGAGTCCGCCTACGGCACCACCTTGACGCACGGCCATATTCCCGGGGCCATCAACTTGGAATGGGATCGCGCGGTCTACCCCAACGGCTGCTTCCGTGCACTCAGCGAGCTCAAGGTCAACTATGGCGAGCTAGAGCCCGCAACGGAAACCGTCCTTTACTCGCATGTCGGCGCTCAGGCCGCACACACCTGGTTTGTGCTGAAGTACCTGCTCGGCTTCGACAACCCGCGCGTCTACGATGGCTCGTGGGCAGAGTGGGGCAACATGGTTCGCATGCCCGTTGAACGCTAGCAACACGCCGAAATAAGCCCGCATCCACGCTGGTGCGGGTTTATTTTTTGACACGAAACCAAGACGTGACGGTATCCTCATGTTTTGGTGTGCAAGAATAGTACGCAGTCCTATCAGAAAAATTGGAGGAGGGTTCCTGCCGTGGCAGTTGAAACCAAGAACATCACCAAGGTCCTCGTGGCCAACCGCGGTGAGATTGCGGTCCGCGTCATCCGCGCGGCTCGCGATGCCGGCATCGCATCCGTAGCGGTTTATGCCGAGCCCGATGCTGACGCCCCATTCGTCACGCTTGCCGACGAAGCCTTTGCACTCGGCGGCCAAAACTCCGCTGAGTCCTACCTCGATATCAGCAAGATTCTCGACGCCGCCTCCAAATCCGGCGCCGACGCCATCCACCCCGGCTATGGCTTCCTCTCCGAGAACGCCGACTTTGCCCAGGCCGTCATCGACGCCGGCTTGATCTGGATCGGCCCCTCGCCGCAATCGATTGCGGACTTGGGTGACAAGGTCACCGCCCGCCACATTGCCGAGCGTGCCGACGCGCCCATGGCACCGGGTACCAAGGATCCCGTCGCCAGCGCCGAAGAGGTCGAGGCCTTCGCCGACGAGCACGGCCTGCCCGTTGCCATCAAGGCTGCCTTCGGCGGCGGTGGCCGCGGCATGAAGGTCGCTCACACCCGCGAGGAGATCAAGGACCTCTACGAGTCCGCCACCCGCGAGGCCACCGCAGCCTTCGGCCGCGGCGAGTGCTTCGTCGAGCGCTACCTGGATAAGGCCCGCCACGTCGAGGCGCAGGTCCTGGCTGACCAGCACGGCAACGTCGTCGTCATGGGCACCCGCGACTGCTCCCTACAGCGCCGCTTCCAGAAGCTCGTCGAAGAGGCCCCTGCCCCCTTCCTCACCGATGAGCAGCGCGCCTCCATCCATGAATCCGCAAAGCGCATCTGCCGCGAGGCCGGATACTACGGCGCCGGTACGGTGGAGTACCTTGTGGGTGCGGATGGACTCATCTCCTTCCTCGAGGTCAACACGCGCCTCCAGGTGGAGCACCCCGTTACCGAAGAGACCACCGGCTACGACCTCGTTCGCGAGCAGTTCCGCATCGCCGAGGGCCGCGAGCTTTCCATCTCCGAGGATCCGACCCCGCACGGCCACGCCTTCGAGTTCCGCATCAACGGCGAGGACGCCGCTGCGGGCTTCATGCCGGCTCCTGGAACCATCGTCTCCTACTCCGAGCCTTCCGGCCCGGGCGTGCGTATGGATTCCGGCGTGCGCGAAGGTTCCGTCATCGGCGGCCAGTTCGATTCCATGCTGGCCAAGCTCATCGTCTGGGGCCCGGACCGCGAGACCGCCCTCGCGCGCGCACGCCGCGCGCTGTCCGAGTACCGCATCGAAGGCCTGCCCACGGTTATCCCCTTCCACCAGGCAATCCTCACCGATCCTGCCTTCACCGCCGAGGACGGCAACTTCACGGTCTACACCAAGTGGATCGAGGAAGAGTGGGTCAACGAGCTGCCCGAATACACCGACACCGCCGAAGCACCTGAGGATGAGGACCAGGAAGCATCCCAGAAGTTCGTCGTCGAGGTTGGCGGCCGCCGCATCGAGGTGGCCCTGCCGGGCAACTTGCTCTTGGGTGGCGGCACCAAGCGCAAGAAGTCGAAGAAGCGCCGTGGTAAAGGCGCAGCAGCCAACGTGTCCGGTGACGCCGTGACCGCACCGATGCAGGGCAGCGTCATCAAGGTCGCCGTCGAAGAAGGCCAGGAAGTCGAAGAGGGCGAGGTCGTCGTCGTCCTTGAAGCCATGAAAATGGAGAACCCCGTCAAGGCCCACAAGTCCGGCACCGTGACCGACCTCAAGGTGTCCACCGGCACGCAGATCAACAAGGGCGAGCCGATTCTGGAGATCAAGTAATTTGCCGATGCTTCCTTACGGCCAGGGAGCACTGCAATAACCTTGCTTCAGTCAGCAACGTTACATACTCTTTGTACGTGATACCCCGGTGGAGCTCTGCTCCGGGTCACTGACTCGCTGAGTACAACTTACCGGGGTGCTGACTTGTCGCTCTGAGGGGATGCAACAGTGGCGCATCAGGATAGCGCCACCAACTCCACTCGAACCACTCAGTGAGTAGCTAGATTCAGAGATCAAGTAGCCTCGAAAGGCATGAGCGTTAACGATTCTGAGTTCGGTGTACGGTTGGCCAAGGAGCACGACCGTACCTACCTCTCCCGTCTCCTTTTCCTCGCCGATGTCCTCGGTGACGAGGACGCCCATATCGGGGATTTCCACACCCCTGACGTAGGACTGTACGTTGACGAATGGTCGCCCCATGTCGACGGCGGCGTCATCGCAGTCTCCAGCCACCGCGTCCCCGTCGGTGGTGCGTGGCTGCGCTACTACACCACTGAAGCGAAGGGTGCCGCCTACGCCGGCAACCCCGAGGCCGATCCTTTTGATGAGTCCCAGTGGGCCACCGACCTCGACCCGGAGGAGATCCCCGAGCTCTTCATTGCTGTGGAGTCCCGCTACAGGGGCTTAGGCGCTGGGCGACGCCTCCTGCGCAACGCCTGCGACCTCGCCGAGGCGCAGCAGGCTCCCGCCGTATCGCTGTGGATTGAGCCGGAGAATACCGGCGCCCGCAAGCTGTATGAATCCGAAGGCTTCGTCGACATCGACGTGCCCGGCCGCCCGGATGCTCACGTGATGCTCAAGCGCTTCTAGTACGCAAACCGACAAAAGGTGTCGACTATACTCGACACTTCCTCGGTTTCTTGTAAAAGTGTCGACTATACTCGACGCCTTCGGCGGCGCGCCGACGACAGCGCCAAGAGCGACGTTGCTCACCCACCCATGACCCAAGTCGGGTGACAACGACCGTTTCCGTAGAACGCTGCACGTATCTTCGCGAAACGGATTACCTTCTTCGCACCCCTCGCAACGCACAGCATCTGCATGCCTCCATCGACATGCTGGAGACATCTGCCAAAAGGCGTTTTCACGGCTAAAAACGCCTTTTACTCATTGCAGATGGCGTTCTTGGACCCAAAGATGCCTTCTGCCAGATGCCTTTTACGAGGCACGCCCTCCTGACTTAGGCCAATGCAGTGCGGAAAAATCCCACCCCACCGCCGAAAACCACCGGTGAGCAGCGCCAAGAATGACGCTGCTCACCCATCCATGACCTAAGTCGACTTTTAGTTGATAACGGCGATGAGGTCGCCGCCCTCCACCTTGGTGGCGGCGCCAATGGCGACGCGCTCGATGGTGCCATCCTTGGTGGCGGAAATAGAGGCTTCCATCTTCATGGCCTCGATGACGGCGATCTGGTCGCCGGCCTTGACCTCGTCGCCAGGCTTGGCGGTCGGGTTCACCACGCCGGCGAACGGTGCGGCCACGTGGCCCTCGTTGGACGGATCGGCCTTCTCCACGGTGGCGACGGTGGACTCGACGTTGTTGTCGCGCACCTTGAGCGGGCGGATCTGGCCGTTGACGTTGAGCACGACGTTGCGGATGCCCTTCTCGTCCGGCTCACCCATTGCGTCAAGACGCAAGGTGACGGGCTTGAGGTCCGCGCGGTCGTTGGAGCCCTCCGGGAAGTGGTGAACAATGTAGTCCTTACCTTCTTCCAGACCGTAGAAGAAGACCGTGTCCGTCAGCGCCTCGGTGTTGCCGTAGGTGCGGCGGAACTCGTTGAACTCCTCGAACTGCTTCGGGAAGAGCAGGCGGTTGAGGGAAGCGCGGCGCTCGGTGGAATCATCCGAAGCCAGGTGCTTCTTCTCATCCTCCGGCACGGGCTTGACGGTGACGTCGCCAGGCGCGCGGCCCTCCAGGACCTTATCGCGCAGCGGCGGCCAACCACCCGGAGGCGTACCGAGCTCACCGCGCAGGAAGGCGATGACGGAATCCGGGATGTCGTACTTGGTGGGGTTCGCCTCAAAGTCAACCGGGTCTACGCCAGCGCCCACAAGGTGCAGGGCGAGGTCACCGACCACCTTGGAGGACGGGGTCACCTTGGTCGGGCGGCCGAGCATCTCATTCACCGCAGCGTAGGTGTCCTCGATGATCTCGAAGCGATCCTCCAAGCCCAGAGCGGTAGCCTGCGCGCGAAGGTTGGACAGCTGGCCACCTGGAATCTCGTGGCGGTAGACGCGGCCGGTCGGTCCAGGAATACCCTTCTCGAAGGGCTGGTAGAGCTGGCGGACGGCCTCCCAGTACGGCTCAAGGTCGGAGACGGCCTTGAGGGAGATGCCGGTATCACGAGAGGAGTTCGAGAATGCCGCGATGATGGCGGACAGCGAAGGCTGGGAGGTAGTGCCCGCCAGCGGCGCGGAAGCACCGTCGACGATGTCGGCACCAGAAAGCGCTGCCGCGTAGTAGGTGGCCAACTGACCGCCAGCGGTGTCGTGCGTGTGCACGTGAACCGGCAGGTCGAACTCCTTGCGCAGAGCCATAACCAGCTTCGATGCGGACTCCGGACGCAGCAGGCCCGCCATGTCCTTGATAGCCAGGACGTGAGCGCCGGTGTTGACAATCTCCTCGGCCAGCTTGAGGTAGTAGTCCAGCGTGTAGAGCTTCTCATCCGGGGAGCACATGTCGCCAGAGTAGGCCATAGCGACCTCAGCCACGGTGGTGTTGGTCTCCAGGACGGCGTCGATAGCCGGGCGCATCTGGGTGACGTCGTTCAGCGCGTCGAAGATGCGGAAGACATCCACACCAGACTTGGCGGCCTCCTGCACGAAACCGGTGCACACATCGTTGGAGTACGGCGAGTAGCCCACGGTGTTGCGGCCGCGCAGCAGCATCTGGATGTTCTGGTTCGGCATGGCCTCACGCAGCAGATCCAGGCGCACCCACGGGTCTTCCTTGAGGAAGCGCATGGCGACGTCGTAGGTCGCACCGCCCCATGCCTCCACCGAGTACAGCTCCGGGGTCATGCGGGCGACGGCTTCAGCGGCGGTGACCAACGCGGTACCGCGCACGCGGGTGGCCAGCAGGGACTGGTGGGCGTCACGGAAGGTGGTATCAGTGACGGCAAGAGCGTCCTGCTTGCGGATCTTCTCCGCCCACTTTTTCGGGCCCAGCTCCAACAGTTCATCGCGGGAACCGCGCGGCAGCTCAGAGTTAAAGTCCAGATCCGGCAGCTTGTCGAAGGGGCGCAGGGTGGTCGGGCGCTCGCCGTTCGGCTTGTTGACGGTCACATCAGCGATGTAGTCGATGATGCGGCCAGACTCATCCACGGCCGGTGGGGCCTTGAGCAGGTCCGGGTGCTCCGGAATGAAGCTGGTGTCCACGCGGGTGTTGACGAAGTCCGGCTCGCGCAGCAGTGCGCGCAGGAAGCCGATGTTGGTGGCCACGCCGGCCACCGTGAACTCGTTGAGCGCGCGCTGCGCACGTGCCACGGCCTGCTCAAAGTTGACTCCACGGCAGGTCATCTTCACCAGCAGGGAGTCGAAGTTCGGGGAGACCTCAGCGCCGACGGCCGTTGCGCCGTCGAGACGCACGCCTGCGCCGCCCGGCGAGCGGTACTGGGTCAGCGTGCCGGTATCCGGGCGGAAGCCATTGGAGGGATCCTCGGTGGTGATGCGGCACTGGAGCGCCGCGCCGGTGATGTGGATGTCCTCCTGCTTGAGGCCCAACTCCTCGAGGGAGAAGCCCGCCGCAATCTGCATCTGGGACTTCACGATGTCCACGCCAGTGACCTCCTCGGTCACGGTGTGTTCCACCTGCACGCGGGGGTTCATCTCGATGAAGACGTGGTTACCCTTCTCATCGACGAGGAACTCGACGGTGCCGGCGCCTTCGTAGTTGATGTGCTCGCAGAACTTCACGGCGTCCGCACAGATGCGGTCACGCAGCTCTGGGTCCAGCGTGGGTGCCGGGGCGATCTCGACGACCTTCTGGTGACGGCGCTGCACGGAGCAGTCACGCTCAAACAGGTGCAAGACGTTGCCGTGGGAGTCAGCCAGAATCTGCACCTCGATGTGCTGCGGACGAATCACCGCGGTCTCGAGGTAAACGTTGCCATCGCCGAAGGCTGCCTCAGCTTCGCGGGAGGCCTCAGCACACTTGGTCTTGAGCTCCGCCTCGTTCTCGATGAAGCGCATACCGCGGCCGCCACCGCCGGCCACTGCCTTCACGAAGACGGGGAAATTAAAGTCCTTGGCGTATTCCGCCAGCTTGTCGACGTCCGTCGAGGGCTTCGAGTCCTTCAGAGTCGGCAGCCCCGCCTCCTGGGCAGCGGCTACCGCGGCGGCCTTATCACCGGTCAGGTCCAAGGTCTCCGGGGTCGGACCAATGAACTTAATGCCGTTGTCACGGCAGGCACGCGCCAAATCGGCACGCTCCGATAGGAAGCCGTAACCAGGGTAAATGGCATCTGCGCCGGACTTCTTGGCGGCGCGAATGACCTCATCGATGTCGAGGTATGCCTTGACCGGCTGGCCCTCGGTACCGATGCGCACTGCCTCATTGGCAAAAGCGCGGTGGAAGGAGTTGCGGTCTTCCTTTGGATAAATTGCAACGGTCTTGGAGCCGACCTCAAAGGCAGCGCGGAAGGCGCGCACGGCAATCTCACCGCGGTTGGCCACCAAGATCTTAGAGAAGGACTTGTGGGCGGTATCAGACACTGGGAGTGATCCTTTCAGATAAGCACAATACGAACTTAAGGATAGTGTCCGAGGCGACAATGCGGGCGGAAATCGGTATACCAAACAACAGAAATTCACGCGCCGCAGGGGACTCGGACAAAGAATTAAAACCAGCGCACGAAGAGAATCGTTCGTGCGCTGGTTTTATGTTCTCCGTTAGCTAATGCTGCATTAGCGAACTTTGCTTTTCTAGATCTGCTTCGGCGGAACGGAGCGCTGCTCCTTGCCGTTGTAGGCAGACAGCGGGCGGATGAGGGAGTTGTTCTCGTTCTGCTCCACGATGTGTGCGGTCCAGCCGGTGATGCGGGCCATCACGAAGATCGGGGTGAAGAACTCAATGTCGAAACCAAGGATGTGGTACGCGGGGCCAGCCGGGAAGTCCAGGTTCGGCTGGATCTTGATGGAGGTGTTCTCGTACATGGTCTTGGCCATCTTCTCGTACATCTCCACCCACTGCTCCTGGCCGTGGTCCTTGGCCAGCTCGCGGAAGGCAGCCTCCATGGTCGGAACACGGGAGTCACCGTTCTTGTACACGCGGTGACCGAAGCCCATGACGAGCTCCTTGTTCTTGAGCTTGTTGAGCGTCCACTCCTCTGCCTTGGCCGGGTCACCGACCTCCAGGAAGTTCTTCATCACGGCCTCGTTAGCACCACCGTGTAGCGGGCCCTTGAGGGCGCCGATGGCGGCGGTGACGGCGGAGTAGGTATCCGACATCGTGGAGGTCACCACGCGGGCAGCGAAGGTGGAGGCGTTGAAGGAGTGCTCAGCGTAGAGGATGAGGGACTTATCAAAGGCCTCAATATCGGAGCGCGACAGGGCCGGCGAGCCCTCCTCCTCACCGAAGACCATCCACAGGAAGTTCTCCGCAAAGCCCTTCTTGCGGGAAGGCTCGATGTAGCCCTCACCGCGGCGACGGCGGATATCGAGGGCGACGATGGTCGGCAGCTTCGCCATGAGCTCCAGCGCGGTGCGGCGGATGTGCTCGGAATCCTTGGTGTACTCCTCCGGATCCTGGGAACCAATGAAGGAGACTGCGGTGCGCAGAACGTCCATCGGGTGGCAAGACTTCGGCATGGAGGTGATCAGGTCAATGAGGTGGCGGTCCAGGTGGCGCAGCGCCTTCTCACGAGCGGAGAAACGGACCAGTTCATCCTGGGACGGCAGCTCGCCGTTCCACAGCAGGTAAGCAACCTCCTCGAAGGAGCAGTAGCGTGCCAGCTCCTGGACCGGGTAGCCGCGGTAGGTCAGGGAGTTGGTCTCCGGGACAACCTTGGACACGGCGGTCTCATCGACGACGACGCCGTACAGGCCCTTGCGGATTTCTGGGGTTTCAGACATGGTGTTTTCTCCTTTTTATTGGGTTCTAGTGTGAGTTTCAGGCCGTGTGCCCTAGTCGAAGGTGGGCTTGTAGCTGTCCTTGGAGTAGGTGAACACGCTCTGGTCGAAGGCGTTGTACTCGTCGTAGCGCACCAGCTCATACAGGCGGGAGCGGTGCTGCATGCGGTCGAGCCATTCCTCGGATTGCAGGCCGGTTTCCTGCATGTCGCGGAGGAATTCTTCGGTAGCGCCCATGGCCACGCGCAGGGTGGATACCGGCCAGATGACGGCGTTATAGCCCAGCTCCTCGATGCGCTTGGCGGACAGCAGCTCGGTCTTGCCGAACTCCGTCATGTTGGCCAGCAGCGGGGTGTCCACGGCGGCGCGGAACTTTTCAAAGTCCTCCGGCGAGTACAGGGCCTCAGTGAAGATGAGGTCCGCGCCGGCGTCGGCGTAGGCCTTGGCGCGCTCGATGGCCTCATCGATGCCGTGGATGCCGGCGGCATCGGTGCGCGCACAAATGATGAAGTTCTCATCGCGGCGCTCGTTGACCGCGGCGGTGATGCGGCGAACCATAAGGTCCGTCGGCACCACTTCCTTGCCATCGAGGTGACCGCAGCGCTTCGGGTTGACCTGGTCTTCCAGGTGGCAGCCGGCCAGGCCGGCGTCCTCCAGCGCGGCAACCGTACGGGCGGCGGACATGGGCTCGCCGAAGCCCGTGTCGGCGTCGACAAGCACAGGCAGGTCCGTGGCGCGGGCAATGTGCCCGGCGCGCTGCGCCACCTCAGTGAGGGTGGTGAGACCAATGTCCGGCAGACCCAAATCATTAGCCAGCACCGCGCCGGAGACATAGACGCCGCCGAAGCCGCCGATGTCCTGGATGAGCCGCGCGGTCAACGGGTTGAAGGCGCCCGGCAGCGTGGTAATTCCCGGTGCGTTCAGCGCCTCGCGGAAGCTCTTGCGCTTGTCTGCATTGCTGGTAGTAGAGCCAAATAGGCCAGCCATTTAGAACAGTCCCTTCGGGGTCTCGGGTGCGGTGGCGATAGCCTCGTCGGTGAGGCGAACGTTGAGCTCGCTCAGGTCGGTGAGGTTTTCCAGGTTCTGGGCGGCAGCGAGGAAGCGCTCCTGTTCCTCCTCCGATACCTTGCCGGCGGCGAGCTTCTTGAACTTGTTGATGTACTCCTCGCGGCCGAAGGGGCGGGCGCCGAGCGGGTGGGCGTCGGCCACCGCGCGCTCATCCTCAATCACGGTGCCGTCCTTGAAGGTAATGACAGCCTTGCCGCCGAAGGCCTTCTCCTCCAGGTCGTTGGAGTGGTAGCGGCGGGTCCACTCGGGGTCCTCGACGGTGGAAATCTTGTGCCACAGGTCGATGGTGTCCTGGCGGTGCTTGCGCTCGTCGGAGTAGGAGGTCTCGTAGTCCCACTCGCCGTCCTGCAGGGCCACGGCGAAGATGTACATGATGGAGTGATCCAGAGTCTCACGGGAGGCGTTCGGGTCCATCTTCTGCGGGTCGTTGGCGCCGGTGCCGATGACGTAGTGAGTGTGGTGCGAGGTGTGCAGGACGATGGACTCGATGTCCTCCACCTTCAGGCCCTTCTCAGCCAAGGTCTTCTTGAGGGCAAAGGCCATGTCAATCGGGGCCTGTGCCTGGTACTCCGCGGAGTGCTCCTTGGTGTAGGTGTCCAGGATGGCGCGCTTTTCCTCGCCCTCAGCCGGGAGAGGGACGGTGTAGGTGCGCTCCGGAGAGTGGAGCATCCAGGCGATGAAGCCGTCCTCGCCTTCCCAAATCGGGGCCGGGGCACCCTCGCCGCGCATGGAGCGGTCTACTGCTTCGATGCCCATCTTGCCGGCAAACGCCGGTGCATAGGCCTTCCAGGAGGAGATGAGGCCCTTGCGGGACTGGCGGGTGGCGGTGGTGGTGTGTAGCGCCTGGCCGATGGCCTGGTAGATGGTGTCGACGTCGAGGCCGAGCATGGTGCCGATGCCCGCGGCGACGGAGGGGCCGAGGTGCGCCACGTGGTCGATCTTCCACTCGTGAAGGCAAATGCCCTTGACCAGGTTGACCTGGATTTCGTAGCCGGTGGCGATACCGCGGATGAGCTCCTTGCCGGTCAGCCCCTTGTGCTGTGCCACGGCCAGGATTGGCGGGATGTTATCGCCCGGGTGGGAGTATTCGGCGGCGAGGAAGGTGTCGTGGTAGTCCAGCTCGCGCACGGCAGTGCCATTGGCCAGGGCTGCCCACTCGGCGGAGTAGGTGCCGTCAACACCAAAGATGGTGGCTCCGCCTTTTTGAGCCGGGTGGGCCTGAGCGATGACTCGGGCGGAGGTCACCGGGCGGCGGGTGGCAGAGGCCACGGCCACGGAGGCGTTATCGATGATGCGATTGATGATCATCTCGGTGGTCTCGGCCGGAACCTCAACGGGATCTGCTGCGACCTTGGCAATCTTGTACGCCAGGTGCTCTTCGATGGGGAAGTTCTCAGCGGACTTGTGGGTACGTACTTCGTGGTTAATCAACGGGGTTTTCCTCCTAGACAACAACGGCTGCGATAGCCATCACACTATCCCCCGCCCGTGTGGCCTGCCACATGTGTAAACTGTGTTTATCTGTTGCAGGGTTTTGCGTTGTTTGCAAACCTTGTGTAATTACCTGTTGGGGCGGCTTTTTGGGAGGACGTACACAATGAGCAAGCACTACGCGGGGGCAAGAATCCACGCACTACGTAAAGAACGCAAACTCACCCAAGCGGCCATGGCACAACAACTGGGGATGTCCACCAGCTACCTCAACCAGTTGGAGAATGACCAGCGCCCCCTCACCGTCACCGTCCTCATGCAGCTGACGCAACGCTTTGGCGTTGACGCCACCTACTTCGCGGGGGATCGCGACCTGCGCGCGCTCGCCGAGCTGCGCCAGCTCTTCCCCGAGGCCTCCGACACCACACTCACTGACTTAAGCGGACGCTTCCCCGAGCTACTCCCCAGGCTTGTCGCCGCCGCCGCACACACCCCCGCGGAAACCGGCCCTTTCGAAGCGGTCCGCGACTTCTTCTACGACGCCCACAACTACATTCACAGCCTGGACGTCGCCGCCGAGGAACTGTCCGATTCCCTCGGTGACCGCGTCCTGCGCCGTGGGCGCTTGGCCTCAGTCCTGCAGGACGAGTTCGGCGTTACGACACGATTCTCCTCGGCCTCACCGCGCCGACGGACCTTCCACGACCGCGAGCTACACCTGCGCGCAGGACTCACTGAAGCCCAGCTCGTCTTCGAGATGGCACTCCAGTACTGTCTTCTGGCCTATCCAGAGCACTGCGCGGAACTCGTGGCCGAGCTACCCAGCGCCGAAGCCCGCTCCATCGGCACCTATGGTCTGGCCCAATACTTCGCGGCGGCCGTCACCATGCCCTATACGCAGCTCCTCACCACCGCGGAGGAGACGCGCTACGACATTGATGTGATCGCGGCATCCTTTGGCACTGGTTTCGAGACCACCGCGCAGCGCTTGTCGACGCTTCAGCGGCCCCACCACCAAGGTGTCCCTTTCTCCTTCATCCGGACCGACCGCGCAGGCAACATTTCCAAGCGCCAGTCCTCCACTGCCTTCCACTTTGCGCGCAGCGGCGGCTCGTGCCCGTTGTGGGTGGTCCACCGCGCTTTTGAAACGCCAAACCGCATCACGCGCCAGGTGGCCTCGATGCCCGATGACCACACCTATCTGTGGATCGCGCGCTTCGTCCAAGGCCAAGCCCAGGCCTGGGGTACGCCGCGCAAGGAATTCGTCGTGGGGCTGGGCTGCGATATCGCGCAGGCGGATCGCGTGGTTTACGCCGATGCGCTCAACCTCTCCCCTTCCGAGGCAACCCCCATCGGCCCCGGTTGCGCCGCCTGCCCACGCCCGGCCTGTCCGCAGCGCGCCTTCCCACAGGCGGGGCGCTCCGTCAGCCTCGACCTCAATGCCACTCCGGTTTCGGCTTACGCGACCTCGTAGTTTTCTACAATTCGCCCACGTTCTCGAATTTCCTGCGGCAATGTCCAGGCCGCTTGCCAAGATAGGACTCGTTCGGCACCACGCCGAGCTCTCGTCTCTCACCTACGCAGGAAGTTCTCTCATGTCCAACCCCTATGCAGCTCACCAGCGACTACGGCGAGCGGTTCACCATGGAAGAAGCCCAGCATGCGGTGAGCACACTGGGCTTATAAAACCGAGCCGAAGCTAAAGCGGAGCTGGAGCCTGCCTACTCGAGGTCGTCGTGGGCAACGAGGCGGCGGGCTGCCTCGGTGATGGTGCCGGACAGCGACGGGTAGACCGCGAAGGAATCCGCCAGCTGGTTCACGGTGAGCTGGTTGGTTACCGCCACGGCGATGGGCAGGATGAGCTCGGAAGCGGTCGGGGCGACGATGACGCCGCCGATTACGCGGCCGGAGGTCGCGCGGCAGAAGAGCTTGACAAAACCGTGCTGGAGAGAGCGCATCTTGGCGCGCGGGTTGGTGTTCAGCGGCATCGTGATGGTGCGCGCGGCGACCTCGCCCGCCTCAATCTCCGCCTGGGTAAAGCCCACGGCAGCGATCTCCGGGCGGGTAAACACGGCGGTGGCGACCGTCTTCAAGCGCAGCGGGGATACACCCTCACCCAGGGAGTGGTACATGGCGATACGCCCCTGCATCGCGGCAACGGAGGCCAGTGGGAAGAGGTCGGAGCAGTCACCCGCGGCGTAGATGCCGGCAACGTTGGTGCGGGAAACGCGGTCAACCTCGATGTGACCGGACTTCGTGGTAGCCACGCCAACGTGCTCGAGGCCCAGGTTCTTCGTATTCGGGATGGAACCGATGGACATGATGACGTGGGAGCCGTGGATCTCGCGGCCGTCCTGGGTCTTCACCACGACGTTTCCGTCCTCGGTGCGGGAGACCGTTTCGACGCGGCAGTTCTTTTCCAGCTCCACGCCGCGCTCAGCCAGGACGGTCTCGAGGACGTCGGCAGCATCGGCGTCATCATGCGGCAGAATGCGGTCGCGAGAAGCCACCATGGTCACGCGCACACCCATCTCCGCGAAGGCGGAAACGAACTCGGCACCGGTCACGCCGGAGCCGACGACGATGAGGTGCTCCGGCTCCTCCTTGAGGTCATAAACCTGCTGCCAGGTCAGGATGCGCTCGCCGTCCGGCTGAGCGCCCGGCAAGATGCGCGGGGTGGCACCGGTGGCAACGAGGACCAGGTCCGCGTCGAGGGTCTCGGTGGTGCCATCAGTGTGGGTGACATCAACCTTGTGCGCGGCACCCTTCACGCCGTGCTGGTCCTCGGAGAATGCGGCGCGGCCATCGATGACCTTGACGCCGATCTTCTCCAGGCCCGCGCGCACGTCGCGGGACTGGTTGCCGGCCAGCGCCTGCACGCGGCCGTTAAGCGCCTCCAGGCTCAGCTTCAGCGAGCCGAGCTGGTGGTTCAGGCCCATATCATCCGCGCGGCGGAAGTCGGTGCGAATGTTGGCGCCGGCAATAAAGGACTTCGACGGGACGCAGTCCAAAAGAACGGAGGAGCCACCGGGGCCCTGTTCCTCAACCAACGTAATGTGCGCGCCGTACTTGGCGCCGGCAGTCGCAGCCTCGTAGCCTGCGGGGCCGCCGCCGATAATTACGATGCGGGGGGCTTCCTGTGACACTGTCGCTCCTTTTTTAAAAATCTGCCTATAAGAACTCTGGGAAATCCTTGTCACAGTGTAGTAGTTAGAAAACTAATCCTCCACGTTGGCAAACTGTTCCGCCACGGAGCCGAAGAGTTTGACGCCCACGCCGATAGCCCTCTCATCGGGGGCCAAATCACCCATATGCAGATCGTGCTGCTCGCCTTCGCCGGACCAACAACCCAGGCGGGCCATGGAACCGGGGACCTTCTCCAAGTACCAGGAGAAGTCCTCGCCGCCCGAGGACTGCGGCGCTTGGACCACGGCTTGCGGGTCGATGGCCTGGGCAGCGCTGGCGAGGAGGGCGGTGGAGACGTCGTCGTTCAGCACCGGCGGAACCCCACGGTGATAGACCAGCTCATGTTCCACGCCCAGGGGCGCCAGGACCTGCTCCACAAGCTCAGAGAACAGCGTTTGCATCTCGCGCCAGATCCCGATATCCGCCGTGCGCATGGTGCCAGACACCGAGCCGGTCTCGGGAATCGCGTTCGGTGCATAGCCGGAATTCACCTGACCAAAGACCAAGACGGTGCCGGTGCGTGGATCGACGCGGCGCGAGAGCAAACCCGGCAGGTCCGTCAGCAGCTTGCCCAACGCATAGACGACGTCCGCCGACAAGTGCGGGCGCGACGTGTGCCCACCCGGGCCGGAGACGTTGATTTCCACGACGTCAGTCGCGGAGGTGATCGCCCCGGCGCGGACGCCAATGCGCCCGACGCGCAGCTTCGGCTCGACGTGGACGGCAAAGATGGAGTTCACGCCTTCGAGCGCACCCCACTCGATGACGTCGGTGGCGCCGCCTACCCAAACCTCTTCGGCAGGTTGGAAGATGACGCGAACGCCGAAGTCCAGCGGGTGCTCACGGTTGAGATCCGCCAAGGCACAGGCCGTGGCTAGTGCAATGGTGGTGTGCATGTCATGCCCGCAGGCATGCATGACGCCGGGGACCTCGGAGGTGTACTCAAGGCCCGTGACCTCCGTGACCGGGAGCGCGTCGATGTCGGCGCGGAAGGCCAGGCGCCCAAGTTCCGTATCGGGCCCGATGTCCACCATGAGGCCGGTTTCGGGGAAAAGCTGCGGCTCCAGACCGTACTCACGCAGGGTGCGAGACAGGAAGCGCGTGGTTTCCACTTCCTTATTGGAGGTCTCCGGGTGGCGGTGAATATGGCGGCGCCACGCGATGACCTCCGCGCGGTGGTTGCTGAACCACTCACTGACGTAGTCCGAGATCACTGCTTCCTCCTCCGTGGTGTCCTGTTGGGAAGAGTCTACAACTAGACCATGCGGTTCAGTTAGCCGGGCAGGTCACACGCCGGATATACTAAGCGGTCTACCTTCGCTACAGGTCGATATTGCGGGGACCGTAGAGGCGGTCGCCGGCGTCGCCAAGCCCCGGCACGATGTAGGCGTCCTCGTTGAGGGCCGGATCAATCGCCGCGGTAACCAAGCGAACCGGCAGCCCCGAGTTGGCCAGCGCATCGACGCCCGGCTGCGCGGACACCATGCAGATCGCGGTGATATCGGTGGCGCCGCGGTCCGCGAGGAGTTTCAGGGAATGCAGGAGGGAACCGCCCGTGGCGAGCATCGGATCGACGACAAAGACGCTACGCCCGCTGAGATCCTCCGGCAGGGCCTCCAGGTAAGGCACCGGCTCATGGGTTTCTTCATCGCGCGCCATGCCAATGAAGCCAACTTGGGCATCAGGGATCATCGACAGCGCCGGGTCAATCATGCCCAGTCCAGCACGGATGATGGGCACGATAATTGGCGGGTCCTGCAGGCGGGTGCCCTCCGCCGTGGCAACGGGAGTAACGCAATCAAAATGCTCGACGGGCAGGTCGCGCGCTGCCTCATAGACAAGCATGGTGCCAAGATCCCGCAGAGCTGCACGGAAGGCGGCATTATCGCTGCGGGCATCGCGCATGAGTGTGAGCCGGGAGGCGGCGAGGGGGTGGTCTACTACGTGGATATCCATGCCCTTCACTGTATAAGAATCGGCCGGGAACCGATCAGCGGGCAGCACAGTCTAATAAGCCATGACTAGCTTCCACACGTTTAATATCGACACCGAACACACCCGTAGGCTGGCGCATGAGCTTGCCGCCATCTCCCAGGCCTCCTCCACTCCCCCTCCTGAGCTACCGGTCGATACCGTTCTGGGCGGTTTCACTGGAACCTTTAACACCGCCATGGAGAACCTTGCTGCCCGCCTTACCCAGGTCAGGGCGGATGCCGGTGCCGTGGCGGACTCCAGCTTCCGCATGGCCCGCGAAGCGGAAGACGCCGATGGTGCTCTCGCGAACGCGTGCGGGGGTCTGTGATGTTGGAGTCAGCACTCGCCCACATTGCCCGGATTCAGCCGGCGCAGCTTCCCGACGTCTCCCTGCCCACTGTGCCCGATCTCACTGCTGCAGGGCCGCTAGCGGAAATTGCGCATGGGGATCCACGGGCGTTGTTAGACACTGCACGCCAAGCCACTGAGGATCTCTCCACCGCCCGCTCAGCTCTGGATACTGCCCGCGGGCTCATCGCGGCGACAGTCAGGGACCTCATCGGTCTGGGCTTCGAGCTTCTCCAGCGCGGACTACCTATCGCTCTCGGGTTGCTTATCCCAAATCCTGCAACACAGGCTGCGGCGCGTTCAGCATTGCAAGCCCTGGCCATGGAATACGTTGGCAAAGCGATGCTTCGCGTCAAGCAGCTGGCTGGGGAGCTCCTGCAAGCAGCAGCTCCCCTCATCCCCATTGGCCAGCGTGCTGTTCGCCCCTCGGTGCGCGGCCCGCAGGAGGAAGGCGTGGTGCGCCACGCACTCACCGCGTCCTCCACCGCAAGCGAAGGAACCACGCAAGGGCAGGCAGCGACACAGGCCGCCTTGTCCCAGGTGGGGACTCCCTATGGGTGGGGCGGTACCGGCAATGGCAGCTTTGATTGCTCTGGGTTGACGCAATGGGCTTGGCGCCAAGCGGGGGTGGAGCTGCCGCGCACCGCAGAAAGCCAGACCGTGGGCCGTCAGGTAAGCGCAGACGAACTGCAGCCCGGTGACCTCATCGTGTGGGATGGTCACGTGGCCATGTACTCCGGCGGCGGACAAATGGTGGAAGCGGGCAGCCCTGTGCAAACCAATCCGCTGCGTACTAACAACATGGGGATGGCTTTCAAAGGGTTCTGGAGGCCTACAGGGTAGACTGTTTGCCCATGAACACCCGCGCGATTGTACCCATCCAGCTCTCCCTTTCTGAGGGTGATTTTTATACCCTCTGGGCGCCGAAGTGGCGCCAGAATGGTTCCGAGTGGCAGGCCTTCCTCGGTGATGACGAGTCCGTCTTGCTCTTTAACACCGAAGCCGAGATGCTGTGCTTCCTCGAATCCGGCTCGAAGCACGACCTGCTCGATCACCCAAAGTGGGAGGCCTTCAATTCCCAGGCGGCGGACCGCGTCGTTCCGGAGAAGAAGCACGTATACGACCTCATCGGCATGCCAAAGCACTTGGCTGGCCGCCCCAGCCACGAGAACGTGTCCACCGTCGCACGCTGCCTAGAAATTGCACACGCGCTGGCAGAGGTCGGGGCCGCGGAGCACACCGTGATTTTCTTCGCTTCGCATTCCATTTTGCGCAACCCCGCCCGCGGAGCCGATCACTATGCCGGTGACCAAGGCATGGGCGAATGGTCCGGCGTAGGCCGCGTTATTCATAGCAACTGGCGTGAGGTCATCGAGGACCTCGACAAGGTAGTCAAGGTCATCCCTTCCTCCGATTTCAGCCAGGAGGCAACCGCGGATGCCGCTACCCGCATCTCTGCCGCCAGCGAAGCCGCGGAAGAAGCACGCAAGAAGGCCGAAGAAGAGCGCGAGGCGGCAGCGAAATCCGCCGATCCCTACGACAATTCCCCGTGGGCAGCCGCAGGCATCGACCCGATTAAGATCACCGCCAACCAGCGGACGGTCTACACCCTGCGCACCTACCTCAACGGCAAGCCGGTGTTCCTGGGCAAGTGGGGCGAGATCTTTACCTTCCCCAGCTCCAAGGTGCTCGTGCGCTGGATCATGGAGAACGACGACCATGACCTAGCAAAGGTTTCCACCTGGGAGGAGGTCGTTGCCGCGGCGAACGCGGGCGAGCTCGAGGTCACCGTCCACCCGGATAACCAGTACACCTTCAATGGCATCGTGCGCGACATTGAAAAGGGTCCGGAGGCAGTCGATACGGATCAGATGAGCCGCTGCTACGAGGTCTGTGCCGACGCTGCCGACTGGGCCGGGGATGACTCCATCAACTCTTATATGCTGCAGAACCCGCGCTTCCAGGACTACCTGGGCTACATGCTCGGCTCCACCGAGCACGCGGGCTACGTCCCCTCCAAGCCCTACACCGAGCACGCGGAGTCCTGGAAGGGCCTGGAGGAAATGCTGACGAAGCGTTTCTCCCGCTTCTAGCTTCTACTTGGAAGACTCGCTGTCTTCTTCCGCATCGGAATCGCTCATTTCTGAAGCGTCTTCCGCGAATTCCGGATCCGCCAGTTCCTCATAGGCGGGCAGGATCTCCTGCTCGATGAGGCGCTGGCGGTCTTCTTCGCTAGCAAAGGAATTCTCAATGGCCTTGATGGTGAGGTCGAAGAACTCCTCGAGGCCATAGCCGAAGGTCTCGCTCAGGGCGAGGAAGACATCGCTGAGCTTCTCGCCCGCCACCGTGCAGGTAAAGCCGAGCTGCTGCAGCAGCGGCAGAGGGTGATCGACCAGCTCCTCTGCGGGCAATTCCTCTAGCGGCGCGAAGGTCAGCGCGATGCGGCGATCCCGCACCCACGCAGAGGCCTTGCCCGGGCGAACGCCGTCAAGGTCGGCACCGAAATCATCGATGAGATCCGTTGCGTGGACCAAACGCGTCGCACCGGCGTGCACGGCTGCCACGGCATCCTCGTACGAAGCCACGTCCCGCTCCCAGGGAATGAAATTTTCACGCAGCTTCTCCGCTGCGGACAGCTCAGTCAGCGCTGCACCGGCAACAGCCTCGCCGGCATCCACATTGTCGGCCGCGCCCTCCACGATGATCCGCGCATCAATACCGGGAACATCAAGACCCTCTTGCGCCGCAGCCAGCGCCTCGGCGGCGCCGAAGGGGAAAGCACTGGGGCGCAGGCGGAGCTCGGCGTAGACCACGTGGTCGTCGGCAAGCGCCTGCACAGCAGCGTGCGTGGCCGCGCGGAGCTCGTCCGGGGTGGATGCAACCGTGGGCAGCGGCGCCAACAGCGTCACTTTGGGCAGACGAGCGAAAATCTCGGCGCCGGAATCTTTGTTTTCGGGGCTAATCAGAGGTGCGTCATGCATGAGGTTCATCCTAGGACGGGGTCTAGGATTAAGCACGCTATGAAACATGTCCCCGCGCTCCTCACCGTCATCGCTCTGGCCGCCACGCCGCCGGCGTTTGCAGAAGAGGAAGAGTCATCATCGCCCACGCGCACCACTGCGCCGGATACTGACTTGTGCCCGCATTCCCTCGTGCCTGAGGAGCCGACGACCACCTCGGAGCGGTTGGCTCCCGGCCAGGCAGCGCCCACTCCCCTGCCCGCGGTTGAGGGCGCTGCGTGCGGTGTCACCGCGCCGTCGGGTTTTCGGGTCAATAAGGACGTCGTGGCCTCGGCGTGGATGGTCAGTGACGTGGACACGGGCGAGATCATCGCCATGAAGGACCCCAACGGGCGCTACCGCCCGGCCTCCATCATCAAAGCACTGTTAGCGCTCGTGGTCATCGAGGAGCTTCCCTTGGACCAACGCATCACCGCCACGCTTGACGACGCCTCCGTCGAAGGCTCCGCCGTCGGCCTCGGCCCGGATGGGGTCTATACCGTGGAGCAGCTTCTCCAGGGTTTGCTCATGGCTTCCGGCAACGATGCCGCACACGCTCTCGCGCAGGCCATAGGCGGGGATGAGGAGGCGCTGGAGAAGGTCAACGCGAAGGCGAAGGAGATTGGCACGCGCTCGACGGTGGCGGCCAGCTACTCCGGGCTGGACGCGGCGGGTATGTCGACGTCCGCGGCGGATATCTCGCTGATTTACCGCGCGGCTTTTGCCAACGACACCTTCGCGCGCATCGTCGATACTGAGCACGTGGAGTTTCCCGGCTGGGGTGACATGCCCGGTTATGAGCTGTGGAACGATAACGGGCTCTTCCTCAATGATCCGGATGGTATCGGCGGCAAGACCGGCTATACCGAGGACGCGCACCACACTTTCGTCGGTGCGATCAACCGCGATGGGCGCCGCCTCCAGGCGGTTCTCCTCGATACGACCGTTGAGCATGGTTTCCGCGCGTGGGAGCAGGCGCAGATGCTTCTCGACGAAGCCTCCGACGTCCAGCCCGGCGACGGCGTGGGGCAGCTCGATGATTTCGCGGCTGGGAGGCATGAGCCTTCGGAGTCGCAGGAGCCCAGCACAGCGCCCACCACGCCTTCTGCCACCGCCACCGCTGAGGCCCCGGCGACGGCGTCGTCCTTCGCGGACTCGCAGGGCTGGATCGGGTGGCTGGTGGCGGGCCTCGTCACCCTCCTCGTGGTGGCGGTGGCTACTTTTTCACTACTTCGGCGTTAGCCATGATGTCGTGCTGGCCGCGAAGCGCGTTCTTCGGGCCAATCGTGGTCACCACGTAGAGGGCTCCGAAGAAGGCAATGAGCGGGCCGACAAGCGGCACGAGGGAGGCCACGCGCCACCAGTTGCGCTTAATGCTCTGCTGCCAGGTGAGCTTCTCGCGGGTGGTGACATCGCGCACCGTGTATCCAGCTATCAGCTTCGCCGGCGTTGCTCCTACGAGGACCTCGAAGCAGATGTAATAGGCCACCGTGATGATGCCCGAGATGCTGGTGAGCCAGACCTCATTGAAAGCGGAGTTGTACACCCCGAGACTTACGAGGAGGGACACACCGATCGCCGCAATGACGTAGTCGATGACGGCCAAAAGCACGCGGGTGCCGGGGGTTGCACGCGGGGCGTCGTGCGCGGGCGCGGGAGCGTGGTGGCTTTCGTCCCAGCGGCCGGTATTCGCGTAGTCCTCCAGTTGCGCCCAAGTAAGCCGGGCGCCTGATTCTACCTTTTGGTCATAGCTTGCCCGGGTAGAAGGCTCGCAGAGGATGCGGGCGGCAACGGCGAGCTCCTCGCGCTCCGCATCCTCGGGGAGGTAGCCGAGGCCTTCGAGGCGGGCGTCGGCAGCCGCCAGCTGCACGCCGAGTTCGCGTGAGGTCGCGCGCGAATCCAGGGTGAAGTGTTCATACAGGTTCGGAGCGAAAGATACTGGAAGCATCGGCCTACTTTCGGCGCAGCAAGGCCCATGCGCCTGCGGCCGCCGCGCCGAGTGCGGCACCGGCACCCAAGGCCACGCCCGGGTTCGGGCCCCGGCGGATCTCATTGCGGACGCGGATAACCGCCTGATCCGGAACCGGCGGGACCATCAGCTCAAGGGATTCCTCGGTGGTGGCCGTCCACGCGGAAACGTAGAGCACGACGCGCCAGACCAGGTACATGACCACCATGAGGACAATCACAGGGCCGAACACGGCACCGGCTGGGTTGCCCGCCGCGGAGGACATGATGACGGTGGACAGCTGCTTGATGGCTTCAAAAAGCACCGCGCCAATGGCCGCGCCCATCAAGCCCGACTTGGTGGGCACCTTCGTGCGCGGCAGGAAGGCCACCATCCACCAAAAGACCAGGAAGTTAGCGATAAGACCAATCACGATTCCGGCGATAACAAGCACCGCTCCCATGCCAGGGAAGGACTCGATGCCGACCCACTCGAAGATCTTCTGGGTCAGCCCGGACGAACCCGCTGCCGTCACGCCGAAGGCGATGATCATGGCCACGAGCAGGCCGATGAGGCCCAGCAGGTCGCTGAGCTTATGGGTCACGAAATTGCCCGGTGCGTCGGTGGGGTCCTGGTTCCACATGGCAGAAATGCCGATGCGCAGATTATTCATCCAGCCGAGCCCGGACCACAGGGTGGTCAGGCCACCGATGCCGTACATCGCGCCGCGCTGCTTAATCGCGGTGTGGAGAAGCTCCGTAATCGAATTACCCAGATCGCCCGATACGGCGTTGGTGATCTGCTCCTCCAGCTGCTGCATGAGGTCGGGGCGGTTCGCCAGCACGGTCGCGGCGGCGGCCACGGTGAGCATGAAGATGGGAAAGAGAGCTAGAACCGAGAAATACGTAATTCCGGCCGCGAACTGGTTGCCGCCTTGGCTACCGTAGCGGTCCAGCATCTTCATAATGTGGTCGATGAAGCCGGACTTCTCACGGACTTTGTCTACCGCGCCCGGTTCATCGGCGTGAGCTCGCTCAATGCCGTAGTCATCGGTCTTCTTCTCATCAGGTCGAGTCGTTGGCGCCACTGGCGTTCCCCTTAAAAGTTAATTACAGAAACCTCTACACAGTCTTCATCATGCTAGCCAACTCAGCCGCGACGCGCGGGGAGGAACCCCACCGCCTCGTAGACCTTGTCCACGAGGGGGGTGGCGATCTCCGTAGCGCGCTCGGCGCCCTGGGCCAAGATGCGCTCGAGCTCGCCGCGGTCTTCCATGAGCTCGTCGTAGCGAGCCTTGAGCGGAGTGGTGAAGGCCTCGAGCGCCTCGGCCGTATCGACCTTGAGGTGGCCATAGCCCTGACCGGCATACTTGTCCACGAGATCCGGGATGCTCTCCCCCGTCAGCGCGGACTGGATGGCCAGTAGGTTGGACACGCCCGGCTGCTTCTCACGGTCAAAGGCCACCACGCCGAGGTCATCGGTCACCGCGGACTTGATGCGCTTGGCGGAGGTCTTGGGAGCATCGAGCAGGTTCACGATGCCCTTCGGGTTGGCCCCCGACTTCGACATCTTGGACGTCGGCTCTTGCAGGTCATAAATCTTGGCCGAGCCTTCCGGAATGAAGGCCTCCGGCACGCGGAAGACCTCACCGTACTTGTTGTTGAAACGCTCCGCCAGGTTGCGGGTGAGCTCGAGGTGCTGGCGCTGGTCCTCCCCCACCGGCACGTAGTGCGGGGAATAGAGAAGGATATCCGCGGCCATCAAAACGGGGTAGGTAAACAAGCCCACCGAGGTGCGGTCCTGGCCCTGCTTTTGAGACTTGTCCTTGAACTGGGTCATGCGGGAGGCCTCACCGAAGCCGGTCAGGCACTGCAAAACCCACGTCAGCTCCGCGTGCGCGGGGACGTGGGATTGGACGAAGAGGGTAGATTTCGCCGGGTCGATGCCCAACGCGATCAGCTGCGCAGCACCCGCCACAGTGCGGTGGCGCAGCTCCTCCGGGTTCTGCTCCACCGTGATGGCGTGCAGGTCCGGGATGAAGTAGAAAGCCTCGTGCGAGTCTTGCAGGTCAATCCACTGCTTGAGCGCTCCGAGGTAGTTACCCAGGTGGTAAGAGTCCGCCGTGGGCTGAATGCCAGAGAGGACTCGGGAAGCGGAGTTCGATGCAGAAGTGGAGTCAGTCATGGTTGACCACTCTACTCTGCCGCCTCCGCTGGGGCGGCGCTGCGTCGGTTAAATCTTGCGGGAGGTCGGGCTAATAACGTCCATCATGACGGCGAAACCGGCCACCATGAACGCGCCGCCAACGCCCTGGAGGACGATCGGGCCAAGGAAGGCAAAGGACGGTCCGACGATGGTCCACCACCAGATACCCAGGGCAAGCAGAATAGCGCCGAGGACAAAGTAGATGATTGCGCGGGTCATGAGCATCTCCTGCGAAATAGAAAAGGACGTTAAGACGGGATTATCGTACCACTACTTGGAGTGGGCTACTTGTACTCGACCAGAAGCGGAGAGTGATCAGACCAGCGCTCCTCCACCGTCGGCGCCTTCTCCACCCAGGTGCGCTGCGCGCGCTCCAGCATGGCCTTCGTGGCCGCCTGGTAGTCAATGCGCCATCCGGCATCGTTGTTGAAAGCCTGGCCACGGTAGGTCCACCACGTGTAGGGGCCATCCGCCGCCGGGTACAGGCGCCTGGCGACGTCAAACCACTGCGGATCCTTGGCCGCCTCCCAAGCGGTCTTGGTTTCGTAGTCCACCACGCCGAGCCAGTCCCCCAGCCCCTTCTTGTCCTGCGGCTGCTCATCCGGGAAAGAACCGAAGACGCGGTCCATGAAGGCGCGCTCCTCCGGCAGGTGGCCGGACTTTTTCTCGTTGGCCTTATTGTTCTTCAGGTCCTGGGCGCGGTGGCAGATGTTCCAGTCACCGCCGATGACGGCCTCCGGGTAGGTCACGGCCATCTCATCCAGAACGTCAGAGAATTCATCCAGGAAGAGGTATTTCTCATCCTGCTTCGGGGAATCGGTATCACCGGAAGGCAAATACAGGGAAGCCACCCGCACGCCTTCCACGGTGGCGGCGATGAAGCGGCCGGATTCGGCGAAGGAGCCGAAGCCTACGGAGACGTCGCCAAGCGCATGCTTCGATAGGATACCCACGCCCGCGCGGCCCTTGGCGGCAGATTCGGCCTGTACCAGGTTCCATCCGGCCTCCAGAGCCGGGGCCAAGGCCTTCTGGGTCTGCTCGGGGTTGGCGCGCACCTCCTGCATGAGGACGACGTCGGCCGGTGTGGTCTCCAGCCACGCGTTCATGCCTGGGTTGTTCTCATTGCGCTGTTTGCAAGCCGCGCGGATGCCGTTGACGTTGACGGAGGCGATGGTGAAACTCATGCCGGACAGTCTAACTCTGTTCAATAATCTTCACGGAAGGGGCTAGACGGCGCTTGTCCCACATTGTGACAACCCAGGTGAGACAGCCTGCCACCGCCAGGCCCGCACCGGCCAGCGCGGTGGAGTTATAGGAGTAGCCCGCGCCCACGACTGCGCCGCCGATGGCCGCGCCCGCCGCATTGGCGATGTTGAGGGCGGACTGGTTCAACGCCGCCGCGAGGGTCTGTGCATCCCCCGCCACGTTGACCAAGCGCAGCTGCAACGACGGCACAAGGATGGAGCCGAAGAAGGCCAAGACGCCAAAGACAATCGTGCCCGCCCACGCGCTGTGAGCCACGAAGTAGAAGGTCACCGACACGCTAACCATGCAGATAAGGGCAAAAATGATGCCGAATTCCAGGTTACGGTCCGCCAACCAGCCACCGGCGACGTTGCCTGTGGTCATGCCGATGCCATAGGCCATGAGCACAATCCACGTGTGGCTCGGGTCCATGCCGGCGACGTCCGTCATGGTCCACGTGATGTAGGTATAGACGGCGAACATGCCGCCGAAGCCAACGGTGCCAAGGAATACGGTGAGTAGGACCTGGCTGTTTTTCAGCGCGCCGAGCTCTGTAAACATATCTGTTTGCGGCATGCGCGTCATGTGCGGAAAGAGGAAAAAGAGCAGGATCATCGTGAGTCCCGCAATGGCCACGACCAAAAAGTACGCCGCATGCCAGCCCAATCCTTGGCCTAGGGCCTGCGCCGCGGGCACACCGATCACGGTGGCGATGGACAGACCCATGCCCACCATCGACATGGCAAAACCTTGGCGGCCAGGAGGTGCCATCGAGACCGCCGCCAGGTTAGCTACGGAGAAGTACGCGCCGTGCGGCAGGCCAGCGATGAAGCGCGCCACCAGCAGAACTCCGTAGTTCGGGGCCAAGGCCGTGAGCAGGTTGCCCACGAGCAAGAAACCAATAAGCAGGATAATGAGGCGGCGGCGTGGGAGCTTGCCCGTGAGTGCAGCGATGACCGGCGCGCCCACGACAACGCCGAGTGCATAGACGGAGATGACTACCGACGCCGTGTCTTCCGTAATCCCGAAATCATCCGCGATGAGCGGTAGCAGGCCCATCGAGGTGAACTCCGTGGTGCCGATGGCGAAGGCACCCAGCGCCATGGCGATCATGACGATGGTGCGGCGGGTTGAGGAGATTTCCGTTTGGCGCGGGACGGGACGGCGTTGGATGCGGGGAGCGGAGTGCGGGAGATTCACGTGCGCGTACCTTAGTCCCTTTCCCGCGCGCAGACGAGAAGGCCCTAGCGATCACACAGCCCCGCCCCGCTGGTGGCGCGAGTCACAGGGGGACCGGCACCGCGAGAAAATAAGACAGGTATCCTGTGAGGTTGAACAGTTTTCAAC
Source organism: Corynebacterium sp. HMSC072A02 (assembly GCF_001810085.1). Lineage (NCBI taxonomy): Bacteria > Bacillati > Actinomycetota > Actinomycetes > Mycobacteriales > Corynebacteriaceae > Corynebacterium > Corynebacterium sp. HMSC072A02. Next base: position 89,332 of record NZ_KV799860.1, on the reverse strand, counting down.
TTCTTTAGGAGAACCATGGCAAAGATTATCTGGACCCGTACCGACGAGGCGCCGCTGCTGGCGACCTACTCCTTCAAGCCCGTCGTGGAGGCCTTCGCTTCCACCGCGGGCATCGAGGTAGAAACCCGCGACATTTCCCTGGCCGGCCGCATCCTGGCCCAGTTCCCGGAGCGCCTTGGTGACAAGAAGGTTTCCGACGCCCTGGCTGAGCTTGGCCAGCTGGCCAAGACCCCGGAAGCCAACATCATTAAGCTGCCGAACATCTCCGCTTCCCTGGTGCAGCTGAAGAAGGCCATCGCTGAGCTGCAGGCAGCCGGCTTTGATCTCCCGGAGTACGAAGAGGCTCAGGAGAAGTACGACGCCGTCAAGGGCTCCGCCGTCAACCCGGTTCTGCGTGAGGGCAACTCCGACCGCCGCGCTCCGATTGCGGTCAAGAACTTCGCTAAGAAGAACCCGCACAAGATGGGCGCTTGGTCCGCTGATTCCAAGACCAACGTGGCCACCATGGACGCTAACGACTTCCGCCACAACGAGAAGTCCGTCATCATGCCGGAGGAGGACACCCTCTCCATCGTCCTGAAGACCGCCGAGGGCGAGCAGACCCTGCTGGAGAAGCTGCCGGTCCTCAAGGGCGAGGTCATCGACGGCACCTTCATGTCCGCCAAGGCACTCGATGAGTTCCTCAAGGCGCAGGTTGCCCGCGCCAAGGAAGAGGGCGTTCTCTTCTCCGCTCACCTCAAGGCCACCATGATGAAGGTCTCTGACCCCATCATCTTCGGCCACGTGGTGCGCGCTTTCTTCGCTGACGTCTTTGAGAAGTACGGCAAGGAGCTCGAGGCCGCTGGCCTCAATGGCGAGAACGGCCTGGGCGCTATCTACGAGGGCCTGGACAAGCTGGAGAACGGTGCTGAGATCAAGGCTGCCTTCGACGCCGCGCTTGCCGACGGTCCTGACCTCGCCATGGTCAACTCCCACAAGGGCATTACCAACCTGCACGTTCCGTCTGACGTCATTATTGACGCCTCCATGCCGGCCATGATCCGCACCTCCGGCCACATGTGGAACAAGAACGACGAGGAGCAGGACACCCTCGCCGTCATCCCGGATTCTTCCTACGCCGGCGTCTACCAGGCCGTGATCGAGGATTGCAAGGCCAACGGCGCTTACGACCCGACCACCATGGGTACCGTCCCGAACGTCGGCCTCATGGCACAGAAGGCTGAGGAGTACGGCTCCCACAACAAGACCTTCAAGATCCCGGCTGCGGGCACCGTCGAGGTCCGCAACTCCAAGGGCGAGGCCCTCATCTCCCACGACGTGGAAGCTGGCGATATCTGGCGCGCCTGCCAGACCAAGGACGCCCCGATCCAGGACTGGGTCAAGCTGGCCGTCAACCGCGCTCGCCTGTCCGGCATGAAGGCCATCTTCTGGCTCGACCCGGAGCGCGGTCACGATGCCAACCTCATCGAGCTGGTCAAGAAGTACCTCCAGGATCACGACACCGAGGGCCTGGACATCTCCATCGAGGACCCGGTCACCGCGACCAAGACCTCCGTCGAGCGCATCCGCAAGGGCGAGGACACCATCTCCGTCACCGGTAACGTCCTGCGTGACTACAACACCGACCTCTTCCCCATCCTGGAGCTGGGCACCTCCGCGAAGATGCTGTCTGTGGTTCCGCTCATGGCTGGCGGCGGCTTGTTCGAGACCGGTGCCGGCGGCTCCGCTCCGAAGCACGTCCAGCAGGTTCAGGAGGAGAACCACCTGCGCTGGGACTCCCTCGGTGAGTTCCTGGCTCTGGCTGAGTCCTTCCGCCACGAGCACAACACCAACGGCAACGCCAAGGCTGGCGTGCTGGCCGCTGCACTGGACAAGGCCACCGAGACCCTGCTGGATGAGGGCAAGTCCCCGTCCCGCAAGGTAGGCGAGAACGACAACCGCGGCTCCCACTTCTTCCTGACCCTCAACTGGGCCAAGGAGCTGGCTGCGCAGACTGACGACGCCGAGCTGGCCGAGGCCTTCAAGCCGGTTGCTGAGGCCCTCGAGGCCAAGGCTGGCGAGATTGAGCAGGCGCTTCTCGACGTCCAGGGCGCCCCCGTCGACCTCGGCGGCTACTACGCCCCGAACGAGGAAAAGCTCAACCAGACCATGCGCCCGGTCGCTGCCTTCAACGAAATCATTGACGGCCTGAAGAAGTAATTCTGCGCTAGGCGCTTAACAAAAGACCGCTTCGTCTCCTCCCCGGAGTTCGAGGCGGTCTTTTCTTGCTTCATTAACCACAAACAGGCCTAAAACAGCACTCCGCGACGCTATTTTTACCCGTTGAGCTGCGAAGACTTTTTCTTGACTGTTTCTTGCTTCTCGCGCATACTTTTACTCATGACTCCCATCAATACTGCGCCTGAGGAACAACTTGTAGCCCGCGTGAAACGGTTTACAACGCTTCCGGCTGAGCTACCGTGGCTCGAGTTCAAGGTAAACAAGCTATCCTCCGGCGCGGAGATTGCGAAATATGCTTGCGCCTTGGGAAATTCGGCGCGCCTGCATGATGAGCCTGCGGGATATCTCGTGTGGGGTGTCAACGACGACCGAACCATCGTCGGGACGACCTTTAATTGGCAGCTCACCAAAGGGAAGGGAAACGAGGATCTCCTTCCTTGGCTCAACCGCGTCATTAGCCCAGCCCCTGAACTGACCTTCGACGAGATCACGGTTGATGGACATCTCGTTGTGCTTCTGCGCATCCCCGCCGCATTGTCCGCCCCGTATTCCTTCGAAGGGAAGCGGTATTTCCGCAAGGGCAGCTACATGAAAAACCTCATGGACTTTCCCAATGAGGAACGTCAGCTCTGGCAAAAACTCAACCAGTTCGAATTTGAGAACACAGTAGTGGCCGAGGGCCTTGAGCCCGAATCGATTACCGACCTGCTTGATCCTGAGGCTTTCTTCCTTAATAGACCGGAACTCCCACATACGACAGGCGCCGCCCTCATCGACACGTTGAGGAGCGCCAAAGCCATCTCCTACTCACACGAGCAAGGCTGGCATATTCCGGCTTGGTCCGCGCTCATGTATGCGCGCTCTCTTCAGGACTTTCCGGAGCTGCGCGGGCGCGCTCCCCGCGTCCTACATTTCAACGGTCCTTCACGCACGGAGGTGGAACGAGAATGGGAATTCACCGAAGGCTATGCGTCTTCCTTCACCCACATAGTCACGCTCTTCAACACCATTCGTCCAGGTGGCGAACATATTGATTCCAGTGGTAAGCGCGTAGTGACTCCGTTGTTGCCAACGGTAGCCTTCCGCGAGGTGCTAGCAAATGCGCTCATGCACCAGGATCTTGAACAGCGTGGCCGGTTCTTAACCGTGGAGATTTTCAGCGATCGGGTCGAAGTAACCAACCCAGGCACCCCGCTTATCGACCCCCAACGGTTCATTGACTCGGCGTCCACCACACGCAATACCCATCTCGGTGAAGCTTTACGTCTGGCGCATTTTGTCGAGCAACGCGGAAGTGGCTGGGATAAAATCGTCTCTTCACTCGAAGCCGAGCACTTCCCACCTGCTCTCATTCGCGCCAACGGAAGTACCACCGTCTCCCTCAGCGCCTACCGCCCCTTTGCGCTGATGACTATGGAAGAAAAGACCCAAGCCGTCTATCAACACGCTTGCCTTCGCTTCCTCGAGAACCTCCCCGTTAACAATTCCTCAATCCGTCAGCGCTTCGGGCTGAAGAATTCACAAGCCGCTCAGGCCACACGCCTGCTTGCCGCCACCGTCGAGGAAGGACTCATCCATGCCTACGATCCCAACGCCGGTCCGCGTTCGTTGCGCTATGTTCCGTTCTGGAGCGAATAGGGATCGCTTTCTTGCTTCATTAACCACAAACAGGCCTAAAACAGCACTCCGCGACGCTATTTTTACCCGTTGAGCTGCGAAGATTTTTTCTTGACTGTTTCTTGCTTCTCGCGCCTTATCTCGCGGGATTTTCATCCTTTGAGCACCGAGGACCCCAGTTAGTTAAAAAGTTTTTCAATACCTGGGAACCGAGAAACCCTCGCCTCCGACTACTAGTGCAGTTGATATCAGCACCTGTCCATCGCCCCTCCTGAACGCCCCGCGAACGTTCAGCAGAGGCCCTAATCAATAGACCCCGAAAGAGCACTACTTATGAGTCGGACGGCTCTGCGATCCTTCATTCAACGCATCCACTTTTATGGCGGCATGTTCGTCGGCCCCTTCATCCTCATCGCGGCATTGACCGGCTGTCTTTATGCCGTGGCGCCCTCCCTGGAGAAAGTGGTCTACCACGACGTATTGACGGTGCCTACCGTGGAGAATCCGCTGAGCCTGGAGGAACAAATCCAGGCCGCACAGCACGAGCACCCTGACATGCCGGTCACTCAGGTCTGGCCGGCCACGACACCGACGGATTCCACGCGCGTGCTGGTCTCCGATGAAAGCATCGACGAGAGCCTGCAGCGCACCGTCTTCATCAACCCCGCAACCGCCAAGGTCATCGGGGACTACCCCACCTACTCGGGCCTAGGCGAGATGCCACTGCGCCGCTGGATTTCCTCCCTACACGAAAGCTTCCACCTGGGCAAGATCGGTGAGCTCTACTCGGAGCTGGCCGCTTCCTGGTTGTGGGTCATGGCCTGTGGAGGCCTCTATATGTGGTGGATTCGCCGCCGCCCGAAGAACAAAGCAACCGCGAACGCCGCGCAGCAGCAGCCCAAGCGCTCTGCCCGCTGGAAGGCCACTCGCCTGCACTCCACTATTGGCGCGTGGATCTTCATCGGTCTGCTTGGCCTCTCTGCCACCGGCATCACCTGGTCCGGTCTGGCCGGCGGGAACGTCGATTCCCTCGTCGAGCGCATGCACTGGAAAGCCACTCCCATCAACACCGCCCTGCACGGCACCACCGCTGAAACGCATGAGCACACCGGGCATGAAGGCCATGAAGGGCATGGAGCGTCGGCAAGCACGAGCGTGGCTGCCGACGCCGAGCGTGTCCTCGCCACCGGCCGCGCCGAGGAACTGACCGGACCGCTGCGCCTGTACCCGCCGGAGGACGCCCACTCCGCCTGGCAGGTCAGCGAACGGTGGGTGGAATGGCGCACCACCTCCGATGCAATTTCGGTAGATGGCACCACCGGGGAGGTCATCGACCGGCAGCCTTTCTCCAGCCTGCCGCTGTTTAGCAAACTCAGCAGCTGGGGCACGTACCTGCACATGGGGATCATGTTTGGCCTTCCACTGCAGATCGCGCTGCTCGCACTGGGCCTCGCCACCGCCGCGCTGGTGGTGCTGGGCTACTACATGTGGTGGAAACGCCGCCCGCGCTTCCTCCCGACTGCCCACTTCTCCTGGGCCGCCACAGGACTGGGCGCGCTATTCGCCGCCACCGTCGGAGTCTTCCTGCCGCTCTTAGGAATCACCTTGGCAGCTTTCCTGGTTCTCGATGTCATTCTGGTGAACCGTGCCACAACCCAGCGCAAGGAACGCACGCCAGTCCCGGTCGGATAATTTAGTGAAAGCAATCACATAGGGCGGAGCTTATTAGGTACGGTAGTTTCTTATGACTAACCCACTGCTAACTCCCTCCACGCTGCCCTACCAGCTCCCGCCGTTTGCGGAGATCAAGGTCGAGCACTACCGCCCCGCCTTCGACGAGGCACTCGCGCTTCACGACGCCGAGATCACCTCCATCACCGACAACCCCGCCGCCCCCACGTGGGAAAACACCGTGGAGGCGCTCGAGCGCTCCGGCCAGGACCTCGACCGCGTCATGGCGGTCTTTGGCAACCTCTCCGGCACCGACGTCACCGAGGAGATGGAGGAGATCGCCGCCGACATCTACCCGCGCCTGTCCGCGCACCATGACGCGATCTACCAGAACGAGGTGCTCTACGCACGCATCAAGGAGGCCACGCCGCCTGCCGACGACGAAGAAGGCCAGCGCCTCCACGACCACCTCCTGCGCACCTTTGCCCGCAAGGGCGCCGACCTCGACGCGGCCGGCAAGGCCCGTCTCTCCGAGATCAACCAGCGCCTCTCCGCGCTCTCTGAAGAATTCGGCCGCAACCTCATGGCGTCTACCCGCGAGCGCGCGGTCTCCTTCACCGAGGAAGAACTCGAGGGTCTGCCCGCCGAGCGCATCGCCTCCGCCAAGGCCGACGCCGAGGCGTTAGGCCGCGAGGGCTATGTCATCCCGCTGGAGCTTCCGACCGTGCAGTCCGAGCTGAGCCGTCTGGCGCGGGAGGATGCGAGGGGGAGGTTGTATGGGGCGTCGGCAAGCAGGGGCTCCGAGAACAACATCCCGGGGCTCATCGAGGCCGTCCAGCTGCGCGCCGAGCGCGCCGAGCTGCTGGGCTTTGCCACGCATGCCGACTACGTCATCGCCGAAGAAACCGCCGCGACTGCCGACGCCGCCCGCACCATGCTCTTCGACCTCGCCCCCGCCGCCGCGGCCAATGCCGAAGGCGAGCAGAAACTCCTCGCGGAGGAAGCAACGCTCAACGGCCAAGGCTTTAGCGTCGCGGACTGGCCTTATTGGGAATCCAAGGTCCGCGCCCGCGACTTCTCCCTTGATGAGGAGGAGCTGCGCAAGTACTTCCCGCTGGATCAGGTCCTGGAGAAGGGCGTCTTCGCCGCCGCCGAGCGCCTTTACGGCATCACCGTCATCCCGCGCGATGACCTCGAGGGCTATGCGGAGGGGGTCCGCGTCTGGGAGGTGATTGACGGAGACGTCAATCACGAGAGTAAGGGGATCGGCCTTCTCCTTACCGACTACTTCGGACGCCCCACCAAGCGCGGAGGCGCATGGATGAGCGAGTTCGTGGGCCAATCCCGGCTGCTGGAGCGCAAGCCGGTCATCGTCAACGTCATGGGCATCACCAAGCCCGCCGACGGCTCGCAGCCGCTGCTAAACATGGACGAGGTCCGCACCGTCTTCCACGAATTCGGCCACGCCCTGCACGGCCTGCTTTCCGACGTCCGCTACCCCACCTTCGCCGGCACCAACGTGCCGCGCGACTGGGTGGAGTTCCCCTCGCAGATCAACGAGAACTGGGCGCTCGATGAGAGACTGGTCAAGGAATACGCCCGCCACGTGGAGACCGGCGAACCAATCCCGGACGAGCTTCTCGCCGCCATTTCCGCCGCATCCGAATTCGGCCAGGGATTCGCCACCTCGGAGTATCTGGGGGCATCGATCATCGATCTCGCGTGGCATTCCCTGAGTGCTGCCGACGCCGCCAAGCTAGAGGCCACCCCGGAGGCCGTCGCCGAGTTTGAAGCCGAGGCCCTACGCGCGGCCGGGCTGGACAACGAGCTCATCGCCCCGCGCTACCGCTCGACGTACTTCAACCACATCTTTGCCGGTGGCTACTCCGCGGGCTACTACTCCTATCTCTGGGCCGAGGCACTCGATGCCGATGGTTTCGAGTGGTTCAAGGAGCAGACCGACCTGCGCGCGGCTGGCCAAAAGTTCCGCGACGTGATCCTGTCGAAGGGCGCATCCCGCGACTTCACGGAGGCCTACCGCGAATTCCGCGGCCGCGACAAGGACGTCGCGCCGCTGCTCAAGCGCCGCGGCCTGGCCGGCGCCTAGTCCCGACTAGTTATCCACAGATTTCGTCAAATGGCGAGTTGGGGGCTTGGCGGCGGGATGGAGCGCTTTTAGGCTGCGGGGTATGAGATTGCAGACGTACTTCGCCGCCCTCGGCCGCGCCATTGACCTGGTGGCCGAGTGCGCGGGCCTGTCTGAATCTGACTTGGTGGCCCTCGGCGCCGCGCCTGCCGACGCCACCGTGTTCCTCTCCCTCCACCACACCTACTTCGGGCACACCTCATCGACGAAGAAGCAGCGCACGGCGGTGGAAGCCGCGCGCCGGCGGGGACACGGGCTGGTGACCTTGCAGCTTATCGAGCACTTCGTGGCCAAAGTTCGGGACCACAACAAAGCATGGGATTTGCGCGTGGAGCTGTGCCAGACCAGCGCGGAGCTGGTGGAAAAGGTAGCTCGCAAGCGCCTGCGTCAGATGCGTAAGCCCCGCACGTATGCCGAGCGCGCCAAGCTCACCCAGCATGGCAACGGCCTTGCCACGCTCACCGTGACGGCGGACTCGCTCCAGCTGACTGGCGTATTCGAGGGCATCGACCAGGAACGCCCCGGTGAGAGCTTCCTGGAGAATCTGGATGGCGGCGGCGTCAAGACTGAGGTTGCCACCATGGCGGTCCTGCAGCTCGATGACTACGCCGAGCTGCTCAAGGGCAATACGGAGAAGGACGGCGAGGAGTTCATCGTCCGGACGACCAATGGCGCGACGATGACCGGATCGCAGCTGGTGGAGCGCGCTTTGCTGGACAAGGGGATTATCGTGGCGGTCAGCCGCGAACACGGCCCGCTCGATGTCTTCCGCTTCCAGCGCTTCGCCACCGCCAAGCAGCGTCTTGCCTTAGCCGCGGAGAATCCCTGCTGCGCCTGGGAGGGCTGCAAGGTTCCTTTTGAGAAGTGCCAGATTCACCACATCAAGGCTTGGGCCCGCGGCGGGCCCACCAACATCCTCAACCTGGTACCGCTGTGCCCGTACCACAACGGAGTCAACGACGATGACCCAGCTGCCCCTCCCTCGCGCGGCCACATGGATCGCATCGGCGGGCGGGTGGCATGGATCCCGCCATACGACGCCGCGCCGGTCTTCACCAGCGCCTTCAACTAGCCACCGCGCCCACCTTGGCAGCACTCATCTTGGCAACGTATAGCCGGGCAAGGTGCATGATTGTCCCGAACCCCGCAGGAAATCACCTCCTCGCGGGGCATTCGGCATGCCGGCTTAACTAATGGAACTGATCATGCCCTCGAGCCTGTCCCGCAGGAATGCTGGCGGGCCAAGCGGTTGGGCCGGATGCCCAATGATGCGGGCGGGCGGTTTAGCCGGCGTTGCGCAGCGCGGTGGCTAGCCCGTTCATCGTGACCTGGATGGTCTTGGACACCAGGAACTGGTCGTCGCCGCGGCGGTAGCGGCGCAGCAACTCCAACTGGACGGCGTTGAGCGGAAGCAGGTAAGGATAGCGCCGCTTGAGTGAACGTGCTTGGCGCTGATTCTCGCTCACCAGATCCGCGTTACCGGTGACCTTGAGGTAGACCTCGCGGGTGCGCTCATATTCCTCGGATATCAGGCCAAAGATACGGTCTGCGGTGTCCTTGTCGTCGACCAAGTTGGCGTACAGACGCGCCAGCTGCATCTCCGCCTTAGCCATGACCTGCGCCATGTTGGCGAAGACAGAGCGGGAAAAGGGCCACGTGCGATACAGCTCGCGCAGCTCCTCCCAGCGCTTCTCTTCTCCAGCTCCGGTATCTGCTCCAGCCTTCTCGGTCACTGCTACATCCGCTGTGGCATTTACCGCTCCTGCTGCACCTCCGGAGGCTGTCGATCCTCCGGAGGGTTGCTGAACCCACGCCGTCACCGCGCTGCCCACGCCGAACCAGCCCGGAATGTTGGTGCGGGACTGCGACCACGACAGCACCCAGGGAATCGCACGCAAATCCGTAATCGCGGTGGTCTGCTTGCGCGAGGTCGGGCGCGAGCCCAGGTTAAGCTCGCCAATCTCGTGCAGCGGGGTGGACTGGGTGAAGTAGGTGATGAACCCGGGGTCGTCGACAAGCTGGCGGTAGACCACGCCACTCAACGCCGCCAGCTCGCGCATGATCTCGTAGGCGCGCTCCGGATCCGCAATCGGCTCGGTATCCAACAACGATGCCTCCAGCGCTCCGGAAACAAACGCCTCCAAGTGGCGGCGCGCGGTCTCCGGCGCACCGTACTTCGCAGAAATCACCTCCCCCTGCTCGGTAATGCGCACCGAACCCGACACCGCCCCCTTCGGCTGCGCCAAAATCGCGTCATACGTCGGTCCGCCGCCACGGCCCACCGCACCACCGCGACCATGTGCCAGTCGCAACTCCACGCCGTGGCGCGCGCAGAGCTCAACGAGGGCCAGTTCGGCGTCATACAGCGCCCAGTTCGCCTGCAGGTAACCACCGTCCTTGTTGGAATCCGAGTACCCCAACATGACTTCTTGGATATCCCCGCGCGAGCTCAGATGTTCACGGTAGACGGGCACCTGCCATAGCTTCTCCAGGATGCCGGCGCCGGCCTTCAGATCCTCGATGGTCTCAAACAGCGGCACCACATCGACCTCGCTCAGGCCCACCTCCTTGAGCAGGACCATCGGCTCCAGAATGTCGGAGACGGTTCCGGTCATAGAAATAATGCAGTGCGACACCGACTCCGGCCCAAAGTCCCGCACAGCGCGCGCGGCCGCACGGAAGACGCCCAGCTCCTTCGCGGTATCCTCGGTGAATCCCTTCTCAGCGTCGGGGAAAAGCAGCGGCCGATTGGTCTGCAGCTCGCGCACGAGCAGCGCGACCTTCTCCTCCTCCCCCAGCGCGCGGTAGTCCGGGGTGATGGTGGCCGCGGCGAAAATCTCGGTGAGGACGTTCTCGAAGGACTCCGAGTTCTGGCGCATGTCCAGCGTCGAAAGGTGGAATCCGAACGTCGTCACCGCCGAGCGCAGCCGAGCCAAGCGGTCATCGGCGATGATATCGTCATTGAACTGGCGCAGCGAGCGGTCGATCACGTCCAGGTCCCGCTTGAGTTCCTCCGGAGACGCATACGCGCTTGGCGACGCCTCCCCCTCCAACCTCGCCAGCACCTTCTTCCGGATGCCGAAGATCGCCCGGCGGTAGGGTTCGTCGACGCGGGATTTTTCGTCGTTGTGGGAGGCGTCGGCAAGCGCGCCCAGCTCTTTGGAGCTGGAGGAATAGCGGTCTGATAGGGAGAGCTCGCGCTCCAGCTCGCCGAGCTCGTCGGCATAGTACTGGAGCACCGTTGCCGCGGCCTTGCGGGTGGCATAGGTCAGGGTGTGCTCGTCGACGTACGGGTTGCCGTCATGGTCGCCGCCAATCCAGGAGCCGGGGCGGACAACGGGGGAATCGGGAAGCTGCTGGCCAAAGGTCTCGCGCATGGCGTGGCGAATGGCGCGGTTGAGGGCAGGGACCTGGTCGAGCAGCGACAGCTTGTAATAGCGCAGGCCGACGTCAATCTCGTCTTCGAGGGTGGGGCGGGCGATGCGAATCAGCGCGGTCTGCCAGAGCAGCGTCATGCGCAGATACATTTCCTTCTCGATTGCCGCCATGTTGCCGCCGCGGTGTGATTCCTTGAGGAGAGTCTTGATGCGGGTCTGAGTATCAAAGACGGTGCGGCGGCGGGTTTCGGTGGGATGCGCGGTGAGAACGGGGGCGACGTGCGCGCCGCGGATGACGGAGGAGGCGTCGGTTGGCGTGACGCCTTCTTCCTTGAGCTTGGCGAATGTCTTGCGCAGGGAGACGGGCGCTTCAACGGACTCGTCATCCAGATCCTCTACGAGGTTGGCGATGAGCGCGAAATAGCTGAATGCACGGGCCACGAGGTTGACCTTAGTGATGTCGAGATCGCGGAAGATGGCGACGAGGTCTTCGGGTTTTGCATCGCCGTGCGCCACGTCGAAGGCCATGCGGCGGGTCGATTCGACGAGCTCGAAGACATCCTCGCCTTCCTGCTGCGCGATGACCCGGCCGAGCACCCGGCCGAGGAAGCGGATATCTTCGCGGACTTGTTCAGGGGCGGGTGTGCTCACGGCAAAGTGCCTTTCTGGGCGTGATGTGTTCAGCTGGCACATCTCAATGTATCCCAGATCACTATTGAGCGATAGTTATTTAAGGAAAGAGCTTCCGGGCAGAATTAGTTAGCGAACGAGGGAAGCGAGCCACGCGGCGTGGAGGCGCGAGTCGCCGTTTTCTTCCGGATGGAAGCTCAACGCCGTGACGCATCCTTGGCGCACGCCCACAATCACCTCGCGCCCCGCGGCAGGACGGGTTCGTGCCCCGGCACCACTTCCCTCACCACTGACCTCAATGTCATGTGCAGGGAGGGGCACGGTGGCGATGACCTCGACACCCTCGCCCGCGCGGGTAACGATGGGCGCGCGGACGAAGCTCGCTTCGATGGCTAGAGGCTCGCCGACCCCTGAGGCATTTACGCCGGACCTCTGGCCTTCCATCGCGACGGGCACGGTGCGCTCCTCGGAGAAGCGCTGGTTTCCGAAGGCGTTGCGGCGCACGGTGACGTCGATAAGCCCCAGCGTCTGCTGGCCCGGTGCGGGGTTTTCCAGCTCGCGGGCGCTGTAGATGAGCCCCGCGCAGGTGGCAAGAACCGGCAGCCCATTTTCGACGGCGCGGCGCAGCGGCTCAGCGACGCCAAAAGAACGCGCCAGCTTATCGATGGTGCTCGACTCGCCGCCGGGCAGAATGATTCCGTCCAGCCCGTTGAGATCCTGCGGCAGGCGCACCCGGCGCGTTGCAGCGCCGAGGCCCTCCAGCACAGCGATGTGCTCTTCCACTCCGCCTTGCAACGCGAGCACTCCGACGAGCGGTCGCGTCGTGTCCGCCGACTTCTTCACTGCGGGCACAGGTCCTACCAGCCGCGCTCAGCCAGGCGGTGCGGGGCGGGGATGTCGTTGACGTTGATGCCCACCATGGCCTCACCCAGGCCGCGGCTGATCTTAGCCAGCTCTGCCGGCTGATCGTAGAGGGTCACTGCCTTCACGATGGCCTCCGCGCGCTTCGCGGGCTCGCCGGACTTGAAGATGCCGGAGCCGACGAAGACGCCTTCGGCGCCCATTTGGCGGACGAGGGCGGCGTCGGCAGGCGTAGCCACACCACCAGCAACGAACAGCACGACCGGCAGCTTGCCGGTCTCCGCAACCTCAGCAACCAGGTCATACGGGGCCTGCAGCTCCTTGGCCGCAACGTAGAGCTCGTCGCGATCCAGGTTCTGGAGGCGCGCGATTTCACCCTTGATGGTGCGCAGGTGCTTGACGGCCTCGGAGACGTCGCCAGTACCGGCCTCACCCTTGGAGCGGATCATGGCCGCGCCCTCGGTGATGCGGCGCAGGGCCTCGCCCAGGTTGGTAGCACCGCAGACGAAGGGCACGTCGAAATCCCACTTGTTGATGTGGTTGACGTAATCGGCGGGGCTGAGCACCTCGGACTCGTCGATGAAGTCCACGCCCAGCTCGCCGAGAATCTGCGCCTCCACGAAGTGGCCGATGCGGGCCTTCGCCATCACAGGGATGGACACGGCGTTGACGATGCCCTCGATGAGGTCCGGATCCGACATGCGGGCCACGCCACCCTGGGCGCGGATATCGGCCGGCACGCGCTCGAGCGCCATGACGGCGGAAGCACCCGCGTCTTCAGCAATTCGTGCCTGCTCCGGGGTTACGACATCCATGATGACGCCACCCTTGAGCATGTCAGCTAGTCCACGTTTGACGCGCGTGGTGGCGCGTCCCTGTTCATTCTTCTGTTCAGTCATAGCTCACATCATGGCCCCGAAAAGTGGTCCAAGACAAGAGCCATTTTCTGGGTGTTGGATTAGACCACTTATGATGGGGTCATGCCTCTCCGCCTCGACCCATCTGATACGCGCGCCCTGCCGGTGCAGATTGCCGAAGCCCTCCGCACCCAGGTGGCCGCCGGAATTCTGCTGCCCGGCGAGCAGGTTCCCTCCACGCGCGCATTGGCGAGTCAGCTCGGCATTTCCCGAGGCAGCGTGGTTACCGCCTATGAGCAATTGACCGCCGAGGGCTACCTGACCGCGGCGGTTGGGTCGGGCACCGTCATCAACCCGCACCTGCCCCACGGGCGCGCCCCGCAGCCGCATCCTGCTCCACGGCCCACCCCTGCCCCACCGCGCGTGGAGTTGACCCCCGGTTTACCCGATACGGCCGGAATCATCACCCCCGAATGGAGGGCGGCGTGGCGCAAGGCTGCGGTGGATCCTTCCGGAGATCTCCCCCGCGAGGTGGCCGCGCACCTGCGCCACATGCGCGGGCTAACCGTCGACCCCGCTTATGTCGTCATCACCGCCGGCGCCCGCGACGGGCTGTCGGTGCTGCTGCGCGCGCTGGGCGGCCACTTGCGCGTGGGCGTGGAGTCCCCCGGCTACCCCAGCCTGCGCCGCATCCCCCAGGCCTTGGGGCACACGCTTGTCGACGTCCCCACCGACGCCCACGGTGTCACCGTCCCCACCGTTGACCTCGACGTTCTCATCGTCACCCCCTCCCACCAGCACCCCTATGGCGGTTCGCTGCCGGCTGCCCGGCGCGCGGAGCTCGTCGAGTGGGCACGCGGCAATGACGTGCTCATCATCGAGGATGATTTCGATTCCGAGCTGCGCTACGTCGGCCAGCCCTTGCCCGCGCTCACCGCGCTCGCCCCGGAACACACGGTGTTGCTGGGCACGTTTTCCTCGGTGATTTCGCCGTCGATTGCGTGTGGCTATCTGGTCGTGCCGCCGAACCTGCGCGCGGGCGTGGACCGCGTGCGGGAGGTCTTCGGCCAGCCCGTCGGCGCTATTCCCCAGGCGGCGCTGGCGAACTACCTGGCCAGCGGGGCGCTGCGGCGGCATACCGGCCGAATGCGCCGTGCCTACAAGCGCCGCCGCGACCTCGTCCAAGCCGCGCTGGAAGACGCCCCCGCTACCCTTCTGCCCATCCACGGCGGGCTCCACGCGGTGTTGTTGTGTGAAGAGGGCGTCGTCCAGCGCGCGGCCAATCTGGGCCTCACGCTGACCCCGCTGCGCGATTATTGGGGCGGCGCGCCCGCCGAGGAAGGCGTGGTCTTGGGCTTTGGGCATTTGAGCGACGTCGAACTCGCCGCCGCGCTGGAGCTGATCAAGCAGGCTTTAGCAGACTGAGCCCTAACCGGCGCTTGCCAAGGTCACGGTAGCAAGAGTGCGGCCCGTCGGTTGCTCGCTGCCGCCTGCGGGTTCCTCGGTGACCATGACTTTGACTGCCGCGCCGTCGAAAGGCATCCATACCCCATCGTGTGGGTCCTGGCCGATGACCCCCGCCGAAGCCATGCCGCCATCGGCGCTGACTGCCCATACCTGGGCGCCCATGCCATCGGCGAGCTGCGGCTGGCCATCCACCATCGCGCCGGATTTCTCCATCGACGCCGAAGACACGATATCCAGCTGTGCGCCCGACGCATCGGCGTTGCCCTGCATGAGATCCTCTGCCCCCATGATGGCGTGCATCGACTTCTCGCCGGGCGATTCAGCCTCTACCCGCGCGCTATCGCTCGTCTGATTCTGCGAGTCATCGGACTGCAACAAGGGCGGCACGGCAACCATGCCTACTACGAGGACCGCCGCGGCAGCCGGCACCGCCACGAAGGTCCGCCAACGGCGGCGCGGAAGCTCGATGACCTCGGCAGCTTCGCCACCGCCAATTTCCGCAAAGACGGCATCTTTCATTCGCGCCGGCGGTTCGACCTCGGGGAGGGAATCGAGGAAGTCATCGAAAGTCTCATCAGAAAACTCATGTGTATTGCTCATCGCCCCTCCCTTTCGAGAATCGCTTTTAGCTTCTTAACACCGTCGCGCACGCGCGTCTTGGCCGTACCCAGCGGTACTCCCGTTGATTCTGCCAGCTCAGCATGCGTCAAGCCATCGAAAAAAGCGAGCGCCACCGCGGTGGAATGCGGCTCCCCAATTTCGTCGACGGCCCGGCGCAGGAGGTGAGCCTCCACATTGTTCAGGGCTTCGTCTTCGATCGGCTCAGCGAAAGTGGCGTGATCAAGCTTCGAGTCGCGGTCATCGCGCTGCACTGCGGCCACATGGCTGCGCAGCTTATCGACGGCCCTCCCATGCGCCAACCTGCCCACCCACGACCGCGCGTTTCCTCGCTGCGGGTCAAACTTCGCAGCGGAGGTCCAGACCTCAACGAAGACATCTTGAGCAACTTCCTCTGCTAAGGCGGGATTGCGCAGAACGCTCAGGCACACGCTGTACACGGTGGGCGCGAGGGCGTCGTAAAGCGCGCTGAAGGCATGCTTGTCTGCGGAAGCGGTCTGAACCAAAAGGCGGTTCAGCCGCGCATGTTCATCAGGTGACATCGCAGACACGGGTGTAGAGCTTACCTCCAGCAGCGGGGCGGACATGGCACTTTTACTTAGTCATTTCCTCGCTCGGGGCCATCATCTCCGAGCTGGGCATCATGTCCATGTCTTCCTTCTTGTCGTTGCAGGCAACCAACCCGCTGGCGGCAACAGCAAGTGCAGCGGCGGTAGTAACAAGCTTCTTCATTTCGGTACTCCTTCTTCAGGTCTTCGGGTCCGGCTTTTCCGGGCCCTGTATCTGACTATTCGGAGCCACCCCGCGATGCGGATTGGATGGATTTAAAACCAATCCGTTTTTCACTCGTACTCCGAACTAGTTGCATACCCACACCGCACACCAAGCGAAGGAGTACAGCATGCTATCAACGCTGTTCATCGGGTTTACCGGTGGCCTTATCACGGGCATCTCGCCCTGCATCTTGCCGGTCTTGCCGCTGGTCCTCGCCGTTAGCGGCGGCTCACGGTGGCGGCCATGGCAGGTCGTAGGCGGACTCGTCACAAGTTTCAGCCTCGTCACGCTGTTTGCCACAACGCTGCTCAATTCCCTGGGCCTGCCCGCCGACATCCCGTGGAAAGTGGGAATCGCGCTGCTGATCCTCGTTGGCCTGGGAATGGTGGTTCCCCGCGTGCAAGAAATCCTTGAGTGGCCTTTCCAGAAGCTCCCGAAAGCCGGCAGCTTGCAAGCCAAGGCCCGCGGCAAAGGCGGGTTCGTCGTCGGCTTGGCCATGGGCGTTGTCTTCGTCCCCTGCGCCGGCCCTGTACTCGCCGCCATCTCCGTGGCGGGCGCCACCGGGACTGTCGACGCCCACATCCTCGCCCTCTGCCTCTCCTTCGCCCTCGGCGTGGCCATCCCCCTGCTGGCCTTCGCTTTGGGCGGCAACGAGGTGGGCAAACGCGTCGATGCTTTCCGCTCCCACCAGCGCGGGGTGCGCATCACCGCGGGAGTGGTAGTTATCGCCATGGCCGGTGCCATTTCGCTTGGCGCGCCCGCCTGGCTGCAGCAAAAGCTCCCCAGCATCGACGCCGACGCCACGCCCGTTGAACAGGCCACCCGCACAGCCGAAGGAACCCCCGTGCCCGCGTTCGCGGGGTTGACCGGCTGGTTCAACACGGATGCTCCCGTCGATCCGCGTACCTCCGGCAAGGTCACCCTCATCGATTTCTGGGCCTATGCCTGCATCAACTGCCAGCGCAACAACACGCACCTGACCAAGCTCTATGCGCACTACAAGGACTACGGCCTCGACATCATCGGCATCCACGCACCGGAGTACGCCTTCGAGTACGAGGTCGACAACGTGCGCCGCGCGGCCCGCGAGCAAGGAATCGAATACCCGGTGGCGCAAGACAATGACTTCGCCACGTGGAAGAACTTTGGGAATCGGTACTGGCCGGCGCACTATGTCGTCGACAAGCACGGCATGCTGCGCCAATCCCACCATGGCGAGGGCGACTACGCCGAGACCGAGCGCCTCATTCGTGAGCTTCTCCTCGAGCGTGACCCCAGCATAGAGCTACCCGAACCAATCGAGACCGCCGATGCGAACATCGCGCCGCGCTCGCCGGAGACGTACCTCGGCACCGCACGCGCACAGTATTTCACCAACCCCGATTACCGCGACGGCACGCACCAGTTCACCACGAGCGAGCCGCCGTTAGGTCAGTATTCGCTGGGCGGGACGTGGACTTTGGCTGACCAGCCCATCACCGCCGGACCTCACGCGCGCCTGCGACTGAACTACCGCGCCGCCTGGGTACAGCTCGTGGTATCAGGACGCGGAACGGTTCGCGTGCACCGCGCCGATGGTTCGGTTGACACCTTCGACATCACCGAGGACGGCACGGTGGATCTCGTCCGGGAACCTGACAATCACACCGAAACAATCGAGCTGGAAGTAAGCGAAGGGCTCTCGCTGTATTCCTTTACTTTTGGCTAGCGTGGGAATCATGAAGCTATCTCTGCATGGACAATCCGCCGTGGCCGTCGAGGCTCCCCAGGGTCGCATCGTTATCGACCCCGGTCCCCTCTCTGACCTGAGCTGCCTCGAAGGCGCCGAAGCGGTGCTGCTCACGCACGCACACGGTGACCACCTCGACGTCGATGCCGTGCGCGGGAGCGGCCTGCCGGTGTGGGGAACGCGGGAGGCTATCGACGCCCTCGGCTCCGGCACCATCGTGCATGCTGGAGAGACGTTTACAGTTCTGGGCCTTGAGATTCACGCGGTGGGCGGCCTCCACGAGGAGATCCACCCCAATATCCCGCGCCCGGAGAACCTGGGTTATTTCTTCGGCGGCGTGCTGCACCCCGGCGACCAGTGGGTTGTCTCGGAAGGACTCACGGTAGACGTGCTCCTGCTCCCCATCGCCGGCCCGTGGGTGCGCGGGGCGGATGCCGCGGATTACGCCATGCGCATCGGTGCGCGGCTTACGGTTCCCATCCATGACGCCGTGCTTTCCGACGCCGGCAAGCAGATCACCGACGGCATGCTCCAACGCGCCGGGGTGAGCGGCTATCGGCGCCTGCGGGTTGGTGAAAGCATCGAAATTTAAGCCGAACCAACCGCTCGGTCTATTTTTATTCTCGGGCTTGCCTGCGGTTTCTAGAAAACCACTAACGGCACTGAACCGCTTGGTCTAGCCTTTCCTGACATGAGCACCAAATACGATAATTCCGCAGTAAACGAGTGGTCCTTTGCCACCCGCGCCCTCCACGCCGGCCAGAACCTGGGCGGCTCCACCAACGCACGCAACGTGCCGATTTACCAAACCACCTCGTATGTCTTCAACGATGCCGAGCACGCCGCCAACCGCTTCAATCTCTCGGATGCCGGCCCGATTTATACTCGCCTGACCAACCCCACGCAGGACGCGCTGGAGGAGCGCCTCGCTTCCCTCGAGGGCGGCGTCGCCGCCGTGGCTTTCGCCTCCGGCCAGGCCGCCGAAACCGCGGCCATTTTGAACCTGGCCTCCGCCGGCGACCACATTGTCACCTCCCCGCGCCTCTACGGTGGCACCTCCACCCTCTTTACCGTGACCTTGAAGCGCCTCGGCATCGATGTCACCCTCGTGGAGAACCCCGACGACCCGGCATCCTGGCAGGACGCCGTCCAGCCGAACACGAAGGCTTTTTACGGCGAGACCTTCGGCAACCCAGTCGCCGATGTCCTCGACATCCCCGCCATCGCTGAGGTAGCGCACAAGAACCAGGTCCCGCTCATCGTGGATAACACCATCGCCACCGGCGCGCTCGCCCGCCCGCTGGAGCTGGGCGCAGACATCGTCGTGGTTTCCACCACCAAGTTCTACAGCGGCAACGGCTCCGCCATCGGTGGTGCCATCATCGACGGCGGCTCCTTCGACTGGACCATCGAGCGTGACGGCGAGCCCGTCTTCCCCTACTTCGTCACCCCAGACGAGGCCTACCACGGCCTCAAGTACGCCGATCTGGGCGCACCGGCCTTCGCTATCAAGGCGCGCGCGGGCCTGCTGCGCGATACCGGTGCCGCCATCTCCCCCTTCAACGCCTGGCTGACGCTGAATGGCATTGAGACGTTGCAGTTGCGCGTCGAGAAGCACAATGCCAACGCCCAGGCCGTGGCCGAGTACCTGGAATCCCACGCCAAGGTCACGAAGGTCAACTACGCCGGCCTGGAGTCCTCGCCTTACAAGGCCACCAAGGAGAAGCTGGGCTATGACTACACCGGCTCCGTGCTCTCCTTCGACATCGACGGCGGCCGCGAGGAGGCGTGGGCGTTTATCGATGCGCTGAAGCTGCACTCGAACCTGGCCAACATCGGCGATACCCGCTCATTGGTGGTGCACCCGGCGACCACCACGCACTCCCAGTCCGATGAGGCAGCGCTCAAGGCCGCGGGCATTACGCAGGCCACGGTGCGCTTGTCCGTCGGTATTGAGGACGTCAACGACATCATCGCCGACCTCGAGCGTGGGTTCGCGGCCATTGGTTAGCGCCATCCCGGAGCTCGCGCCCGAAGGCGAGCTCGCCGTCGTCCCCATCGGTGACTTCACCACCGAAGCAGGCGCCGTGCTTGCCGACGCCTCCCTGGCCTACCAACGCTGGGGCGCTTTCGCCGGCGACCCGGACGGCGTCAACAATGTCTTGGTGGTCGAGCACGCGCTGACCGGGGATTCCAACGTGGCGGACTGGTGGTCCGACCTGGTGGGCCCGGGCAAGGCCCTGGACACCACGCGCTGGTGCGTTATCGCGACCAATGCGCTGGGTGGCTGCAACGGCTCGACGGGGCCAAAGTCGCTGCACCCGGATGGAAAGCCGTGGGGCGGGCGTTTCCCGGCGCTGTCGATTCGGGACTTGGTGGAGGCCGAGCACGACTGCTTGAAGAAGCTGGGTATTTCGCGTGTGCACGCGGTACTCGGCGGCTCGATGGGCGGGGCGCGGACTCTGGAGTGGAGCTTGCTGCACCCGGAAAGCGTGTCGGCGGTGTGTGTGATTGCGGTGTCGGCCAGGGCTTCGGGCTGGCAGATTGGCATCCAATCCGCGCAGATTTCCGCGATCGAGCGCGACCCGTTTTGGCATGGCGGAAATTACTACCTCACGGACAAGACTCCGCGGGATGGTTTGGCGGCGGCGCGCCGTATCGCGCACTTGACGTATCGCGGCGAGCAGGAAATCGACGAGCGCTTCGGCGCTACCGCACAGCAAGGCGAGAATCCCTTGGGGCCGCACCGCCAGCTGAACCAGCGTTTCGCGGTGAACTCCTACCTGGATTACCAGGGGGCGAAACTCACCGAGCGCTTCGATGCGGGTTCCTACGTGGTTCTCACGGAGGCGCTGAACCGGCATGACGTCGGCCGCGGGCGCGGCGGGCTCATCAAGGCGTTGGCGGCCTCCCAGGTACCAACGATGGTGGTGGGCGTGGACACGGATATCCTCTACCCCTATCACCAGCAGGAGCACATCTCCCGCAACGTCAACCAGCTGCTGGCGATGGCCAAGATTGTCTCACCCGTGGGCCACGATGCTTTTCTGACGGAGACCCGGCAGATGAACCGTATCCTGCGCAACTTCCTGCTGCTCTCGGCGCCAAATGGCTTAGACGTGGGCCCTGCGTACGTGGGCGACGAGTATTACATTTAAGAAGCCGTTTGGCTCTTTCCGGGAGCCAAACGCGTTACGATCCAAGCGCGTCGATGGAAAAGGCCATGAACACCATCGCCGCGCCCAAGATGCCTGTAAAGCAGGCGTCGAAGCGCCGGGAGCGCACCGCGAGCACGCCGACCCGCGAGGAATCGCAGGTCAGGCGGACCACCGTCAGCCACACCAGCGCCCCGCCCAGCAGCAGCGTGGCGCGGCGCCAGTGCTCGAACACGGCATAGAAGCCCGACACCACAACCGCCGCCACGAACAAGCCGATGGCCAACCACTGAAGAGCCGGCGGCAGCGCCGAGGGCTTCAGGTGCGCATCGTGCGGGTTCGATAAAGACACCGGCGGCGCAGTTTTCCCGCGCGGCTGTGCTGGTTGGTCAGACATACTCACTACTCGAGCGCTCGACTTCACGCACTACTGAGCGGCGAGCTTTTCGGCGCGCTCGACGATGTTGCTCACCAGGAACGCGCGCGTCAGCGGGCCCACGCCGCCCGGGTTCGGGGAAACGTAGCCGGCCTTCTCCCACACGTCCTCAGCCACGTCGCCGGCGAGTTTGCCGTCAACGCGGGACACGCCGACGTCGAGAACCGCAGCACCTTCCTTGACCATGTCGGCGGTGAGCATGTGTGCCTTGCCAGCGGCCGCGATGATGACATCGGCCTCACGGGTCTCCGCGGCCAAGTCCTTGGTGCCGGTGTGGCACAGCGTCACCGTGGAATTCTCGCTGCGGCGAGTCAGCATCAGGCCAATTGGGCGGCCCACGGTCACGCCGCGACCGATGACCACGACCTTGGCACCATCGAGCTCCACGCCGAAGCGGCGCAGCAGGTGGATGCAACCGTTCGGCGTGCACGGCAGCGGGGCGTCCTCGTTGAGCACCAGCTTGCCCAGGTTGATCGGGTGCAGGCCATCGGCGTCCTTGGCCGGGTCGATGAGCTCGAGCACGCGGTTTTCATCCAGGTGCTTCGGCAGCGGTAGCTGCACGATGTAGCCGGTGCAGGCATCGTCATTGTTGAGCTCTTCGATGACGCGCTCGAGTTCTTCCTGGGTAACGTCGCCAGGCAGGTCCTTGCGAATCGAATTGATTCCGAGCTTCTCGCAATCGCGGTGCTTCATCTTCACGTAGGAATGCGAACCCGGATCATCGCCCACCAGGACCGTGGCCAGTCCCGGGGGAATCCCCTTCTCCTTGAGGGCGGCCACGCGCTGGGCCAGGTCCTCAAAAATCTCGTCGCGGTACAAGTTGCCATCTAGTTTGGTAGCGCTCATGCCCACCATCCTAGACTGATGCCTATGAGCAGCTTGCACATCGTCTTCGACAACCCCGTGATCCCCACCAACACCGGCAACGCCATCCGCACCGCCGCCGTCACGGGCGCGAGCCTGCACCTCATCGAGCCGCTCGGCTTCAACTTCGAGGACAAACACCTCAAGCGCGCGGGCCTGGACTACCACGACCTGGCGGATCTCAAAATCCACAAAGACTTCGACGCCTGCATGGAAGCCCTGCCCGGTGCGCGGGTCTTCGCCTTCACCACCCACACAGATAAGTGGTTCACGGACATCGACTACCAGGAGGGGGACGTCCTCCTCTTCGGCACCGAGCCCACTGGCCTGCCGGAAGAGCACGCCTTCCATCCGCGTGTCACCGAACGCGTGCGCATCCCCATGATGCCGGCTAGGCGCTCGATGAATCTATCCAACGCGGCGTCGACGGCCGTGTACGAGGCCTGGCGCCAGCTCGGCTTCCGTGGCGCGGTCTAACAAGTCGCGGCACAATGTGGGTGGACTTTCACAACGAAGGAGAAACCTTGCCTAGCCTGCGCCCACTTCTTGATTCCCTCACTACCCGCATCGAAGCTTCGTCTGCCGCGCACGCCGC
Source organism: Corynebacterium sp. HMSC072A02 (assembly GCF_001810085.1). NCBI lineage: Bacteria > Bacillati > Actinomycetota > Actinomycetes > Mycobacteriales > Corynebacteriaceae > Corynebacterium > Corynebacterium sp. HMSC072A02. The sequence continues at coordinate 66,315 of NZ_KV799860.1, read as the reverse complement.
GCAGATCGCGCGCGTGGATCCCGTCCACCGCCCCGGCGCGGTTAACCTCGTGCGCTACATGGAATTGCGCTCCCAGGACGCCGTCGAAATCCAGGAAGGCCTCACGGCATTGGGCGCCACGAGCCTTAGCCATCCAGAGCCCGCGGTGCTTGAGCGCCTCCACGCCGCGCGCAACGTGCTCGACGCCTTCGATGGCCACGCACCGACCTACCCCGTGCAGCCGATTGCCACGGCCTATGCGGACGCGGACGATATCCTCGACGCCAACACCGAAGCCCTCCTCGGCCCCACTCAGGAGGACACCCACGCGCGCATCATGGTGACCCTTCCCACCGAGGCCGCAGATGACTATGAGCTGGTCCTCGGTTTCGCCCGCGCGGGCATGGAACTCGCCCGCATCAACTGCGCCCACGATGGCCAGGATGCCTGGCAGAAAATGGTGGCACACGTCCACCGCGCCGCCGAGGAGGTGAGGCGCGAGATCCTGATTTCCTGCGATATTGCGGGCCCCAAGGTCCGCACCGGCAGCATCGAGCCGGGTCCGCAGGTCATTCGCGTGCGCGGCGAGCGCACCGCGGCAGGTGAGCTGCTGAGCCCGGCAACGCTCGTGCTTCACGACGCCCCCTCCTCTACCCGCGCCCACGGGGTGGCGGGGGAGGCGTCGCCAAGCGCGGCACGCCCGGCGGTAGCGCTGGAGGTGGATGGCGAGTGGTTGGCGCGCCTGCACCCCGGCAGCGAGGTGCGCTTCACGGAAGCGCGCGGGCGCTCGCGTGTGTTCACCGTGGAGAGCGCGGAAGCAGGCGTGGCGGTGCTGCACGGTGATCGCAACTGCTACCTCGCCGAGGGAACGGTGTTGAGCCACGGCGGGGACACCACGCAGGTGCATGGGGTTCCGGCACTGGAGCAGAAGATTCGCCTGCACCGCGGCGAGGAGTTGGTGCTGAGCACTTCGCAGGAGCCGGCGCGCATCGTTGAGGGCGAGGTGACCACCATTGGGTGCACGCTGCCGGAGGTGGTCGGTGCGCTGGAGGTGGGCCACCGGGTGATTTTCGATGATGGCGCAATCTCCGGCCGCGTCCACGAGGTGCGGGACAACGGCGCTGAGCGCGAGGCTGTCATCACCGTGGAGCACGCCGGGCCCACCGGCACCAACCTGGCCGCCTATAAGGGAATCAACCTGCCGGATACTGACGTCCCGCTGCCCAGCCTCACCGAGGAAGACATCGAAGCGCTGCGTTTTGTGGCCACGCACTGCGATATCGCAGCGGTTTCCTTCATCCGCACTCCAGCTGATGTGGCCTTCCTCTATGACACGCTCGAGGAGATTGCCGCCGAGCAGGAGTCCGAGGAGATGGCGCAGCGCGTGCGTGACCTGGGCATCGTGCTCAAGATTGAGACGGTGCCGGCCTATGAGCAGCTGGGAAGCGTATTGCTGGAGGGCATGCGACATGCCAAGTTCGGCATCATGATTGCGCGCGGCGACTTGGCCGTGGAGTTGGGATTCGAGGAGATGGTCCAGGTACCGGGGCGGATCATGAAGGTCGCGGAGGCGGCACACATCCCGGTCATCATGGCCACGCAGGTGCTGGAGACCCTGGCCAAGACGGGGCTTCCCTCCCGCGCGGAAATCACGGACGCGGGCTATGCGCTGCGCGCGGAGTGCGTCATGCTCAACAAAGGCCCTCACATCACGGAGGCCATCCAGATTCTGGACCGCATGTCCCGCAAGCTGGGCCAGTCGCGGCTGAAGAACCGCCAAAAGCTGCGCCAGGTGAGCAGCTGGACCAACTAATTCAGGCAACATGTAGGAAACGCGGCGCCCCGAGCGCCGCGTGGTGAGGATCACCTAACCGAAAGCGGCGAAAACTAGACAGACCTATATTTACTTAGGTTAACCTATAACGGTAATGCTTTAGAGGAAGAGAGCTCACCGTGAAGTTGTCTGGGTGCCCACGGCAAACCGCCGACGCCATCCCCATGGGATGCACCATCACCTTGGGAAACGAGTGCATTTCCTGCACCTGCGATGCCGCCTTAGCGGTGCGCCTCGGCGAGCTGGGTATCCGCCCCGGCGCCACGCTGACGATGGGCCCGCGCGTGGCCGGCGGCGCCCGCGTTGTCTCGGTGGGCAGCTGCCGCTATGCCATCGACAAGACAACGCTGCAAGCCATCGAGGTTTAAATCATGGCCACCACGAAACCCAGCTGTCACGGCGATCCGGGCGGCGCGATAGCTCCTGCCGGAGCACCCATCATCGCGCTCGTCGGCTCCCCGAATTCCGGCAAGTCCACGCTCTTTAATGCTCTGACCGGCGCGAAGGCGCAGACCGGCAATTGGCCGGGAACCACCGTTGAGGTCAGCCGCGGTGCGTGGAAGCTGGGTGAATCCACCGCCGATCTCATCGACTTCCCCGGCACCTACTCGCTCGATCCGCTCAGCCCCGATGAGGCGCTCACCCGCGCCATGCTCATCGATTGCCCCGACGATGAGCGCCCCGACGCCGTCGTCGTGGTCGTCGATGCCAGCGCCGTCGCGCGCGGCCTCAACGTGGCCCTCCAATTGGCGGAGCAGCCCTACCGCCTCATCATCGCGCTGACGAAGACTGTCGTGGCCCTCAACCAGGGTCAAGTGGTTGACGCTGCTGCACTCACTGAGGCCACCTCCATCCCAGTGGTGGAGGTTGATGGGCGTAAGCGGGAGGGCGTCGAGAAGCTGCGCGAGGTCGTCGTGGAGTCTTTGGCGCACCACCCGGTGCAGCTGCGCGAGGACACCGGCCTGGAGGGCCGCTTCGCGGAGCTGGATGCGGCGGCGAAGGCCTCGGTAAGCGAGGTCGAGCATGCCACGCCACTCTCCCACCGCCTCGATGCGGTGGCCCTCCACCCAGTCGTGGGTCCGCTGCTGTTTCTGGCCGTGATGTGGCTGGTCTTCCAGATCACCACCACGGTGGCCGCTCCCCTGCAGGATGGCCTGGAGGCGTTAGTCTCCGGACCCTTGAGCGATTGGGCGCGGGCGGGGCTTGAAGCCATCGGCCTGGGCCACCCCCTCGTTACGGGCTTGCTTGTCGACGGCCTCATCGGCGGCGTCGGCATGGTCCTCACCTTCGCCCCGCTCATGGCGCTGATGTTTTTGTGTTTGGCGGTGCTGGAGGATTCCGGCTACATGGCGCGCGCGGCGGTGGTGACCGACCGCCTTATGCGGGCCATAGGCTTGCCGGGCAAGGCCTTTATCCCCATCGTGGTGGGCTTTGGCTGTAACGTGCCGGCGATCTCGGCCACGCGCGTGCTGGGAAGCCCGCGGCATCGCATTATGACGGCGCTGCTCATCCCGTTTACCTCGTGCTCGGCGCGCTTGGTGGTCTTCGTCATGCTTTCGGCCACGTTCTTCCCAGAGCACGCCGGCAGCGTGGTGTTCATCATGTACGTCATTTCCATCGCGCTGCTCGTGCTGGTGGGTTTGGCGCTGCGCAAGACGCTGTGGCGCGCGGTGCCTGAGGAAGCGCTGGTTATTGACTTGCCGACGTACCAGCTGCCCACCGTGCGTCTGGCGCTGAGCGTGATGTGGAGGCGATTGAAGGGCTTCCTGCAGACCGCCGGCGGCATCATCGTGACTACCGTGGTCGTGGTGTGGCTGCTCATGGCCATCCCGGTTGGGGCCGCGGTGCACGAGACCACCTTGGGCGAGCCACCAGCGCCGGAGGATTCCGCCTATGGCGCGGTCTCGCGCACCATTGCCCCGGCCTTTGCCCCGGCTGGCTTCGACTCGTGGTCCCTGGCCGGCCCGCTGGTCACTGGTTTCGTGGCCAAGGAGGCGCTGATTTCGACGTGGGCGCAGACCTACGCCGTCGACGACGTCACCGACGCCTCCGCGGAGGAGCAATCCCACAGCGCGCTCAGTGACCACGTGCGTCAAGATTTCGACCGCGCCTCCGGCGGCCATCCCCTCGCCGCGGTGTGGGCCTACATGCTCTTCCTGCTGGCCTACACACCCTGCGTGGCCACGATTGCCGCGCAGCGCCGCGAGATTGGCTGGCGCTGGACGCTCTTTGGCTTCGGCATTCAGCTGGCCACCGCGTGGGTGCTGGCAGTGGCGGCCTTCCAGATTCTGAGGGTGTTTATCTAATGCCTGCCTCGCCCATTCACGCCGTGCAGCAAGCCATCGAATCCGGTGTGCGCTCGCGCGTAGCCATCGCGGCGCAGACCGGGCTGGAGCCCGGCACGGTCGATGTGATTCTGGATCACCTCACCGCCAGCGGAGTGCTCGATATGGAGCCGCTCGGCTCCTGCCCTGCGGGCGGATGCGGGTCTTGTTCGGCAGCCTCAACGTGTGCCGGCCCCAGCCGCACCCGCGGGCCGGTGCTGCTCAAGCTTCGTCGCCGCCGCTAGGAGCAGGCGCAGACTCGAGGGCGGGGAGGCGGCGGGAGCGCAAGCGGGTGAGGAGCGCGGAGGCATCGGCAGGCGTGAGGTCTTGGCCGGCCATCTTGACCGGGCCCGCCACAAGGTCGAAGCGCACGGTGCGCACACCCGCGAGGTGACCCAACGGCCCCACCTTCAGCGTGAGCTCCTGGATGTGCGGGGTACCAATCACTATGACGCGGCGGTTGATGCGGCCGCGGTGCACGATGGTCACCGGCTGAGGCGATTCCACCAGCGTCACCGACTGCTGCTTACGGTCAATGGGGCTGATCCACGTCGCCCGGCGCGGGGAGGTATAAGTGGGCTGGGTGCGCCCTTCAGGGCGTGCGAAATCCTCAATCTGCGCGCGGTCTAGATCTGAGATGAGCTCTAAAAGCTCCAGTGCCTGCTCGCGGGTGCCCACCGGCAGGATGCGCGTGGAACCTGACTGCTTGCCGCCGCCCTTCGCGCCATACCCGGCCACCGAGACGTGCACCTCGTACCAGCCGAAGCGCCTCCACAGAAAAGGCTGGCTCACCCGCACGCCGTGGATGCGGCTGATGCGGATGGTTTGGCGGCGGCGGTCGGCAAGACCGTAGGAGACGTTGAGGGCGTTGGCGGGGGCGTCGTGAAGCGCGGTGAACGTCCACGAGGAATCCACCAGACTCCACACCCGCCCCACGAAGCCCACGATGATAGGCAGCAGCGCGGTCCACATCCCGGGGAGGAAGAGCAGGCCGCCGATGACGAGTGCGGTAACCAACGTGGGCAGGCGCAAAGCCTCAGCGGCAATCGTGCGCAGGATGGGAATCTCCGGAATCAAGGCGGCGGGAGTTTCCGGCGCTGGCTCACTGGCAGACCCCTTATTTGTGCGCCGCAGCAGCTCCGCGCGCAGCTCCTCCGCTGTCGCCTTGGTCAGGTACTCGATTTTGATGACGGAGGAGGTGCCGCCCGCGGTCTCCACACGGACTGCGGCCAAGCCCAATAGGCGCGCGATGATGGATTCCACGACATCCACCGCCTGGATGCGCTCATAGCGCGCGGAACGGAAGGACGTTGAGATGACACCGTGGCGCAGCGCGATTTCATCCTCGGTGAGCTTGTAGCCCAGCTTGCGCCACCAAATTCCGGAGACGAGCCAAATCACCGTGCACACCAGCACGAAGGCACCGATGCCCAGCAGGGTGCCGCGGCCGACCTCACCCAAGTGCCCACCCTGCACGTAGGACAGAACGTCCGACACCATGGAGGCGTTGACGTTCACCGCGAGAACGGCCACCAAGGCCAGAATCAGCGACCAGAAACGCAGCAGCGGGGTGAGGCGGTGGACGCGGGTGTAGCCGTCGGCGTCGATAAGCGCGCGGTCCTTCACAGCCCACTCATCCTCTCGCGGGCCTTGACGGCGAGGCGTTCGCGCAGGGCGTCGGCGTCGGCAGCAAGGAGGCCGGGGATGGTGGCGTCGCTGCTGGGCGACGCCGTGTGCAGTTTCACCTTTTTCAGCCCCATCGCCCGCTCGACGGGGCCGGCGGTGACGTCGACGAACTGGATGCGGCCGTAGGGCACGACGGTGAAGGTGTTCCAGATTTTTCCGCGGGTGACCAGTAATTCATCGGCGGTTTCCTGCCAGCCTAAGTTTTTGACCTGCGCGGGGATGAGCCACAGTTCGTAGAGTGCCCACACGAGAAACGCGCCGGCGACCCAATAGAGCCAATCCCACCAGAAATATGCCGCCGCGGCCGCTAGGGCGGCGAGGATAATGTCCCAGCTCAAATTCGTGATGTAGCGGGCTTTCGTGAGTGACGGGGATACGGGGTTCATGCCAACACACTAACATGAACCCTTGACAACTTGTTGGGTTTATACAACACTGTGGTGCATGTCCCCAAAGAAAAAGCCAACCCGCCCACTATTTAACCGGGTCCGCGTGCTCCGCGTTGAACGGGACATGACGCGCGCACAGCTTGCCGACACCATCGGGGTCAACCCCCAAACCATCGGCGCCCTCGAGCGCGGCGACCACTCCCCCAGCCTGGATCTCGCATTCAATATCTGCGAGGTCTTTGACTTGCCCGTGGAAGCCGTGTTCTCCCGGACCGAATTCACCCCCATGTCCTCCGAAATCTACCGAAAGGACTAACTCGCTCATGTCCGCCGCTACCATCCCCGATTCCGTTAAGACCCGCAAGCGCTACATCACCCTGGCCGATCTCTCCTCCTGCCTCATCATCCTGTCCCTCCCCCTGCAGTTCTGGGACTCCTTTACCTCACTCATGGTGGCCTGCCTCGGAACGCTGCTCACCGCGCTGCTGACCGCCCGCCTGCGCTCAGCGATAGGTGCCGCAGACCTGCCCACGACGGAGCTCGATGAGTACCAAATGCAGCAGCACGTCGAAGCCCGCGACGACGGCCTCAAGTTCTCCCTCGCAGCACTCGTCATCTTGCTGCCAGTGACTGGCCTTATCGCCTGGGGTGCCCGAACCATGCCCATCATGGACGGTGTGTTCGTGTCCCAGCTCTACCTCAAGATCATCCTGCTGCTCATGGTGTGGGTGCCGTTCTCGGTGGCCCGTTCCCTGGCGGGAAAAATGAACCGCGACGAGCTCATCTCAAAGGAATAAACCTCTTAGCGGAAATCCCGCGAGCCGCGCGAAAGGGCCTCGCCGAAGGCCAGCGGCTCCAGCTGGTCCGCAGCAACGGTGACCGCGCCGGAGGCATTCTGCACGATGCCGCGCACGATGAGCGCGGGCGCTGTCCGCGCGGTGACCTTATCCCTGGCCCACAGGCCGGGCGAGACCATCACGTTCATCAACCCAGTCTCATCCTCCAAGCCGAAGAAGACCACGCCACCTGCAGTATGCGGGCGCTGGCGGTGCGTGACCACCCCGGCGATACGCACGCGGGTGCCATCCTCCACGGCCGGCAGATCCGCCGCCGCCAAGACACCACGAGCACGCAGCGCCTCACGCGCCTGCTCCATCGGCTGCTGGTTGTGGGTCACACCAGTGCTCGCCACGTCCGCCGCCATAAGCTCAAAAGCACTCATCCCCGGCAAAGACGGCGCCTCAATAGCCGAAAGCCCCGGCAGCATCCCTGCCCGTTCTGTCGCGGCAACACCGGCCTGCCACAACGCTTGGCGACGATCCACCCCAAAGACATCCAAAGCCCCCGCCACCGCAAGAGCCTCCACGTGATCGACGGTGAGATCGGCACGACGGGAGAGATCGGGGACGTCGCCAAACGGCGCGGCCGCTTCAATGCGATCGGCGGCCTTATCACCCAACCCCTTGATGAGGTTAAGCCCCAAGCGGATACGCGCCTGACCGTCCGCGCCCACCACCACGCGCGCCTCGCGGCCCGACTCGTTGACGCTGACCGGCAACACCTCCACGCCGTGGCGGCGGGCGTCCTGAATAAGCGACTGCGGCGAGTAGAAACCCATCGGCTGCGCGCGCAACAAGCCAACGCAAAACTGCGCCGGGTAATAGCGCTTAAACCACGCCGAAAAGTACACCAAGGAGGCAAAAGACTGCGAGTGCGACTCCGGAAAGCCGTACGCGGCGAAGGCCACGATCTTGGCCCACAGCTTGTCCGCGACCTCCCCGACGATCCCGTTGGTCTCCTCCAGACCCTCATAAAAACGCTGCTTAAGCGCCGCCATCTTGGCCGGCGAGCGCTTCGAGCCCATCGCGCGCCGCAGGTCGTCAGCCTCCGCGCCGCTGAACCCGGCGGCATCGACCACAATCTGCATGAGTTGCTCCTGAAAGAGCGGAATCCCCAGCGTCTTGCCCAGGGACTTCTCCAGCACCGGATGGTCATAGGTCACCGGCTCCTTGCCATCGCGGCGGCGCAGGTAGGGGTGCACCGACCCGCCCTGAATGGGACCCGGGCGGATGAGCGCGACCTCCACCACGAGGTCGAAGAAGACCCGCGGCTTGAGCCTCGGCAGCGTGCTCAGCTGCGCGCGCGATTCCACCTGGAACACGCCCACCGCATCCGCGCGGCAGAGCATGTCATAGACTTCCGGGTCAGCCAGGTCCAGCTCCCACAGGTTGACCACCCTGCCGGTGCTTTCCTCCACCAAGTCCATCATGTGATGCAGGGCTTCGAGCATGCCCAGGCCCAGCAGGTCGAACTTCACCAGCCCGGCCGCGGCACAATCATCCTTATCCCACTGCAGCACCGAGCGGTTTTCCATGCGCGCCCATTCCACGGGCACGACATCCGCAATTGGCCGGTCGCACAGCACCATGCCGCCGGAGTGAATGCCCAGGTGGCGCGGCTGCCCTATAAACTGCTCGGCCAAGGATTCAACGTCCGAAGGCGCGGGCGCGATCCCCTTCGACCAGGCATCGGCCGAACCCTGCGGGTAGCCCAACGCGCGGGCGGCATCCCGCAGCGCGCCTTTGCGGCGGTACGTAATCACGTTGGCCACCTGCGCGGCGCGCTCGCGGCCGTGCTTGGCATAGACGTACTGAATGACCTCCTCGCGCCGCCCCGATTCAATATCGATGTCAATATCCGGCGGGCCATCGCGGTCCGGGGAGAGGAAGCGCTCAAAGAGCAGGCCCGCGGAAATCGGCTCCGCATTCGTAATCCCCAGCGCGAAGCACACCGCCGAATTCGCCGCCGAGCCCCGCCCCTGGCACAGGATATTCTCCCGTTTACAAAAGTCCACGAGATCACACACGATGAGGAAGTAGCCGGGAAAGCCCAGCTGCTTCACTACGCCCAGCTCGTACCGCATCTGCTCCCACGCCCGCTCCCGAATCTCCTTAGGCCGCGTGGCATAGCGAACTGCCGCGCGCTCGAAGGTGAGGTGCTCTAGCCAGGACATCTCGGTATGGCCTTCCGGCACGTCGAAATCAGGCAGGTTTGGGGCCAGCGCCTCCCAGGTGAAGCTGCATTCCTCAAGGACGCGGACGGTTTCCGCGATGAGCTCGGGACGATCCGGAAACAGCTGCGCCATCTGTTCCCCGGAGCGCAGCCAGGACGAGCCCATGGGGTGGGAGTTGGGGGAGGCGTCGGCAAGCGCGAGGCGTCTAGACAAGGCTTCTTTGGCGCCGGCCAGCCGCGCGTGTTGCCGTGTGGCGGCAGCCGGGCGGGCGGTTGCGATGGCGCGCGGAACCGGCAAGGAATCCAGCAGTAGGTGGTGGTCCGCGTCCTCCGGAAGCTGGGTACAGGCATACTCCAGAACCATGCTGTCTATTTTTATTCCATCGACCAGAAGATCGAAATGCTCAGCCCACTCCCAGCCCACCAGGAACAGGCATTCATCCTGCAACTGCGCACCAATCTCCGCCAGGGAAGGATAGGACACAGCCCCCTTCTCCCCCGCCTCCATGTGCGCGCGGGAGATGAGCCGGGATAAACGCCGATAGCCCTCCGGGGCGCGAGCCAGAACGGTCAGGGGGGCCGGGTCGAGACTGAGCTCCGCCCCAAAGACTGCGGGCAGCCCCACCTTGGCGGCGGCCTCCGCAAATTTCATGAGGCCATAGAATCCATCCCTATCTACCAGTGCAATCCCCCGCAAGCCCAGCTCGACGGCGCGCGCCACCAGCTCCTCCGGCTCGGAGGCGCCGTGGAGGAAGCTATACGAGCTCACCGCATGCAGCTCCGCGAAAGGCACGGCGGAATGCCCGGCCTCCGGCTCCTCCGCCGCCCCCGGAAGGTGGCCCACCGGCACCGGGACGGGCCCCGGGCGGCCAGAGAGAATCCTCTCCACCCGGGACCACGGCAGCGCCTCACCCCCATTGAACCTCATAGCCCCACACACTATATTCGAACATGTATTCCAGTCAAGGTTTTCGTTGAACAAATACTCGGATAGACAAAGCGGTTCAATCGTTGCTAGTTTTTCGTGCAGTGCATACTCCTGCGGTGATACGACTTGCCGCACAAACCAAGAAGGGACACTAGGAACCCACTATGAGCATCCGTCGCGTACTTGCTGCCACCTCGGCAGCCGTCATCGCTGCAACTGGCCTGGTTGCTTGCTCCTCGGACTCCGCCGAGTCCGAGAACTCCGGTGAGGCCATTACCAAGGACTCCACCATCACCATCGGCACCACCGACGCCAACATGGAAGAGTGGGCCGTATTCCAGGACCTGGCCAAGGAGGCCGGCTTCGACGTCAAGCTGGAAAACTTCGCCGACTACAACACCCCGAACCAGGCTCTGGACCAGGGCAAGCTGACGACCAACAAGTTCCAGCACCTGAAGTTCCTGGCTGAATACAACAAGGGCAACGGCACCGACCTCGTCCCGCTGGCAGCTACCGAGATCTACCCGCTGGCCATCTACTGGAAGGACCACAAGGACCTCGGTGACGTCGAGGGCCAGGAAGTCGCCATCCCGAACGACTCCACCAACCAGGGCCGCGCCATCGGCCTGCTGGTCCAGGAAGGCCTGGTCACCCTCAAGGAGGGCAGCCCGCTGACCCCGACCCCGCTGGACATCGATGAGAAGAAATCCAAGGTCAAGGTCACCCCGGTGGACGCTGCCCAGACCCCGGCCGCCTACGGCGAGGGCAAGCCTGCCGTTATCAACAACTCCTTCCTCGAGCGCGCCGGCATTGACCCGCAGTCTGCCGTTGCTCAGGATGACCCGGACTCCACCGAGGCCGAGCCTTACATCAACGTCTGGGCCGTGCGTGCCGACGACGCCGATAACGAAACCCTCCACGAGCTGGCCAAGCTGTGGAAGGACCAGAAGGTCACCGACGCGGTCCTGAAGTCCTCCGGCGACACCGCCGTGGCCGTGGACCGCTCCCAGGAGGAGCTCCAGGAGATTCTGGACCGCCTCGAGGAGCAGGTTTAAGCAGCCTTCACTGACTAACTAGCAAAGGACGAATCATGCGCATCCGCCGTCTCGTAGCAGCCGCTGTAGCTAGCCTCGCTGCCGCTACCAGCTTGGTCGCCTGCTCGTCTGCAAGCTCCGATTTCGCCGCTGGTACCGCCGAGGATCCCATCATCATCGGCACCACCGACGCCGAGCTTCCGGAGTGGGGCGTGCTCAAAGAGCTCGCTGCCAAGGAAGGCATCGAGATCGAGATGAAGAGCTTTACCGACTACGCCACCCCCAACCAGTCATTGGCTGAGGGGAGCACGGACACCAACAAGTTCCAGCACTTAAAGTTCCTCGCCGAGTACAACGTGGGCAACGGCACAAACCTTGTCCCAGTTGCGTCCACGCAGGTCTACCCCATGCCTCTGTTCTGGAAGGGCCACGACAGCATCGACGGCATCGAGGGGCAGGACATCGCCATTCCGAATGACGCCACGAACCAGGGCCGCGCCATCAACCTGCTGGCAGCCAACGGTTTGCTGAAGCTCAAGGAAGAGGGCAAGCTCACCCCGGATCCCGCCGATATCGACGAGTCCGCTTCCAAGGTGACCATCACCCCGGTCGATGCCTCCCAGACTCCGTCCGCCTTCGGCGAAGGCAAGCCTGCCATCATCACCAACTCCTTCTTCAAGCGTGCGGGTATCAACCCGGCCGACGCCGTGCTTTACGACGACCCGGAAAACCCCAACGCCGACCCGGAGATCCTGTTCGACCCCTACGTCAACGTGTGGGCTGTGCAGGAAAAGGACAAGGACAATGAGAAGGTCAAGAAGCTGGCTGAACTCTACCTCTCTGATGAGGTGAAGGCCGCGGTGCAAGACACCACGGGTGGCACCACCATCTTCGTGGACAAGCCCCAAGCAGAACTCCAAGAGATACTGGACCGCCTAGAAGAGGAAGCCTCCTCCAGCTAAGCGAATCTCCCTCACCCCCGCGCTCACGCTCGTTTGCGTGACCCGGGGGATTTTGCCCGTTACTCCCTGCTTATTCACTACACGGACACGTACAAAGGAAAACCACGTGACTGAACACACTGGCGCCCGCCAGGGCACCCGGATTGAATTCCGCAACATCACCAAAGTCTTTAAAAACAAGAAAACCACCACCACCGCACTCGATAATGTCTCCCTGACCGTCGAGCCCGGCGAGATCATCGGCATCATTGGCTTCTCCGGCGCAGGTAAGTCCACGCTGGTGCGCATGATCAACGGACTGGATAAGCCGACCTCGGGGCAGCTGCTTCTCGACGGCACCGATGTCGTCCCCCTTCCCGAGTCCAAGCTGCGCGGCATCCGCCGCAACATCGGCATGATCTTCCAGCAGTTCAACCTCATGTCCTCGCGCACTGCGGCGGGCAATATTGAGTACCCGCTGAAACTGCAGGGCGTCGAGAAGCAGGAGCGTAAAAAGCGCGTGCAGGAGTTACTGGAGTTCGTTGGCCTGGCGGACAAGGGCGATAATTACCCGGAGCAGCTCTCCGGCGGCCAGAAGCAGCGCGTCGGCATCGCCCGCGCCCTGGCTAATAACCCTTCCCTGCTGCTGGCGGACGAGGCCACCTCGGCGCTCGACCCCACCACCACCCATGAGGTCCTCGACCTACTGCGCAAGGTCAACCGCGATCTCGGCATTACCATCGTGGTCATTACCCACGAGATGGACGTCGTGCGCTCCATCGCAGACAAGGTCGCCGTCATGGAAGGCGGCCACGTTATTGAGTCCGGCAGCGTCTATGAGGTCTTCTCCAATCCCCGAACCAAGGTGGCGGAGAAATTCGTGGCCACCTCGCTGCGCAACACCCCGGACGTCGTCGAGGCCGATGACCTCTTGGCCCACGAAGGCCGCCTGTTCACCATCAACCTGACAGAGAAGTCCGGCTTCTTCGATGCCGCGGGCAAGCTCGCGGACGAGGGCGTGTCCATCGCCGTGGTCCACGGCGGTATCACCACCTTGCAAAAGCACTCCTTTGGCAAGATCACCGTCCGCCTCAACGGCCCGGACGCCGCCATCGAAGACTTCTACGCACACATGCAACGCACCACCGAGATTGAGGAGATCCAACGATGAACGTCACCTACCTCGCGCAGGCCAATTGGGACCGACTGGGCGGCACGCTTGTCGACGCCATCAAGGACACCCTCATCATGGTCGCCACGACCCTGGTGCTCGCCGGCATCATCGGCCTCGTGCTGGGCATCCTGCTCTACACCACGCGCCCGGGCGGCATCCTGCAGAACAAGCCCATTCACTTCGTCATCAACATTCTGGTGAACTTCATTCGCCCGATCCCGTTCATCATCCTGCTGGCTTTTGTCCAGCCGCTGACGGTGGCGGTGCTGGGAAGCTCCATCGGCCGTGAACCGGCCACGTTCGTCATGGTGATTGCGGCTACCTTCGCAGTGGCGCGCATCGTGGAGCAGAACCTCGTGGCGCTGGATCCGGGTGTGATCGAGGCGGCCCGCGCGATGGGCGCTTCGCCGTGGAAGATCATCACCACGGTCATCATTCCGGAGGCGCTGGGCCCGCTGGTACTGGGCTACACCTTCCTGTTCATCGGCATCGTCGATATGTCCGCGATGGCCGGCTACGTCGGCGGCGGTGGCTTGGGTGACTTCGCCATTGTCTACGGCTACCGCGCCTTCGAGTGGGAGGTCACCGTGGTGGCTACCCTCATCATCATCGTGCTGGTGCAGGCAGCGCAGTTCTTTGGCAACTGGCTCTCGGCCAAGATTATGCGCCGCTAACCGCGCCAACCCCTATCTATACGCTGCGCTTTTCGACGCGACGCGCGACGTAGATTCGAGAGGTCTTCGGTTTGTCTCCGCAGGAGGAGACGACGCCGGAGGCCTCTTTTTCTTCCAGTTCCACGTCCCATGCGCGGCCGTCGCGGTGTCGCACAGCGGCAGTACCTGCCGCTGCGGTATCTGTCGCGTCGACGGTGAGGTCGCCGTAGTGGAGGGTCTCGGAGGCGTCGAGAAGCTGGCGTGCCACCGCAAGCTCCGCCACCTGGCCCCGGGGCGTGGTGAGGCCGGAACCGCGGTTGGCGGGGTAGAAATACTCGCCGTGCAGCGCCTTGCCCACGAGCTCACGGCCGGCCTCCACGTTGAGGCGGCCAAAGGAATAGCCCCACGGCATCAGCAGCACCGACGGCGCGAAGCGGTGGCCTTTGGTGTGGGAGGTTTCCCACACGGTCTCCTCAAATTCACATGCCAGGGAGGCAGCCAGCGGGCGCCCCTTGATGGCGCAGCAGGCATCGCGCTTGGCGTGGGTGCACACGAGCACCAGCGGCAGGCACGTGCCGGTGGGATGCTCAAGATCCAGGTCAAGAATGTCCTCTGGGCCGTTCAGGGTGTAATCCTGCACCAGCCCCTCGCGCGCCCACACGACGAAACAACGGAAGTGCCCCGTCCCCCGCTCATGCCCGGCGCGCCCCGGGCGGCGAATGAGCTGTAGGCCCGCCACGCCCTTGAGCTTGGCCTTGAGCTTCTCGGTGAGGCCCGGGCCGAAGGTACGGCCATCGAGCACGTCGCGCGACCACGCCGTGGGCCACTCGAAAAGGACGTACACAGATTCTTGTTTAGCGGTACCAGCCAGGGGCTCAACCTGGACGTCGGAGCAGAAGGTCATGGCGCCATCTTAACTGGCATCACTTCCTTCACAACAATGTGGTTACGATGCTTAGCTCGATGCATATAATTCCCTGCGGTGCCGCTACGCTCGGAATTATGCCGAAACACAATCTCTTGCGCACAGCCGCCCCCGTGGCCGCACTCGTTGTCTCGGGTGCGCTCGTGCTTCAGGGATGCGCTCCGTCTTCCTCCCCGGATGGTAGTACCGGCGACCCCACGAAGACTCTCGACGCCACCCTGTCCGGCGCCTCCACTTCCACCGCTACCGTCACTCCCACTGCGCCCTCCCCCGCCGCGCCCGCTGGCCTAACCCCGCTGGGGGACGCCAACCTGGAGATGAAAACCCTCCGCCCACCGGCCCCCTCGGAGCTGGTGGTGACCGATGTCCGCGTGGGTAAACACGAGGGCTTTGACCGCGTAGTCTTCGAGTTTGTCGGGGATGGTTCGCCGGGCTGGTTCATCGATTACACCGATTCCCCCGCCCAGCAAGGCTCCGGCAACCCGATTGCTTATGAAGGCTCCGCCGCGCTCGACGTCAGCATCGACGGCACCGCCTACCCCTTCCAGCTCAACATGGAAGACCCGAACATCGGCACTGTAAAGGGCGCCGGCGGGCTGGTTACCCAGGTGGTCAGCAGCGGCACCTTCGAGGCCCGCTCGCAGTTCGTTATCGGGCTTAATGAACGCCACCCGTATTCGGTCCAGGTGCTCAGGGCGCCGACGCGCCTGGTCATCGACATCTTGAACTAAGCCGTTCAGGCATAGGTTGCCTCCACCGACCAGCGCCCGCCTGCCCACACCAGCAACCAGGCGCGCTGGCCTTTGTCGTTTTCCCCGACGACTTGCAGACGCGCGCAGCGCTGCGCCGCACCCGCCTCCCACCACCCGGTATCCACGGGCCACGGGCCGGCCCACCCAGTCACCCGGTAGCGGTGCTGGCCCCACCCCAGACCTGCTGGAGCCCCGGAAAGGAGGGCCTCGGCGGTGACGATGATGTCCTTCGAGGAGACGTCGATAAGCCGAATCCGCGCAGCCGGGTGCGCCAGGCTCGCCGGAAGCGGCGCCGGGATGCGCCCCGGCCACGTGCCCTCCGGCTGCGGGTCGCGCTGCTCGCCATAAGGGACGTACTCGATGCGCTCGGCCACCCCCCGCCCGGCCGCCGGGCGGGGTTGCAGCACGCGATCCACCCCCAGCTGGGATTGCACGCGCGCGATGACACGCTTAGCCTGCTCGGCGGATTCACCCGCGCCCCACAAAAGCCCGTCCCCCGGCGGGGCGACCTCCACCGGTTCCAACGCCAGCTTGGCGATGCCCCCTCCCTCACCCGGCGCACTCCCAGCCCGCGCAGTACTCAGCCAGCCGTCGAGCTGCCAGCGCACACGATCCGCCGTGGCGGCCTCGCTGAGCGCTTCCTGGGTACGCCAGATCCGCTCCAGGCGCTCACCGCCCTCAAACTCCGCGGCAACGCGCAGGCGCAGGCACACCACGCCGGCCTCCTCGAGAGCCGCGTGGAGGCGAGCCGCCAGCTGACGCGCGGCGAAGGCCGCGGCATCCACGCGCTCCAAGGGCTCCTCGAAGCCCTGCTCCACGCCCAGGTCAGGGCGCGCGAGTTCCGGTGCCACGCGCCGATCCGGCGCAGCCGCGGCCACCGCGTGGCACCGCCGCCCGGCCTCACCGAAACGGGTGGTGACTTGGCGCAGCGGCAGGCTCGCCAGCTCCCCTAAGGTGCGCACACCCAGCTGCTCTAAAGAATGAACCACGTCCGCCGCACAGCCCAGCGCCACTTCCGCGGCCAATACTCCTACCGGCTGCTTAGCCAGAAAGTCGCGCGACCCTCCTACCGGCACCACCGCGCCCAGGTTGCGGTGGCGGGCGGCAATCAGCGCGGTAGCAATCTCGTCCGCGACGCCGACGGTGGCGTCGAGGTGGGATCTGGAGGTGGCGTCGACAAGCATCTCCACCGCCTTTGCCTCACTGCCGTGGAAACGCCCGGCCGCGCCCGCGTCCACGATGACCAGCCCAGGGCGCAGCACCTCCACCGACGAAGCCACCGCGTCCAGGCCCGCGGCAATCTCCGCGAACACCACCCCGTCCCGGTCCGGGTTGGCCTCCTCCACGCGCAGCTCCGGCAGGACGGCTTGGGCTTGGCGCACGCGCATCCCGCGGCGCACTCCCGCCCGGCGCGCCGCCGCGTTGCACACCGCCACGCGGTGCTGGGCGGCGATGACACACGCCGCCCTCTCGGCATCCTGCAGCGCCTGGATGGGCCAATCCGGGAACCACAGCGCCGCGACCCTCACACTGCCTCCAAGTGCGGGCGCGTGTCTGGTCGCTGCCCGCACGTGAGCACTCCACGCCGCGGGCGCATGCTTGCCGACGCCACCCGCACCCCTATATCAACCCCCCGAATCCGCCCGCTGCCCCGGCCCAGGCCATGCACCGCGACGACCTCCGCACCGATCTCCACGGCCGTGCCCGGCAGCCGGGTCCCCACGGTGAGCAGGGCCGCCTGCCCTGCCCGCACCTTCGCCAGCACGGGGCGCGCCCGGGTGGGACTCAGCGCACCTGTCCCCTTGTGCACGACGAGGTCCAGCCCCTCACACAGCACGCTAGTTACCGCCCAGGGCTCCGCGCCCGGGTCGGGCACCGTGATGACCCGGGAGACATCACCATCCTCGGCCACTTGTGCGAGTGATAGATCCGGCCAGCCCACTACCCCGACGTGTCCGCCCACCGCGCTAACATGAGTTATCAGCTCCACCACGAGCGCGGCGCATTCCGCGCAGGCGGTTGCCCGTTTACGCGGCAGACCACCACCCGGGAGCAGCTCAGATAACTTTTCAGGGACGCCAAGAAGTTCCGCATCCGGCTGCACCTGCACCGAATCATCCGGGGTTTCCAGGCGTTGAATCTGGGCGCGTAGAACCGCAATCTGGTCGGCCCGTGAGCCGCCCGCTACGCGAACACCTGTTTGATTCATGGCTCCTATTATGAACCTCTCCCCGGACACGCGCAATTGCGCTGGTAGCGTTAGGCGCCATGAATCCCCTCCGCGCGCACACCACCCCAATCCCCACTCCGCCGTGGGTACGCCTCGGCGCCTCGCTGCTGGCTGGTGCCGCCGTGGCAGCAGGTACCAGCCGCATCCACTTCGGGCTCGCCATGGGGCTCAGCCTGCTCCTCCTCATCGCCGCCTGCGCGCTCGTATTCCTGCACCCCTACCGCGCGGACCTGCGCGATTATGCCCAGCGCCACAACGTCACCATGCTGCCCAACGCCGCACAGCTTATTCCCCTCATGGTGCTGTGGTTGATGGTTATGCTCTCCCCGCTCCTCGCGCTCCCTGCCTGGGGCAGCGCGCTGGTGTGGGTGCTCGTCGCGGGCGCGGCCTTCCTGCTCTTTCCCCACGTCGACGGCTCCCGCAAGCTCGCCTACGCTCCCCCTGCCTAGGCTGCGACTTAAGCCAGGTCGCGCGAGGTGGCCCAGCGCGTGAGCTGATGGCGGTTGGACTGCTGGGTCTTGCGCAAAATATTGGAGGCGTGCGTCTCCACCGTTTTCACTGAAATGAACAGCTGCTTGCCAATCTCGCGGTACGTATAGCCGCGCGCAAGCAACCGCAAAACCTCCAGCTCGCGGCGCGTGAGCGCATCCACTGCTGGGTCTTGCCCCTCCTCCGGCTCCGGTGCGGGCGATCCGGAGGCAAAAGCGTCAAGGACAAAGCCTGCCAGGCGCGGCGAGAAATACGCATCCCCGCTGTTGACCTGCAGGACCGCGCGCGCCAAATCCGGGCCGGAAATATTCTTCGTTACGTACCCGCGCGCACCCGCCCGAATCAGCGCAATCACGTCCTCCGCCGCATCCGACACGCTCAGCGCCAAAAACACCGGCCGCGAAGGCTGGTTAGCCGTCGCGTTAATAACGGCGAGGCCACCGCCGTCGGGCATGTGGACGTCGAGAAGCACCACGTCCGGCGAGGTACGCGCAATGCCCTCCAGTGCTTCCGCGACGGTGCCCGCATCGCCCACAATCTCAATCTCCGGGGCCGCCGCCAACTCGGCGCGCACGCCCGCGCGGAAGACGGAATGATCATCAACCAAAAAGACCTTCACCATGCTCATAACGCTACCGCTAGCTCCACCTCGGTGCCCTCCCCCGGGGTCGAGGAAATCCGCACGCGCCCACCAGATCCCTCTACGCGCGCGCGAATACTGTCACGAATCCCGTGCCTATCAGCGGGAATAGCATCCACGTCGAAACCCACCCCGCGATCACGCACGAAGATACTCAGCTCGCCCGCCAACAACTCCGCGTAGACATCCACCGCGTCCACGCCCGCGTGCTTGCCGGCATTGACCATAGCCTCGCGCGCCGCCTGAATAAGCAACTTCGCAGCCTCCGTCAGCTCCGCATCCTCACCCACCGTCACAGCGGATACCCGCATGTCGAAGAGGTCTTCCACCTCCCCGCACGCCGCTTCGAGGGCGCCGAAGCAGGTGGTGGGGGCGGCGGAGGGAGCGTCGAAAAGCCAGGCGCGCAGCTCGCGCTCTTGGGCGCGCGCCAAACGCGTCACCTCACGCGAATCCCCCGCCCGCTTCTGAATCAGCGCCAGCGTCTGCAGCACCGAATCGTGCAGGCGGGCGGCAATCTCGGCGCGCTCCTCCGAGACCGCCTTGGCCGCCTGCTCCTGCGATAGCGAGCGCCAGAGCTTCAGCACCAGCGGCACCACCAGCGCGCCAAAGCCCACCAGCGTCAGCGCCGTGGCCAGGATCGCCGAACCCGATCCGCTCTCCCACGTCACCGCCGCCACCACGACACCACCGATGACCAGGACAGCACCGGCCGCCACAGCAACCAGGCCCACCGGCGTGTTCAGCCCGCGGTCATACGCCAACCATGCCAGCACCGCACCGATGGCCACAACCGCCAACGGCACCGCCACGCTTAGCGACGCCCCCGAGACCCCCAACACACCCACCGCACTACCCGCCAGCGCCAGGAACACCAGCACGAGGGAGAGGGGGCTGCGGCGGGTGGAGGGGGCGTCGTCAAGCGCGGGCGTGAAGATCCACAGCCCGGCATAGGCCATCGCCCCCACCCCACCCAGCAGGGTCAACGCGGTCAAGGCGATGCGCGCGGAGAGCGCCGAAACCCCCAGATTCTGCGCCAACCCCGCTGCCACGCCGGCCACCACGCGGCCAGATTGGGGGCGTGACATCACGGGATAAGGCGCCGCGTTCTCGGCGGGGACATAGGGCGAAGTCATACTAGACATAGTCCCACGCACCACCCCTCCGGCACATCGGGGACAACCCTGAGGTCTAAAAATCAGGGCGATTACCGATACCGCCGCGAAGCCCCGCGCGGCACCATAAAAGTATGACGAAGAACAGCACTTTCAACCAGATGTGGACAACCCGCCCCGTCCGCCTTCCCAAAAAGCAGGGCGGCGACGCCCAGCTCGCCGGTGTCTGTGAAGGCATCGCGGTGCGCTATCAGCTCGATCCGACGATTGTGCGCGTGGCCTTCGTGGTCGCAGCACTCGCTTTCGGCGGGGGCATCGCCGCCTACCTCGCCGCGTGGGCGCTCATGCCGCGCTACGGATCGCCCTACTGCCCGCTCGATGCGGCCTTGGGCAAGGATGGCGTCAAGGAGGAGCAAGAGCTCGGTTGGATCCTAATTGTCGGCGTCCTTCTGACGTTTAGCTCCGGCCCACTGTTCCTCAGCGGGCAATTCCTCGCCGGCCTTCCGCCCGCTACACTGACCTTCGGCCTGCTGGCGCTGGCGTGGTACGCCCTTCACCAACGCGAGCCGCTACCCCCTAGCGGGCTGCTGGCCGCCGAGCAGCCGGTGCGCGAAGAGCCGGTCAACCTCAATTCTTATACCCCGGCGGACGGCCACCCTTTCCCATCAGGCCGCAGGACCCCGCCGTCCTGGGATCCACTCGGCGTAGTGCCCGATGCCTGGAACCTGCCGGAGCCGGGCCCGCGGGAGGAACCGAAAAAGAAGCGCGGTTCGCAGTGGGTTGAGGGGGCAATTGCTCTCGGTGCCGTGGGCGCCGCCTTGACGGTTACCTTCCTTGGAGTCACCTTCGTCTCCGAGGCCGACGAGTCCGGCTTCAGCGCCCGCTTCAACGTCGGTGAGCAAGACATCGCGCCCACCCATGAAGATGAGCTCGAGGACTACTACGACCTGGGCATCGGCGAATCGACGGTGGACTTCAGCCAGCTCCACGACCTCACAACCAAGCACGACGTCACCGTCGACGCCGGCATCGGCGCCGTCGAGGTCATCCTCCCGAAGGACATCCCCGTCGCGCTGACCTGTGATGACGGCCTGGGTGAGAGCAACTGCACCGAACGCCAGGACCCTGACGCGCTGCTGAACATTCACATCGACGCTGGCATCGGCGAAGTCACCGTCACCGGCTAAACTGGCCACCCATGATTCACTTCGGCAACGACTACCATCGCTCCGCCCACCCCCGCGTCCTTGATGCCATCGCAGGGGCGGGCGGGGCTTATACCGGTTATGGCGCCGACGAGCTCTGTGCCACGGCCGCTGAGCGCATCCGCACTGCCTGCCAGGCGCCGAACGCCGAGGTGCATTTCATGGTCGGTGGCACGCAGGCCAACGCCACGATCATCGCCCATCGCCTGCGCCCCTGGGAGGGCGTTATCGCGGCGGATAGCGGGCACATCGCCACCCATGAGACGGGAGCTATCGAGCACACCGGGCACAAGGTCATCACGCTGCCGAACCAGCTGGGAAAGATCACCGCCGCGCAGGTGCGCGCCTGCATGGAGGAATACCGCGCCTCCGGGGTGGAGGAACACATGCCAGAACCCGCACTGGTCTACATCACGCAGCCCACCGAGTTCGGCACCGCCTACTCCCGCGCCGAACTCGTGGCCCTGCGCGAGGTCTGCGATGAGTACGAGCTGGGCCTGTTTGTCGACGGCGCCCGCCTCGGCTATGGCCTCTCCGCCTCAGATATCACGCTGCCGGACCTGGCCGCGCTTGTCGACGTCTTCACCATCGGCGGCACCAAATGCGGCGCCCTCTTCGGCGAGGCCATCGTCTTCCCTGCGGGCGCGCCGCGTTTTCGCAATGCAATGAAGCAAAACGGCGGCCTGCTGGCCAAGGGCTGGTTGCTCGGCGCGCAATTCGCCGCGCTCTTCAGCGCCCCCGCTCCTGAATCCGCCGATGTGCTCCCCGGAACCAACGCTTCCTACGCAGACGCTAGCGCAACTACCCCAGACGCTAAGGCACATAGCGCAGCAGCAACCACCCTCTACGAACACATCTGCGCCCGCGCCAACGCCCAGGCCCAGCGCATCGCCGAGGCATTCCGCGCCGCAGGCATCGACATGCTCTTTGACTCCCCTACCAACCAGCAATTCGCGCTGTTGACACGCGAACAGGAAGAGAAGCTCGCGCAGGACTTCGTGTGCCAGTTCTTCGAAGAACACGAAGGCCTGCGCGTGGTGCGGTTCTGTACGGCGTGGTCGACGGAGGAGGGGGACGTCGATAAGCTCTGCTCTGCGATTTCTGCGCTCAAGTAGCGAGGTTCCCCAACCTGGTTTAGGCTGTGAGCTATGCAACTGGGGGGTTACATTCAAGCACTAGCGCGCGGGCTCGACGTGGTCGAGCAATGCGCCGGTGTCACGCGCGCGCAGCTAATTGAGATGGGTGCGCGGCCGGATTTCGCGGAGAAGCTCCTGGGGCTGCACGCGGTGTATTTCGGGGACACGATGTTCCGCTCCCGGCAGCGCAAAGCGCGCCGCACGGGCCACGACGTGTTCACGCTCCTCGATATCGAGCGCTATTGTTCCAAGCTCAAGGCCCGCAAGGCGTGGGAGCTGCGCCAACTGCTGGCCGCTACCCCGCGGGAGAAAATCCCCATGGTGGCGAAGGCAAAACTCAAAGAGTGGCACCCGCCCAAGGACCCCGCCCCAGGCGTGCGGGTGACGCGGCGCGCGGGCCGCAATCACACGCTGAGCATTACGGATTCCTCGCTCAACATCTCGAAGCTGCTGGCCGTGTTGAAGACCACCGACAAGGACTTGCTCACCGCGGCGCATACCGTGTTCCGCGGCGGGGGCGGCTCGGGCCAGAAGCTGCAGTCCAACGTCATCGTGCGCTTGGATGAGCTGGACCGCATCGTGGATGGCGATGGTGAGGAGATTGAGCTGCAGTTGACCAATGGGGCGACGATGACCGGTGCGGAGTTCGTGCGCGAAAAGCTTGCCGACGTCGGCCTCATCACCCTCGTCCACCCCCACCACGGCCCCGTGAACCTCTACATGGCGAGCCGTTTCGCCAACATCAAGCAGCGCCTCGCACTGTCTGCAGAGCACCCGACGTGCGCCTGGCCCGGGTGCAACGCGCCTGCCGACGACTCGCAGATTCATCACCTCACCCGCTTCCAAGATGGCGGGCCGACAAACATGGCCAATATGGTGCCGCTGTGCGCGTATCACAACGCGGTCAACGACGATGATCCGGAAAAGCCCACCGGCCGCGGGCACCTCGACCGCATCGATGGCCGCGTGTACTACCTGCCGCCGTGGGCCGGCCCGCCGATTCCCATCGAAAGCCCGGCCCACCCGCCGCGTTCCGCGCCGGGGCGAGCACCAGGCACTGCTCGCGCATCCTCAGATCCGCCAACATCCGGCCCGCCTGATCCGCGTTCCGGTCCGGCTGACGGCTCCAGCCCTGGGGCGCCGCCGCATAACTCCGGCGAACCTCCGGACCCCGCCACCGAGTTCATGAGTTCAACCAGCCCGTGAATCGTCGCCCGAGTCCCCAGGTCGAAGTCCAACCGGTCGCCGGATCAACAGGATCGATGGGTCGTAGGACGCCGGCTCACCGGCCTGCGACGCCTTAGCAACAAACAGCCGCTTTCACCAGCCGCCCGCTGAGAATTTTCGCTCGGCGTGCGGCTACTCGCGCGCGCGTTAAAGAGGTATGCGAGAGCTCTCGCCCGATTCGCGGAGCTGTACAGCAACGAGGCAACACAAACGCTCTACTCCGCGCCTCGGTCGGAGCTTGTGGCGACAAAGACGGTGCCAACGACAAGCCACGCGGGCTTGGTACCAGGGGCCGAAAACGGGAGCGCAGCCGCGCCCTGTTAATTCAAGGCACGGCCGCGCTACGCAGCGTCTGGGAGTTTGCTTCGCTTTACTCCCACTCAATGGTTCCCGGCGGCTTCGACGTCACGTCGAGCACTACTCGGTTAACTTCCTTGACCTCGTTGGTGATGCGGGTGGAAATCTTCTCCAACACGTCGTACGGCAGGCGGGTCCAGTCCGCAGTCATGGCGTCTTCGGAGGATACCGGGCGCAGGACGATCGGGTGTCCGTAGGTGCGGCCATCGCCTTGGACGCCGACCGAGCGGACGTCGGCAAGCAGCACCACCGGGCACTGCCAAATCTCGCCATCCAGGCCAGCGTTGGTCAGCTCAGTACGCGCGATGAGGTCTGCCTGGCGCAGGGTCTCCAGGCGCTCCTCGGTGACCTCACCAATAATGCGGATGCCCAGGCCCGGGCCCGGGAACGGCTGGCGTGCCACGATTTCTTCCGGCAGGCCCAGTTCGCGGCCAACCGCACGGACCTCGTCCTTGAAGAGCAGGCGCAGCGGCTCGACGAGCTCGAACTCGACGTCGTCAGGCAGGCCGCCCACGTTGTGGTGGGACTTAATGTTCGCGGTACCATCACCGCCGCCGGACTCCACCACGTCCGGGTAAAGCGTGCCCTGCACCAGGAACGCGGCATCCTGGCCGTCCAGGGCTTGGTCGACGACGCGCTCAAAGGAGCGGATGAACTCCGCACCGATGGCCTTACGCTTAGCCTCCGGCTCGGTCACACCAGCCAGCTTGGAAAGGAAAGCCTCGCGCTCATCAGCGGTGATGAGCTTCGCGCCAGTCGACGCCACGAAATCCTTCTCCACCTGCTCACGCTCGCCCGCGCGCAGCAGGCCGTGGTCGACGAAGACACAGGTCAAACGGTCACCAATAGCGCGCTGCACCAGGGCCGCGGCCACGGCGGAATCCACGCCACCGGACAGGGCGCAAATGGCATGGCCGTCCTCACCAATCTGCTCGCGCACATCCTCAATGAGGCGCTCCGCAATGTTCTCAGCAGTCCAGTTCTGCTCCAGGCCTGCTACCTCCGTCAGGAAGCGCGTGAGCACCTCTTGGCCGTGCGGCGAGTGAAGAACTTCCGGGTGGTACTGCACGCCGGCCATCTTCTTGGACAGGCACTCGAAGGCGGCCACGGGAGCGCCCTCGGAAGAGGCGGTGACTTCAAAGCCCTCCGGGGCTTCAGAAACCGAATCGCCGTGGGACATCCACACCTTGTGCGTATCCTCGAGGCCCTTGTGGAGCACACCGCCAGACACGGTCATGTCCGTGCGGCCGTACTCGCGGGCACCCGTGGAGGCCACGGTGCCGCCCAGGGCTTGGGTCATGGACTGGAAGCCGTAGCAGATACCAAAGACCGGGATGCCGAGCTCGAGCAGCTCCGGCTTCAGTGCGGGGGCGCCGTCCGCGTATACGGAGGACGGGCCACCGGAGAGGATCAGCGCGGCCGGGTTCTTGGCCTTGATGTCCTCCACGGAGGCGGAATTGGGGACAACCTCGGAGTAGATGTTGGCCTCACGCACGCGCCGGGCGATGAGCTGCGCGTACTGGGCGCCAAAATCCACCACGAGGACAGGACGCGGGGTTGTATTTGGGTTAGTCACGGTCATCAGTTTAACGCAAGAACCCACACCCTAGACCGCAGGGAGTGGCCCAAAATCTTTAGCGGTGGCAGCCGCCTTGCTCAACGCGGCCCGAAACGCCCGCAAGGCGGGGTGTCCCTCGCGCCCGGCGCGCACCGCGGTGTAGAGCGTGCGGGTGGGATTACCAGGCAAGGAAACCACGCGCACGCCCTCAATTTCGTCGAGGAAAAGGTCCGAGATCACCGCCACCGCGTGTCCGGTGCGCACCAGGTGCGCATGTAGAAAGGGGTCCGGGGTTTCATAGAGCACGCTGGGGTTAAAGCCATGCCTGCGGCACAGCCGGTGGACGAACCGCCCCAATAAAAACTCCTCCGGGTCCATGGCAAAGGGGATTTCCTCGTCATGCGCTGCAAAATCCTCTAAGCGCAACTCGCTCCAGGGCCCGGTGAGTGGGGTGATGAGGCGGAGGGGGTCGTCGAGAAGCAGCTCCCGGTGGGTGTGCTCATCCGTGGCGGGCATGTCCGACTCGTACTCCTCACCCAAGATGAGGTCCACCTCCCGGCGCGCCAGCAGCTCCATCGCGCCATCGGCTTCACGCTGAATGATCTGCACGCGCAGGTCCGGGTACTCCCTGGCCAACTCCGTCAGCGCCCGCGGGACCAGCGAGGACATGATGGTTTGAAAGGTCGTGACCTTAATCGTGCCCCGCACCGCGTTGGTTGACGCAATGACCTGCGACTCCGCCTCATCCGCCAACGCGAGCATTCGCTCCGCGTAGGAGGCCAGGATTTCTCCCTGTTCCGTCAAACGCACGCGCCGGCCGACCTTTTCATAGAGCGCCACGCCGACGTCCTTCTCACACTGCGCCAACTGCTGGGAGATGGCCGAGTGCGTATAGCGCAGCGATTCCGCCACCGCAGTGACGGTGCCGAGGCGGTGCAGCTCGTAGAGAATGCGGAGGCGGTGCAGGTCCAACATGGCAGAATCCCTAACGGGTACGTGTTAAAAACTGTAGATAGACTAACAGTTCTTCCCACCCCACAATGGTCTGCATGACCAATCCGTTTGCCGTTCTATGCGTCATCGGCTCGTGTATTTCCCTCCAGCTCGGAGCCAGCCTCGCCATCCAGATTTTCCCCATTGGAGGCCCCTGGGGCACCGCCTCGCTACGCTTGCTCTTCGCCGCTGTGATTCTGCTCTTCATCGCGCGCCCGCGCGTGCGCGAGTGGAGCCGCGAGAAGTGGATCTCCGCCACCATTTTCGGCCTCACGCTGGGCCTGATGAATGGTTTTTTCTATGCCGGCATCGAGCTCGTCGCGCTGGGCCCGGCAGTCACCATCGAGTTTCTCGGCCCGCTACTGCTGGCGGCGTGCCTCTCCCGCTCGCTTCGCGACGCCACCTGCGTCGCCCTCGCCCTCATCGGCATGGGCCTGCTGGGGTTGGACTCCTTCAACGGAGACCCCCTCGACCTGCGTGGAGTTTTCTTCTTGCTGTGCGCGGGTGCGATGTGGGCCGCCTATATCTTGGCCAGCAAGAAGGCGGGCGCTCTCTTTAGCGGGCAGGATGGTTTGGCCGTGGCCTTCCTCATCGGTGGCCTCGTGCTCCTGCCCGTCGGCGGGCGCGGCGCGGTGGCTTTGGCCAGCGACCCAAACCTCCTAATGCTCGCCCTAGGCACGGGCGTGCTGGCCTCGCTCATCCCCTATTCGTTGGAGTTCATTGCGCTGCGCAGGCTCGCCCCCAACGTCTTTTCCATCCTCATCGCCCTGGAACCTGTCTTCGCCGCACTCTTTGGCTGGCTCCTGCTCTCCCAGAATGCCTCCCAGCTTAAGCTGGCGGCTATCGGCCTGGTTGTGGTGGCCTCGGTGTTGCAAACCATGGTGCCGGCGCGCGGGCGCGTGGTATTCCGCAAGGTAGCGCTGCGCCCACGCCGTCTAAAGAAGCCCCGGCTGCCGTGGCCGCCCGAAACCGCGCGCCAGCGACTCTAACGCTACGGCCACTGAGGCCAGCGCCATGGCCACTGGAGCGGTGACATAAACTCCGCCCCGAGCTTTGTTGAGCGGAGCAGCGTTACAACGGGCGGGCTAGCGCACGGCCAAGCCTACCTTCTGGAAGGACTTCAGGTCCGTGTAGCCGCACTTTGCCATGGCGCGCTTGAGGCCGCCGACCAGGTTGAGCTCACCCAGCGGCTCGTTGGACGGGCCGTGGAGCACGACTTCGAGGGAGGTCGCTGAAGCGTCCTCGGCGGTGCCAGAAGCGTCAACGCCGGAAGCGTCGGTGCCGAGGAGGGCGCCAGCCACGCCAACCGGCTCGATGATGCCGCGTGGGAAACGCGGGTGGCCGGCCGTGGACGGCCAGTACCAGCCCTTGCCGCCTGCCTCCGCCGCACGGGCCAGGACCGGTCCCAGAACGACGCCATCGGCACCACAAGCAATGGCCTTGGCGATGTCTGCGGAGGTGAAGATGTCGCCGTCGGCAAGCACGTGCACGTAGCGGCCCCCAGTCTCATCCAGGTAATCGCGGCGTGCGGCCGCAACATCCGCGATGGTCGTCGCCATGGGGATATCAATGCCGACGGTCTCCGGGTTGGTGTTCACACCGGAGCCGACGATGATGCCAGCCGCGCCCGCGCGCATGAGGTGCAGCGCAGTGGTGTAATCCGCCACGCCGCCGGCAATCACCGGGGTATCCAGCGAACCGATGAACTCCTTCAAGTTGAGCGGCTCGCCACCGGTCTGCACGTGCTCGGCGGAGATCAAAGTGCCGTGGATAAACAGCAACTCCGCGCCGGCCTTAATAACCACGGGCGCCAGCTCGCGGGCGTGCTGCGGGGAGACACGCACGGCCACGGTCACGCCGGAATCGCGCACCTGCGCGATGCGCTCGGCCAGCAACTCCTCGTTCAGGGGCGCTGCGTGCAGCTCCTGCAGCGTCGACAGGTCACCGAAGTTCTCCGTCACGCGGGCAATCGCGCCCTCCAAATCCTCGTGGCGGCCCCACAGGCCTTCCGCGTTGATAACGCCCAGGCCGCCCTGCTTGCCCATCTCGATAACAAACTCGGGGGTGGCCAGCGCATCGGTCGGCGCCGAGACAAACGGGACCTCGAAGGTATAGGCATCGATGTGCCACGAGGTGTCGACGTCCTTGGAGGAACGGGTGCGGCGAGTCGGCACCAGGGAGATCTGGTTCAAGTCATAGGTGCGGCGAGCCTCACGGCCCACGCCGATTTCTACGTAATCGCGCATGATTAGTCCTTAGCGGTAGTTCGGAGCTTCGACGATCTGCTGAAGGTGGTGCGGGTGAGACTCCTTGAGGCCCGCAGCGGTGATCTGGACAAACTGCTTGGTCTTGAGCTCGGCCAGGGTTGCGGAGCCGGTATAACCCATGGAGGCGCGCAGGCCGCCGACAATCTGGTGCACGATGGCATCGATGTCACCGCGGAATGGCACGCGGCCCTCCACGCCTTCTGGCACCAGCTTGTCCTCGCTCTTGACGTCAGCCTGGAAGTAACGGTCCTTGGAGTAGGAGCGCTTCTCCCCTGTCAGACCGCGGCCCTGCATGGCGCCCATGGAGCCCATGCCGCGGTAGCGCTTGTACTGCTTGCCCTGGACCACCACGATGTCGCCCGGCGATTCCGTAGTGCCAGCCAGCATGGAGCCCAGCATGACGGCATCCGCACCGGCGGCCAGCGCCTTGGCAATGTCACCGGAGTACTGCATACCGCCGTCACCAATAACCGGAACGCCCGCCGGGCCGGCCACCGCGGCGGCCTCCATGATGGCGGTGATCTGCGGGGCACCCACGCCCGCCACCACGCGCGTGGTGCAGATGGAGCCCGGGCCAATGCCAACCTTGATGGCGTCGGCACCAGCCTCAATCATGTCGCGCGCCGCAGCACGAGTGGCCAGGTTGCCGCCGACGACGTCAACGCGGTCGCCGAAGTCCTTCTGCACGCGGGAGACCATCTCGAGCACGCGATTGTTGTGGGCGTGGGCGGAGTCGACGACGAGGACGTCCACGCCGGCGTCGACAAGCTGGCCTGCGCGCTGGTAGGACTCCTCACCGGTACCGATGCCCGCCGCCACGAGCAGGCGCCCGGAAGCATCCTTGGAGGCGTTGGGGAACTGCTCAGTCTTGACAAAGTCCTTGACGGTGATGAGGCCGACGAGCTTGTTCTCATCGTTGACGATGGGCAGCTTCTCCACCTTGTTGGCGGACAGCAGCTCCAGCGCCTCCTCCTTGCTGACGCCCTCCTTGGCCACGACGAGCGGCATGGGCGTCATAATCTCCGAGACCTTGCGGGAGAAATCCGGCTCGAAGCGCATGTCACGGTTGGTGCAGATACCCACGAGGGTGCCCTGCTTATCGACGACCGGCAGGCCCGAAATCCGGAACCGCGCGCACAGCGTATCGACTTCATCGATGGTCATGTCCGGGGAAGCCGTGACCGGGTCGGTCACCATGCCGGATTCGGAGCGCTTGACAATCTCTACCTGCTGGGCCTGATCCTCAACTGACAGGTTGCGGTGCAGGACGCCGATGCCGCCCTGGCGCGCCATGCCGATGGCCATGCGGGCCTCGGTCACGGTGTCCATCGCGGCGGAAGCCAGGGGCACGCCGAGGCGAATGTTGCGCGTAAACTGCGCCGAGGTATCCACCTCGGAGGGAACGACGTTGGATTCTGCCGGAAGCAGCAGGACATCATCAAAGGTAAGGCCGTAGAGTGCAATCTTGTCGGGGTTGTCTCCGCCGGTGTGGACGTGGCTCATGAGGGTGGGGCTCTCCTAAACTGACCAGATAGTTTTATGCGGTAGCCCTCACTGTAGTGCGTGGACGCCCCGTAGTGGTAGCCGTGGGTAGAGGAATAGGTATCTATAGGGAATTGCCATGCGCGCACGGAGTCAATAGGCTCGCAGGCGTGAACTTTTTCGCCAACATGCCCCGCGATCCTTTCGCGGACGACCCCAACGACCCAGCCTCCTTCCTCGAGGAGGATGATCACGTCGAGCCGCTGTCCGAGGAGGACCGCCTCGCCGTCATCCATGATCTGGCCATGGTCCAAGAGTTTGCGCGCGTTCTCAGCCCGCGCGGCATCGATGGCATCTTCTTTTTCTGCGAGGACTGCGAGGAGAACCACTTCTACGAGTGGGACATCATGGCCTCCAACATGCAGGCCACGCTGGCAGGCCAGCTCGCCCCCGTGCACGAGCCGGGCGCGGAGCCGGACCCGATGCGCTACGTCCCTTGGGATTATGCGGTGGGTTATCTCGACGGCATGGACTCGCGCTACTAGCTGCGGTCAGCGCGGTAGAACTACCGCGCGTTAAACGGAAAGAACCTCTTCCCTCCTGTTGCGGGGGAAGAGGTTCTTTGTGGTTTTATTGCTGGAATTGCGCCGGCGGGAGCTGGCCATTATCCGTGGCGCCATCCGAAGCTCCGTCGGAGTTGTCGCCTTGCGGAGGCGTTGCCTGATCGCCGCCCTGCTGACCTGGCTCCGGCTGGTTCTGCTCCGGTGGGCTCAGCGGGTTGCCCGCCGAAACCGTGCGGGTCACCACGACGGTGGAAACCGCAGTCTCTGTCTGCGTTACGGTTTCCGGCTCCGGCGGCTGCTGCTCCTCCACCGGGGCAGGCTTCTCCACGGTCTGCGTCTGCGTCACCGTGGCGCTGGGCTGCTGCTTCGTGGTACGAGGGGCCTCTGCCTCACGTTCCCGCTTAGCCTGGTCCACCATCTTCCGGGCTTCTTCAAGCAACTGGCGGGTGCCATCCATGTCGCCTTGGGCGGAACGCTTCTCCATCTCATCGAGCGTTCCGGCAAGCTCCACTACGGACACATCGTGCTCGTCCGCGCCGAAGAGCGACTGGTTCACTCCGTAAAGCGGAGATCCCGGGCCGGCGTTGACGACCACAGCGCCGGTACCTGCGATGAGCAGCGTAGCTGCGGCCGCCCCGATGAGTCCGTGCATGAAAGGCTTGCTTCGACGGCGGCGTGCCGCGCCGAGGGAAATGATCTCCGGCTCTTCCTCCGCGCCCTCAATGAGAGGGGTCGGAGGCATCTGCTTTTCGACGTCCCCGCGCAGCTCCAGCAGAAGCCCCGCCAGTTCATCACCGCCATCGGAGGGATCTGTTCCTTCGGAGAGAGTGGTGAGGAATGCATCATCATCAACCAAGGGCTGCAGCTGCTCAGCGACACCCTGCTGAGGCTCGTCCTTCTTTGCCATGATGACCTCCCTTCCTTACTAGAGAATTATTAGTTTGTCGGTGCCAAGTGCCGATGGCTCACTGCTAGCTCTGGGCTAGCCCAATTACTGGTTCACTCTGCTGGTTCACATTGTTGGTTCACTGCGTCTCGTGCGAATCGAGGGATTTGCGCAATTGCGCGAGTGCACGATGCTGCGCCACGCGGACTGCGCCAGGGGTGGACTCCACAATTTCCGCGGTCTCCTCTGCCGACAGCCCCACGAACACACGCAAGATGATAATGTCCCGGGCCTTGTCACTTAACGTATCGAGCATGGCCCGCACTCTGTTACTACCGTCCACGGCAAGGGCGGATTCTTCGGGGGTAGCGTCCTGAGCAACATCCTCCGGAAGGTCTTCCGTGGGGTGAGTGTGGTCGCGGCTCAGGGCGCGGTGGGCATCGGTTACCTTGTGAGCA
Source organism: Corynebacterium sp. HMSC072A02 (assembly GCF_001810085.1). Classification (NCBI taxonomy): domain Bacteria; kingdom Bacillati; phylum Actinomycetota; class Actinomycetes; order Mycobacteriales; family Corynebacteriaceae; genus Corynebacterium; species Corynebacterium sp. HMSC072A02. The sequence continues at coordinate 34,081 of NZ_KV799860.1, read as the reverse complement.
GCAATGCCATAGACGTAGGCCATAAACGGACGACCTTTATCTTTGTACGTGCCAATAGACGTCGCCACCGCCAAACAGATCTCCTGCGCCACGTCCTCCGCCGTGGGCTGGCGGTGGCCGCCGATGCGCGCGCGGCAATAGCGCAGGACCTGCGGGTGAATGATCCGCATGATGCGCTGGAGGGCGCGGCGGCTACCGTCGACGGCCAGCGGAACGAGGTCCGCTAATTCCTTATCGCTGTCGCGCTTCGCCGCCGTTGAGGAGCCGCCCGCGTCTGTAGCCTGAGTAGCCACTGCCATCCTTGCCGTTCTGCTTTTGCTCTTCTGCTTAATGCATTACTTCATATTCTGTATGAACATCATGGCATAACCTTTTGACGAAACCCCAAAACGACGGGTCTCATCCCCAGCTTTGACCCCACTCAAAAAAGTTCATACACCGTTCATCTTAGCCTTAAGCGCAGGTCACAGGGGCTCCAGTTGAGGAGTTTCAGCCAGTTATACCTGCATGTCAGCATTGCGTAACGCGCTGTTTACCCAAGGGGGACACACTTCAATCTCGTCTCACTTCGCCTCGGCGTTCACAGGGGCGTGCCCGCAACGCGCCCCACGCCTGGGCACTCTATCTTTGGCAAAGGAGAATCGAACGTGTCTCAGTCCTTCCTGCTCCCCGGGCCGAATACGGACTTTTGGGATTGGCAGCTTCATGGCGCATGCCGTGGGGAAAACTCTGACGTGTTCTATCACCCGGACGGCGAGCGCGGACGCGCCCGCGCCCAGCGCGAGAACCGCGCCAAGGCTATTTGCAGCACCTGCCCGGTCATCGAGATGTGCCGCGAACACGCTCTTACCTCCGGCGAGCCCTACGGCGTGTGGGGCGGCATGAGCGAGTCGGAGCGCGTTGTTGCCCTTCGCTCGCGTCGCACCCACGCGACCGTCGGCGCCTAGTCCGCTTCTGCCAGCTCCCAGCCTTGGGGTCGGACGGCAAACCACCACCTCTATTGGCTGGACGCGACAAGGCTGCTCTCCCCACTGGACGAGCCCACCGTGGGCCGTCGCGCAGCGGGCCTTTTGCGAAGTTTCTTTAAGTAGCATCACGCCCCTCCCCCACCTGCACTGATATCCAACAGCCAGCACGGGCAAGGGGCAGCGGGTGAAAGACGCCAGTTTTTACAGCTCCTGCGCCAGGTAGCGGGCGGTCAGCGTGTCCTTGTCGAGGAACTCGCGCGGCGAGCAGGCCGCCACAACCTCGCCGCCGGCTGAGCCCGCACCGGGACCGAGAGCAATGATGTGATCGGCGTGCGCCAGGACGGCGCGGTGGTGTTCGACGCAGATGAGGGTGAGGTGGTCGTCGACAAGCGTGTCAAAGAGGCGCAGCAAGGTGTCGATATCTTTCTGATGCAGGCCCACCGTCGGCTCATCGAGCACGATGATATCCGCAGTCGCCTTCCGGTCACACAGCCGCACCGCCAGCTTCAGCCGCTGGCGCTCGCCGCCAGAGAGCGTCGAGAGCGGCTGCCCCAGCGTCAGGTAGCCCAGCCCCACGGCAACGAGCTGCTCGCACACGCGCTTCGCAGCAGTAACTTTGGCCTCGCGGCAAAACTCCACGGCCTCAACCGTGGGAAGCGCGAGTACCTCCGCGATGTTCTTGCCCGCCAGCTCGTAGCCCAAAACGTCGGCAGCAAAGCGGCGGCCCTCGCAGACCTCACAGGGCACATCCGCGCTGTCCATCGCACCAAACTCCACGGTCACCACGCCAGCGCCGGAACAGGCCGGGCACGCGCCCTCCGAGTTGAAAGAGAACATTCCCGGCGTGGCCCCATCGTTGGCCTTGGCGAAGGCCTTGCGCAGCGCGTCCATCGCACCGGTGTAGGTGGCCGGGTTGGAGCGCCGCGAACCAGACAACGAAGACTGGTCGACAACGAGGATGCGGTTGTCGTCCGGCAGGCATTCCATCAGCGATGACTTTCCGGATCCCGCAACGCCCGAAATGACCGTGAGCACGCCCAATGGAATATCCACGTCGACGTCCTTGAGATTGTTATGGCGCGCCCCGCGGATCTCCAGCGCGCCGGTGGGCTCGCGCACCTCATCCTTCAACGCCACCTTCCCGCTGACGGACGGTGCGGCACCGACGGAAAGGATTTCGCCGCCCGCCACTCCGGCGCCGGGGCCAAGCTCGACGACGCAATCCGCAATCGCCATCGTCGCCGGGTTGTGCTCCACCACGAGCACCGTGTTGCCCTTATCGCGCAGCTGCAGGAGAAGCTCATTCATCCGCGTGACGTCATGCGGATGCAGCCCGGCGGTGGGCTCATCAAAGACATAGGTGACGTCCGTGAGCGCCGACCCGATGTGCCGCACCATGCGCGTGCGCTGCGCCTCGCCACCGCTCAGCGTTCCCGTCGGGCGCGCCAGAGTCAGGTAGCCCAGCCCCAAATCCAGGGCGGCCTCCAACCCACGCAGCGGGGCCACGGCAAGCGGTGAGTTGATGGTGCGGAGCCATGCGGAGGCGTCGGCAAGCTCCATGGCGCAGACATCCGCGATGGAGACGCCGTTGAGGTAGGACTCGCGCGCGTGCTGCGCCAAGCGCGTGCTGTGGCACTCCGGGCAGTCGATGAAGACCACCGCGCGCTCGACAAAGGACCGCATGTGCTTTTGCAGGGACTCCACGGGCTTGCTCAGCACGTTGGTTTTCAGACGCGTGACCAGCCCCATGTAGCTCATGTTGATGCCGCCGACCTTGACCTTAGTCTCGGTCTCATAGAGGTCCCGCTTCTGTTCCTCGGTGAACTCCTTGACCGGCACGTCGGCTGGGTACAGCCCGGACTCGGCGTAGGCGCGCCACATCCACGAGCCCACCTTCATGCCGGGGTACATGATGGCGCCATCGTTCAGTGTCAGAGTTTCATCAACGAGCTGGCGCTTGTCGACGTCCCCCACTTCCCCCCTTCCCTCACACCTCGGGCACATGCCGCCGGTGCGCTCGAAGCGACGCACCTCTTTGACGCCATTGACCTCGATGGCGCCCTGCCCGGAGGCGGAGGGCACGTTGAAGGAATAGGCCGCGGGGCCGCCGGCGCGGGGCTCGGCTAGGCGGGAGAAGAGCACGCGGAGGTGGCCGGTGATGTCGGTGGCGGTACCGAATGTCGAGCGCGCGGAAGCCGCCATGGGCTCCTGACCCACGACGATGGCTGCGGTGAGCCCTTCCAAGCAGTCCACGTCGGGGCGGGGTGGGGCTTGCATGAAGCCCTGCACGAAGCCGGGATAGGTTTCGTTGATGAGCCGCTGCGATTCAGCCGCAACGGTATCGAAGACCAGCGAGGTCTTGCCGGAACCAGACACACCCGTGAAGACAGTGAGCTTGCGCTTAGGGATGCGCACGTCCACGTTCTTGAGGTTGTTTTCGCGGGCGCCGGTGACGGTGATGAATTCTTGTTCCACGGCTCAGCAGTCTACTAACGGGGCGGGGTCCTGCCCCGGACACGGCGAAGGCCCGCCGCCCCGCAAAAATGCGGGTTAGCGGGCCTTCCTTACGGCACGCGGGAAACCTACGTTTCCCGCACGCACGTTTTAGTGCGCGTGCGCGTGCGCGTGCGCAGCCTGTGCCGGCTCTTCCTCGGCGGGCTTCTCTACAACGGAAGCCTCGGTGGTGAGCACCATGCGGGCCACGGAGGCGGCGTTGACCACGGCGGAGTGGGTGACCTTCACCGGGTCGATGATGCCCTGCTCCAGCAGGTTGCCGTACTCCAGGGTGGCGGCGTTGAAGCCCTCGCCGTTGGCCTTCTCGGCAACGTGGGCGACCACAACGGATCCGTCCAGGCCTGCGTTCTCAGCGATCCAGTAGGCCGGGCGGGTCAGCGCGCGGGCCACGGCCAGCACACCAATCTTGGCCTCACCCTCGAAGCCCTCGGCGAAAGCCTCGAGCTCCTGGGAGATCTGGACCAGCGCAGAGCCGCCGCCAGCAATGACGCCCTCTTCAACGGCCGCGCGGGCGGCGTTGATGGCGTCCTCGACGCGCAGCTTGCGCTCGTTGACCTCGGTCTCGGTAGCGGCGCCAACGCGGATGACGGCAACGCCACCGGACAGCTTGGCCAGACGCTCCTCGAGCTTCTCCTTATCCCAGGTGGAATCGGTGCGCTCGATCTCGCGGCGCAGCTGCTCGCGGCGCTCCTCGACAGCCTCAGCGGTACCTGCACCATCCACAATCACGGTGTCCTCCTTGGACACGGTGACGCGGCGGGCAGAACCCAGCACCTCCGGGCCGACCTCCTTGAGGTTGATGCCAACCTCAGGGTCGACGACGGTAGCGCCGGTTACAACAGCCAAGTCATCCATGAAGCCCTTGCGGCGCTCGCCGAAGTACGGGGACTTCACGGCGGCGACCTTGAGGACCTTGCGGATGGAGTTCACCACGAGCGCCTGCAGCGGCTCGCCCTCGATGTCTTCAGCGATGATGAGGGTCGGGCGCGAGGACTCCGCGATCTTCTCCAGCAGCGGCAGGAAGTCCGGCAGGGAGGAGATCTTGTTGCGGACGAGGAGAATTGCGGCGTCGTCAAGCACGGCGTTGTAGGTCTCCTCTTCCGTCGCGAAGTACGGGGAGAGGTAGCCCTTGTCGAAGGAAATGCCCTCGGTGACGTCCACGGTGGACTCGATGGTCTGGGACTCCTCGACGGTCACGACGCCGTCCTTGCCCACCTTGTCCATGGCGCCAGCAACCATCTCGCCGACCTCCGCATCGCGGGAGGAAACGGTGGCAACCTGGGAGACCTCCGCGGAGGAGTTCACCGGGGTAGCGCGCTTCTTGAGCTCCTCGACGACCTTCTCAGCCGCCGCTTCGATGCCCTTGTTCAGCTCGATGGGGTTAGCGCCGGCTGCCACGTTGCGCAGGCCTTCGAAGACGAGAGCCTGAGCCAGCAAGGTGGCGGTAGTCGTACCGTCACCGGCGATGTCGTTGGTCTTGACGGCCACGGACTTCACCAGCTGGGCGCCGAGGTTCTCAAAAGGATCGTCGAGGTCAATGTCGCGGGCGATGGTGACGCCGTCGTTGGTGACGGTCGGGCCACCAAAAGCCTTGGACAGCACGACGTTGCGGCCACGCGGTCCGAGGGTGACCTTGACGGCGTCGGCAAGCGTGTCTACACCGCGCTGGATGCCCTCGCGGGCCTCCTGGTCAAATGCAATCAGTTTTGGCATAGGGTTAATCGCCTACTTTTACTTCTCGATGACAGCGAGCAGGTCACGAGCGGACAGCAGGAGGTACTCCTGGCCGTCGTACTTCAGCTCGGTGCCGCCGTACTTGGAGAAGATGACGGTGTCGCCCTCGTTGACGCCAACCGGGACGACCTCGCCCTTGTCGTTGGTGCGGCCCGGGCCGACAGCGACGACGGTGGCCTCCTGCGGCTTCTCCTTCGCGGAGTCCGGGATAACCAGGCCGGATGCAGTGGTGGTCTCAGCTTCAACGATCTGGACGAGGACCTTGTCCTCCAGCGGCTTAATGTTTGCCATGATGATTTCCTCCAAAGTGTTCCTAGTGCGCGTCCACGTGGACGCGCGCGTGCCGGTTGTGGGTGTCCAGCACAGCCGTCGTCGCGGGTGAACAACTGTGGGTCAAAACAACCTGCCTAGCACTCTACCCTCGCGACTGCTAGCCCTCAACGTTGTGGGCCGCTAACCCGTTCGCCCTCCGCGAACGACGCGACTCGGGTGTGTACAAAGCCGGCCAACGCCAGCTTGACGACGCCCAGGGCAATAAACATTGCGCCGAATATTACGGCGAAGGACGGCCACCACAGCTCCTCCAGGATTGTCCGACCGAGTGCCTCTTGTGGGGTAAGGAGGCGGTGGAGTGGGAGGAGCGTCGCCAAACACAGCGCCCAGACCACGCCGGCCGCAGTCAGGGTGAGGCACGCCGCCTCCCCCACTTGCACGCGCGCCCAGGCCGAGGGGGCGGCGCCCGCCAAGGTGAGGCCACGAATATCGGCCGCGATGCGCCCGTGCATAAGCAGCGAGGTAAGCACGGCGCCCACGATGCTAGGTGCGAAGACTGGACCCAAAAGGGCGAGGAAGGCCTGCCACGAGGACAGGGTGCCTCCGGCGCCTGCGTCGTTCCCAAAGCGCAGGCCCGAGCCGACGGCGACGATAAAGCCGCCGACGAGCACCCACGGCACGATGTGCGGGGTGGAAAAGCTTCGGCGCACGCGCACATTAGCCCCAGCGATGCCGGCCGCGCGGGTCCATTGATCCAGGACGGGCATAAGCCAGGGCAAAAAGAGTGCGACAAGGATGACCAAACCCATCTCGGCCGAGAGGAGGTCGCCGGGATCATCGATGTGTAGGCATCCATAGACCGTACCGCCGATGGCCGCGACCGCAAGCAGGAATTTCACTATGAGCCATGCTGGGTGCGTGGCGGCCCGCGGCCGGAACACGCGGCGCAGTGGAGGAAGCGCGCCAACCAGGGCCGCGGACATACAAACAACTACTGCAATGACTACGACCTGGCCAGTAATAGCAATGTCTGGCAAGGGGATGCCGTCGCTGCGCAGGGCGCGCACGCACGGGGCAAGCAGAGGGAGGGCCGGCAGCACGCCGAGCAGCCCGGCGCCCGCGCTGACCACCGCGACTTGGCCCAGAATGAAAAACAGGATCACCCACCCAGGCATGCCCACCATGCGCCAGGAACGGTAGACCGGTTCGCGCTCGGCGATAATAAGGCGCATCTGTGACAGCGTCACTAGCACCACCACGCACAGTGACATACCCAGCACCGTGCCGCCCAGTTGGCCGGCGGGGTTTTCTTCGGCTCCGGGGGAAGCGACCAGCATGGCTAGCGCTAGGGTGCACGAGGTGGAAGACACCACCAGGGTCAGCGCTACGGCCAGCCACGATAGCCAATTGGACTGTAAGTCCTTAAGCCACACCAGCATGGGCCACCTCCTCCAAGGAAATGACCCGGTCGGCCGCCTCGGCGGCAAGGTGCGAGTGAGTCACCATGATCACGCTGGCTCCATCGCGGGCAACGGCGCGAAGGTGGGAAAGGACGGTGGAAGCGGTGGCGTCGTCAAGCGCGCCCGTGGGCTCGTCAGCGAAGATATAGGGCGCTTGGGCCAGCAATGCCCGGGCGACAGCCACGCGTTGCTGCTGCCCACCAGACAGCTGCGCGGGCAGGCGGCTCTCCAATCCAGCGAGACCGAGCGAGTCGAAGACCTCTTCCACCCGGCCGCGTGCAGGGCGCCGTCCGGAAAAACGCGCCGTCAAGGTAGCATTGCGTCGCGCGTTGAGGGATTCCAGCAGGTTGTAGCCTTGGAAAACAAATGCACGCTGCTTGCGCCCCGGCGCGTTGACTCGGCCGGAAGTGGGCTTATCGAGCCCGGATAACAGGTTCAGGAGCGTGGTTTTGCCGCTTCCCGATGGCCCCATGATGGCAACGAATTCGCCTGGGGCGATAGACACATTGACGCGATTGAGCACGGTGCGGCGGCCGTAGCGCTTACTAAGGTTTTCTGCTTTTAACATGCCTTTGATTCCACTCGGCCACGCACGACAATGACATGGGGCGGGCTGCCCGGAAAATGGTGGAGCTAGCTCCACTGCCCTTCCACCGGCATGGCGGATAGGGTCGAAGACTATGCGAACCTTCAAAGCTTGTGCGTGGAGCCTCCTCCTCGGCATGCTGTGTATCCCAACCTTGGTGATTTCGGTGCTGATGCTGCCGTGGATCCCGTTGGTGGGTCGCGCCGCGGAACTTGTCGGCCGGTTGGGCGCGCAGTGGATGGGCGTGGAAATTCCACCCCGGCGCGCAGATCGATGGTTTGATTGGCAGCAGTTCTATCACCTCGTGTTGCAGTTATTGATTTCGGCTGCATGCTTTACCGCGTGGACGGCCCTGGGTTTCACAGCGGGTGTGCTAGCGATAACGCCATTCGTACCTAAGGCCGAGTTCTCCGTTGGCGAGTGGTCCACCTCCAACCGACCGCTCATTTTCTTAACCTGCTGGCTGGCTGCCCTGTTGCTTGTGGTGTTACTGGTAGGTCTCAACCGCCTCTTGGTCTTAGTGTCGGTCTCGCTGACCCGACTGGCATTGAGTCCTTCGGCCGAGGAAATGGCGGCCTCGCGTGCCACGCTTATCGATGCCTTCTCCGGCGAGCGCCGCCGCATCGAACGCGAACTGCACGATGGCCCGCAGCAGTACCTCACCGCGCTCAAGCTCAACTTGGCCGCGGCAAAACTACAAGCCCCGCCCCAGGCACAACAGGCCTTGACTGACGCAGAACATAATGCCTCTTTGGCTCTGGCTTCATTGCGGGCGACAGTGCGTGGCATTGCGCCGCAGGTGCTTTTCGACGACGGGCTTATCCCCGCCCTCGACGAGTTACTTGCCCATTCCGGGCTTGAGACCACACTTCGCGTAGAGGGCGCCGAGAGCTCGATTGACGAGACCACAGCATTGCTGGCTTACCATGCAGTCGCCGAGGCGCTCACAAATGCCTCTAAGCACGGCGCAGCCACCGAAGCCGTGGTAACGGTCGCTTTTAGGGATATGCTGCGCCTAAAAATCGTAGATAATGGCACGGGCCCCACGGACGAAGAGCCGGACGGTGAGAGTGCAGCTGTGGGTTCGGGCACGGGCCTCGCCGGGCTGCGCGAGCGTGCTGCTGCACTCGGCGGCACAGTAACCTTTGGTGCTGATAGCACCAATGCTACGGGTAAAGGCGGCGGCCAGCTGCTGGTCAAACTACCGCTGAAGGAGGCGGAATGAAGCTACTACTCGCAGAAGATTCCGCGCTCCTGCGCGCGGGTCTGGAGCAACTACTCGGTGCTCTCGGCCATAGCGTCACGACGGTCACAGATGCCGAAGCACTGCGCGCCATCGCAGGGCAGGAAGACTTCGACCTCATTATCAGCGATGTGCGCATGCCGCCCACGATGACCGATGACGGGCTTCAAGCCGTGCACGATCTACGGGCAGCCGACCCCACCCAACCCGTGGTGGTGCTGAGCCAATACGTAGCGGCGAGCTATCTCGACCGCCTCCTGGAGCACGGCGGATTCGGGTACCTACTCAAGGAGCGCGTTTCTGATGTTGAAGAATTCGTGCGCACGCTTGACGATGTCGCCCGCGGCGGCACCGTGGTGGACCCAGAGGTGGTCACGGCGCTGCTTTCTGCAAGGCACACTGGGCTAGCCCGGCTCACCGCTCGCGAGCGGGAGGTACTGGGGCTTATGGCCCAAGGATTGAGCAATAAAGACATTGAAGACACGCTCGTCCTTACCTCCGGAGCAGTAAGCAAGCATGTCTCCAATGTATTTATAAAGCTCGGGTTTCGACCCGAGGACTCCAACCGGCGGGTGAAGGCCGTATTGGCATGGCTGCGCCACACCGAGCGCTAGAAAAGCGCTGAGGCCCTACAAACAAGGGCTGGAATTAGACCTGCCGGTGGGAGTTCAGCACAGCCGCGCGCCACAGCTGGTACTCCTCCGGGTTGTCCTCGCGGTAGTTCTTCACCGCGCGGATGCCGTGCTCCACGGCCTCGGCGACCTCGTCGATGTTCTTGTCGTCGCCGTCGGCAGCAACGAAGATCACCGGACCGCAGATGGAACGGATTGGGTCCTGCAAGAAGGCGGAATTGCCGGTCGCAGCTGCATTGCGCGCCAGGGACGCCACCGGGTTCGGGTCGGCGCCTTCAGCCTTGGCGTTCGGGTTAAACAGCGCCGCGTAGGTCTGGCCATCATCCTGAAAGGCCACAGATACGCGATCCTCGGTGGTGCCGCCGAGGAATTGATTTGCGTGCTCGATCTCAAACTCGATGGTGCGGCGGGACAGATCGGGGTTAACGAGGAATCCAGTGGTCATAGCGGTGTGAGCTCCTTATGTGCGAGCGAGGCAATTATCGGTCATCACACTACCTGCACCCCGGGGGTTGCGCATCCGCTAGCGCGCAGCAGCCACGAGCGGCACTTCCACCTCAAGCTGTGTATCGGTCCCGCATGCCAGGCCGGAGGGTTCGGCGCCTTCGTGGATGAGTTGGGCGGCCACTGCCGCGATCATCACGCCATTATCGGTGCACAGCTTGAAGCGCGGCACACGCAGCTCGATGCCCGCGGATTCGCAGCGCTTCGCTGCCAGCGCGCGCAGCCGCGAATTCGCCGCCACGCCGCCGCCGAGCAGCAGTACCTTGGCGCCAGTGTCCTGGCAGGCTCGCACGGCCTTGGCGGTCAGCACATCTGCCACCGCCTCCTGGAAGGAGGCACACAGGTCCTCAACCTGGACCGTCGCGCCCTCGCGCTCGGCCTTTTCCACGTGGCGCGCCACCGCGGTCTTGAGCCCCGAGAAGGAGAAGTTGTGGCGGTTGGGCCCGCGCAGGTCCTCGGCCTTGGACAAACCACGCGGCAAATCGATGGTGGGCTCGCCTTGGGCGGCCAGCTTATCGATGACCGGCCCTCCCGGATACCCCAACCCCAACAGGCGGGAGACTTTGTCGTAGGCTTCGCCGGCGGCGTCGTCAAGCGTGGTGCCCAGTTCCTTCATGGGTTTGCCCACGGCTTCGACCTCGAGCAGCTGGGTGTGGCCGCCGGAAACGAGCAGGGCCACCGAGTGCGGCAGCTCCTCGCCCTCCAGGTTGGCCACCGCGACGTGCCCGCCGAGGTGGTTGACGCCATAGAAGGGCACGCCCCACGCGGAGGCGAAGGCCTTGGCTGCCGACGCCCCGACGAGGAGCGCGCCGGCCAGTCCCGGCCCCACGGTGGCGGCCACCGCATCTGGCTTCTCGACGCCCGCCTCCTCCAGCGCCGCCTTCATCACCTGCGGCATCGCTTCAAGGTGGGCGCGGGAGGCAATCTCCGGCACCACGCCGCCGAAGCGCGCGTGCTGCTCCATGGAGGAGGCCACGACGTCGGCGCGGATCTCCATGTGGCCGTTGTCAGACAGCTCGATGATTCCCACGCCGGTTTCGTCGCAGGAGGACTCGATGCCGAGGATTAACATCTCTCACTCTTTCGTGGTCGGTACATGGTGTGGGCGTCCGCGCCGGAGGGCTGGTAGTAGTTGCGGCGCAGGCCGTTGATGACAAAATCATAAGCCTCATAGAGGCGAATGGCCGGATCGTTACCCACGCGAACCTCAAGGAAGATGGGCGCATCGTGGGAATCTGCAAGCTCGACGATGGCGTCCATCATCAGCCGCGCGATACCGCGCCGTTGGGCCGCGGGGTCGACGCCGATGGTGCGGATCTCGTATTCCGGCCACGCCGCGGGCCCCATCCGCCCCACGCCGGCGTAGCCGAGAGCTTCGCCGCGGTTGACGTTATGGCCCACGCGGTTGACGTTATGGCCCACGCGGTTGTCGTTGTGGTCATCGCGGTTGACGCTTGCGTCAACCGCCCAGTAGGTTGTGTGCCCCGCCGCGATTTCCTGCTCGAAGGCACGCGCCGGCCAGGGAGTTTCACCGGGGAAGAGTACTTTTTCTAGTTCGGCGCAGCGGGGTGCGTCCTCAAGCACGAGCGGACGCAGCCTCATGATGCCGGTGTTTCCCCGATGCCGCCGACCAAAGCGGCCGAGCGCGGCTTCGCCTTCGGCTCCACGGCATCGGGACGCCGCAGGTACAGCGGGACGAGCGGCGCGGGCTCGGCAGAAAGATCAGCGCACGCAACCAGTCCCGCCGCGCGCGGGGTAGCCCACTCGCGGGGAAGGCCGGCGATACCTTCCGGAAGGCGCGGGGCAATAGACTCGGGGAAAACCAGGCGCGTGGTATCCGCGCCCGACACCCCAGCGGCGCCCAGTTCCAGGGCCTCCGGCTTCGACACGTTCGGGCCGCTGAGACGCTTACCGTCGGCGTAGGTGGCCCAGTAGACCTCTTTGCGGCGGGCGTCGATAGCCACCA
>NZ_KV799860.1:0-22101 GCF_001810085.1 Corynebacterium sp. HMSC072A02 | reverse complement strand
CCTCTTTGCGGCGGGCGTCGATAGCCACCAGCCACTCCCCCGTGCGCCCGTGCGCAATGGCATCCAATGTGCACACGCCATGCACCGGCAGGTGAAGAGCCACCCCCAGAGCGGAAGCGGTAGCCATGCCCACGCGCAGGCCGGTAAACGGTCCGGGCCCCGTGCCGACGACGATGGCGGAGAAGTCGGAGTAGGTCAGGGAGGCGTCGGCAAGCAGCTCCTCGATAGCGGGGATGAGCTGCTCGTTGTGAGCGCGCGTGCCGCTAATGACGCAGTCGATGCTCTCCCCGGTGTCGGTATCAACGATGCCCGTCACCAGGTCCGTGGTGGCGGTATCGAGTGCAAGAACCTTCATTAGCCTGCGAGGTGCCAGTCGGTATCGACGTAGTCGGGATTGTTCTTACCCATCTGCTCCACGTAATCCTGGGTATCGCGAATAAACTGCAGCGGCTGGCCCTGCTGGAACGGCAGCAGCGGCGGGATGTCCTGCTTGGCTGCTTCCGGCGACTTCAGCTGCTGCAGCAGACCATCACACAGGTCCACCTGTGCGCGCGGGAGCTTCTCCGCCTTGAATTCACCGGTCTGCGAAGCCAGCAGGATGTAGTTCACGTCATCAGGCACGGCCCCGTCGGCGAAGTCAATGTTCAGGTTCTTCGTCTCCACGCCGCCCTTCTTGAGCTGGTCCTCGGTGGCACCCGGGCAGACGGCGGCGACCGCACCCCACTCCTGGCCGTACACATCCTGCGGAATGAACATGGCGAAGTCCAGGTTCTTCGGGTACGCGCTCAGGGACTGGGCAACGGTCGACGGCTCCTTCGTCTCCGCCTGCGCTGGCCGGACCATCGGCAGCACGATGAGCGCGGCAAGGAATACGGCGAAGCCGCCGATAACGACAGTGGTGATGAATTGACCAAGCTTGTTCATAAAGTTGTTTTAGCTCCTCACGCGGGGGTAGCGGGAATAAACAGTACGGGGATATCCTACGCGACAACCATCAAACAATAATCAAGGCCAAGACCTGGCACATGAGAATCTTTCCGATCATCGCCGTGGGGTACACGGTGGCATAGCCGCGCTCTGCCAGCTGAGTACCGGTTTGCGGGTTGAGGTAGGCCATGATCGCCGGGTTCGTGGTCATGCCGGCGGCGATGCCCACCGACTCATCAAACTTGAGGCGCAGCGCCAGCATGGACACCGCAACGATGCCGATGGCAGACACCAGCGTCAGCACAATGCCCACGCCCATGTACTTCAGGGAGGTCGGATCCGACAAGGCATCCCGGAATTGGCCGCCTGCCGACGTACCCACGCCCGCCAAGAACAAGGTCAAACCCAGCGTGGAAATCGTCTGCTTCGCGTGGAATGGAAGCTGCCAGTTAATTGGGCCCGAGCGGCCCAGCGCGCCCAAGATGAGGCCGACGACGATGGGGCCGCCACCAAAACCGAAGGACAACGTGGTGCCGCCCGGAAGCGGAATCGGGATAGCGCCGAAGAGCAGACCGATGAAGAGGCCTAGGGCAAAGGGCAACAAATCGACGTTGCCGAGTTTGGCTTCGGAGTCGCCGAGGAAACGGCGGACGTCGTCAAGCCTGCCCGGCGCGGTGATGACGCGCACGCGATCCGAGTAGTTCAGGACGGTCTCTTCGTTCGGCACGACGTCGGAGTCGCCGCGGCGCACGCGCGCGATGAGGAAGCCTTCCTTCACGGTGTCCAAATCCTTGAGCTGATAGCCCGCAACACGTGGGCTGGACACGGTCAGGCGCCGGTAGACCAGGCCATCCTCCTCGTGGAGGTTGATATGGATCTCCTCACCCAACTGGGAAATCGCGCTATCCAACGCGGGCGCGGTGCCGTTGAGTAGGAATTCCATGCCGGCGCGCAGCGGGAGCTCCGGGTAGGCCAGGTCGTGCTCGTGCGGGTTGTTGACATGGCGGGTGGCGATGACGCGCTCGCCGGTCACCTCTTGGAGGTCCCCCACCGTTGCGTCGAAGTCACGGTTCAGGCGCACTGCCCGCCACTCGAGCGGTTCTGCGATCATGCCCTCGGCGCGTGCGTCCTCAATGTGGTTCACGCGCAGCACCTTGGCGCCAATCGCGGCAACCAGAATGGTTCCGATGATGCAGCCCGGGTAGGCCAGGGAATAGCCCACCACCGGGGTGCTATCGCCACCCAAGGCTTCGACGACCGCGGCCATACCAGGCGTCGAGCTCACCGACCCCGCCAGCGTGCCCACGCTGATCGCCGGGTCGAGATCAAACATGCGCATCGCCAGGGTGGTCAGCCCCGCCAACACGAAGAAGAAGACGATGACCACCATGGACATCTTCCATCCACGCCGGCGGAAATCTTGGAAGAAGCTACGGCCGAAGTTCAGGCCGATGACATACACGAAGATGGCCAAACCAAATTGATACACGAACGCCGGGACCACGATGTCCGGGTTGGCCGCGGACAAGCCTAAGGCCACGAACATCGCAGCGGCGGCGCCGAGCGAGATGCCGAAGACATTGATCTTGCCGACGGCTAATCCCACCGCCATGATGAGAAAAAGCGTGAGCAGGGGCTGTTCAGCAAGGAAAGCCAGCACGTTAATTCACCCATTTCCATGTGAATACGCGGACGTCATCGTCCGAATCCCGGTTGATTGTAACGGCGAGGTACGAGTCAGATAGCCGCTCCATGAAGCCCCCGCCCCATTCGGCGACGACGACGGCGTCCTCTATTTCGGTGTCTAAGTCTAGACTGTCCAGCTCCCCCAACGGATCCTCTGAATGATCCAAGAGGCGGTAGGCATCCACGTGCACCAACGTCGGCCCGCCCACGCGCGAGGGGTGCTCGCGTGCAATGACGAAGGTCGGCGACGTCACCCGCCCCTTCACCTGCATTCCGCGGGCAATACCCTGCGTGAAGGTGGTTTTCCCGGCGCCCAGGGGACCATCAAGAATAACCAGGTCCCCGGCCTCTAAAGCCGCGCCCAGCTCCTCGCCGAAGGCCTGAGCATCCTCCGGCGTTTCGGCCTCGCGGCGTCCTTCGTGTGGAAAATCACTGCGCATCGCTAGCTCCTTCGCGGTATGTGCGCTGGGTGCGCCCGGTGGGGCGGCACAGTATTTCGTAGTTGATGGTCCCGGCTGCCTCGGCCAGTTCGGTAGCGCTCATGCCGCCACGGCCAAAGATAACGGCTGTCTCCCCGGCGCGCACACCGTGGGGATTGGCCCCAAGGTCGACGACAATTTGGTCCATACAGACCCTGCCCACCTGCGGGTAGAGCTCGCCGCCGATCCCTACCTGCAGCGCCCCTTGAAAGGCTCGCGGCAGGCCATCGGCATAGCCCACGCTGACGGTGGCGAGTTGACGGTCGCTATCTGCGGTCCAGGTCAGGCCGTAGCAGGTGGACTCCCCCGCCGAAATCGGCTTCACCGCGACGACGGACGCTTCCCACGTCATGGCGGGCTTCAGCTCATGGTCGCGCCCGGCCACCGGTTCGAGCCCATACAGGACCAGCCCGACGCGCACCTGCTCGAAGCGCGCCGAGGGGCGGGTCAAGGCCGCGGGCGAGTTGGCTAGGTGGTTCAGCGGGCACTCAAGCCCGACCTCACGGGCAAGCGCTAGGGCCTGGCGGAACTCCGATTCCTGATGATCATTGTGCGGGTGCTCCGGCTCGTCCGCACAAGCAAAGTGGGACATGAGGCCCAGGACGGTGATGTGGGGGGCGTCGGCAAGCAGGCGGAAGGTCTCCTCCCACGCGTGCTTGTCGACGCCCGAGCGGTGCATCCCCGTCTCCACCATCACGAAGACCTCGGTGGGCGCATCAGTGGCGGCGATGAGCGCCTGCGCGTGCGCCAAAGAAGGGATGCCGATCTGGATTCCGGCGGCTAGGGCCGGGGCGAGGTCCTCCGTCGGCTCCCACAGCCAGGCGGCAATGGGAAGGGTGTCAATGACCTTCCGCAGCGCCACGGCCTCGGCCAGCGTGGCCACCCCGAAGGCGTCCGCTCCCGCCTTCGCCATGACCGGGGCGCAACGCTCGATGCCGTGGCCATAGGCATCCGCCTTGACCACGCACATGAGGCGGGCCGGGGCCACCGCCTCCTTCACGCGAGCGACATTGTGGGCAATAGCGTTGAGGTCAACGGTGGTTTTCAACATGCCCACCATTGTGCCACTTAAGGGTGCGGCGCTATTCGACGGTCACCGACTTCGCCAGGTTGCGCGGCTGGTCCACGTCGTAGCCCTTGGCGGTGGCTACACCGCAGGCGAAAATCTGCAGCGGCACGGTGGCAAGCAGAGGCTGCATAAGCGTCGGCGCCTTCGGGATGCGGATGATGTGGTTGGCGTAGGCCTCGACGGCCTCGTCGCCCTCTTCCGCGATGACGATGGTGATGGCGCCGCGGGCGCGGATCTCCTGGATGTTGGAGACGACCTTGGAATGCAGGGAATCCCGGCCGCGCGGGGAAGGCACGATGACGAAGACCGGCTGGCCCTCTTCGATGAGCGCGATGGGGCCGTGCTTGAGCTCGCCGGCGGCGAAGCCCTCAGCGTGCAGGTAGGCGATCTCCTTGAGCTTGAGCGCGCCCTCCAGCGCGACGGGGAAGCCGACGTGACGGCCCAGGAAGAGCACCGACTTGGCGTTCTCCATGGCGTTGGACAGGTCGTAGACCTGCTGCTCGTTGTCGATGATTGCCTGAACCTTATCCGGCATATCACGCAGATCCTCGAGGACGGAGTTGACCTCATCGGAGAACATGTTGCCGCGCAGGCGAGCCAGGTAGAGGCCCAGCAGGTAGGTCGCGGTGATCTGCGCCAGGAAGGCCTTGGTGGAGGCCACAGCGATCTCCGGGCCGGCGTGGGTGTAGAGGGCAGCGTCGGACTCGCGCGGGATGGAGGAACCCTGGGTGTTGCAGATGGCGATTACCTTGGCACCCTGCTGGCGGGCGTGGCGCACGGCCATGAGGGTATCCATGGTCTCGCCCGACTGGGACAGGGCCACAACCAAGGTCTTTTCGTTGACGATCGGATCGCGGTAGCGGAACTCGTGTGCCAGCTCCACCTCGCACGGGATGCGGCACCAGTGCTCGATGGCGTAGCGCGCGACATGTCCTGCGTAGGCGGCGGTGCCGCAGGCGATGACGATGATCTTGTCGATGGACTTGAGCACCGACTCCTCGATGCGAATCTCATCGAGGATCAGGTTGCCGGTCTCATCGAGGCGGCCCAGCAGCGTATCGCGCACGGCTGCCGGCTGGTCGTGGATTTCCTTCTCCATGAAGGAGTTGAAGCCGCCCTTTTCGGCCGCGGCGGCATCCCACTTAATCTCGAAGGGCTTGCCCTGGGCGGGGTTGCCCTCATAGTCGGTGATCTCGACATCATCCGCGGTGATGGTGACGACCTGATCGTTGTCCATCTCGACGGCGGACTTGGTGTAGTCGATGAAGCCAGAGACATCCGAACCCAGGAAGTTCTCCCCGTCACCCAGGCCGATA
Source organism: Corynebacterium sp. HMSC072A02 (assembly GCF_001810085.1). NCBI lineage: Bacteria > Bacillati > Actinomycetota > Actinomycetes > Mycobacteriales > Corynebacteriaceae > Corynebacterium > Corynebacterium sp. HMSC072A02. The sequence goes on along the minus strand of NZ_KV799860.1, from coordinate 16,624 downwards.
ACTAGCGGCGAATCGCGGCGCGCAGCCACGATGCGGTCTGCCTGCTCGGCGTGGATAGCCAAAAGGGTAAACGCGCCTTCCAGGCGCTTGCCGGTCAGCTGCATGGCCTTGGTGAGGTCACCGCCGGCCTCGTTGTGGAACACATCCGCCAGGAGGGTGGCGGCGACTTCGGTGTCGGTCTCGGACACGAAGTTGTGGCCCTTGGCCTCTAGCTCGGTCTTGAGCTCGGCGAAGTTCTCGATGATGCCGTTGTGAACGACGGCGAGCTTGCCGCCATCCACCACGTGCGGGTGGGCGTTTAGATCGGTCGGGCCACCGTGGGTAGCCCAGCGGGTGTGCCCGATGCCTAGGACGGAATCCTTCAGCGGACGCGCAGCGATTTCGGCTTCCAGCGCAGCGACCTTTCCGGCCTTCTTGCGCCAGCCGATCTTGCCATCGGCGTACATTGCGACGCCTGCTGAGTCATAGCCGCGATACTCCAGTCGACGCAGGCCCTCCAGCACAACGTCTAAGGCAAAGTACTCACGGCCATCGGTGTTATGGCCAATGTATCCAACGATTCCACACATAGGTCGAAATTTTACAGCATGATTTAACATGCCGAATCGCAAGGATCCTACTTAATCTCCCGCACTGTTCACCGCTTTGCTTATTCTTTCCTCTATTCTGTAAAGCGTGTCTGCGAATTTGAAGAAGCATCTCGGTACGTTGTCTAAACGCGGCCCGCACCGCGTCCTCGTCGGAGACCTGTCTTATGCAGGGCTTGAGGGCAAGGTGTACACCCCGGTTGAGGGCAAGGGCCTGCCCGCCGTGGCGTTTGCCCACGACTGGACGAAGAGCATCAAGGACTACCACGCCACCCTGCGCCACTTGGCCAGCTGGGGCATCGTGGTGGTTGCTCCGGATACGGAGACGGGCGTCTTTGCCAAACACCGCGACTTGGCTGCCGACCTCGAATCGGCCTTGCAGATTGCCGCCGGCGTCAGGCTGGGCGCTGGCAAGATTTCGGTCTCCGCTTCCAAGCTGGGTGTCTTTGGCCACGGCATGGGCGGCGGCGTGGCTACCCTGGCTGCCGTGGATACCCCGAAGGTCCGCGCCGTCGCGGCCCTCTACCCTGCCGATACTTCCCCGTCCGCGGTTCAGGCCGCACACACCGTGAAGGCACGCGGCCTCGTTATTGGCGCGGGCCAAGATGATATCTTCCGCGCGGGAAACCCCGCGAAGCTGGCCAACGCCTGGGGCGGTCCGGTGGCTTACCGCGAAATTGCTAAGGGCACGCAGTCCGGCTTCAGCGAGGACAAGCTCTTCAAGTTGGCGCTTGGCTCCGGCTTCTTCCAAGGTTCCGCAGTCGAAACTGCCCGCGGCCTTGTCACTGGCTTCTTCCTGTCCACCCTCGCTGGCGAATCCAAGTACGACGACTTTGCGGCTGCCGACGCCTCCGCCAAAGGCGTCGAGAGCTTCGTCGGCGAAGACCTCACCAAACGCGCCGGTTTCTAGCACGACAGGAGAGGTTTCGACGAGCTAGCACCGCAAGGCGCACATGTGCTCCGACTAAAGCAGGACGATCGTTTATTCGTCCTGCTTTAGTCGTTTTAACCGAGGAACCTCAATGAAAAGCCAAGCGATAAGTGCGATGCCCGGCAGAAGCAACTGAGCGGCCGTCCACAGTTTTATGTGGGCCATTTCTCTGTCGTATTTAATCTCAATGCCAAGCACAACAAAAGCCACCAAGAGGTACAGCATGGGAAGAACGCCCCACAAGACGTCATAAAGCCAAGGAACTGTCATGCGGTCTTTCCCTCCGAACCCTGGTTGATACGTGCGGCGGCTACTCACGCCACGGTAGCACCTAAGACTGCTGGCGCACAGAGGAGTTTCCCGGTTTCCGTGTCACCCGCGCCTGAGCACCGATTGCACTTGACCGCGCGGGCGGCCCCGCCCCTGCCCCTGGCTTTGGCCGTGCCCTACACCCGTGGCGGCTGGGCTTCGCCTCTGTGGGCCCGGGTGCACTTGGGTTTGGGCCGCGCGCTGCGCAGATTTTTCCAGCTCATCCTGTGCCTTAGCCATGGCTTTCTCAAATTCCAGTAGCCGTGCTGCTGTGCGCTCGCGGAATCCGCGCGCGAACTCATCAAAATCATTGTGCGGCATTACCACTGCCCTGCCTTTCGTGCGTGTACAGACGATGTCTCTGAGCTTTCTTGCGGCGCTATGTCTGGTGCGGCCTCAGTTGCGGGAGCTGGCCCTGGCGCTGGCTCGGGTGCGGGTGCTGGCGCAGGATCCGGTGCTGGCACCGGTGCTTCCGCTGCTTGCATGTGTGCGAGCTTCTCCGGCGGTGCTTCTGGCTCCGGGACGTTGTTCAGCTCCGGCGGTGGCGGCGTAACACCATTGTCAGGAGCAGGTTCCGGCGCAGGCGGCGAACAGGGCTCTGGCTCAGGCACCGGCTCCGGTACAGGTTCTGGCTCCGGCAGGTTTTCGATGAAGTCCACAGCCGCCTCGGCCAAGAGGCCCAGCCCCAGGATGGCGACCCCTACGCCGAGGATTCCCAAGCTTCCGCAGCAGGATTCTTCAGGCTTGCACTCACCCGGCTCCGCAACTGGTGGCTGCTCTGGCGTCTCACAGTCTTCACCTTCTGCCGGTTCCTCAGTGCATTCCTTCTCCTCAGCCACCGGCTCCATATCCGCCGGGCAGTCAATCACCTCCTGTTGCACGGGTTCGGTGGGACTCTCCACCCCTGCATCGGCTGGCTTCGTGGTTTCTATTTCACGTTGCTGCTCACTGCAACCGCAGGACTGCGCTTCTTTCTCCGCATGGCAGCCGCACGGTGTATGCTGCGCTTCTGACGCAGTGGATTCCGGCTTAGGCTGCGCTACCGCCTCAGTTGATGCGCTTGGAGGCTGGCTCGGTTTCGTAGGCTGTGGCTTCTCTTCATCCGGTGGGCACTCTTTTTCCGGTGCCGCAGCGGGACGAGTCGGCGCCGGCTCCTCCTGTGGCGCTACCGGCTGTTCAACCCCCTGCTCAACCGGTTGCTGCGGCGGGGCAGGTGTGGAAGGAGCCGGTGCGGGAGAAGGCTGCGCTGGCACAGCAGGTTCAGTGGACTGGGCTGGCTTCGTCGGCGCACAAGGCTCAGGCGCAGGTTGCGCACACTGCTTCGGTTTGTCCTCGCAGCCACATTCGGGTTCCGGCGGGGTCTCTGGGAGCTCGCGCTCACACACCTCAGAACAACGCCTCTCAAACTCGCCATAGCAATTCTCGATGGCAGTATCGCGGTCCCGGCAGGTCTGCGTAATAGTGTCATTCGTCTGATCGATCAGGTCCCCACCAATGCTCGAAATCACCGGGACGATGGCCTTCCCCAGAGGGTGCCGCTGCAATAGCATCGTCAGGATATTGAGCAGAGGAATGACCGCGGAGATGAGCTCTGCCACCGCAGAATCGGAAACATCGACCACATCCTCAATGGCCTCCGAGCACTGCTGCGCGGATTCCACTAGGTCATCGGCTTCCTCCCTTTCCTTCTCAAAGTCATCCTGCACGCCGCGCAGGTGATCCATGAGCGCTCCCCCGGCAAGCGATAGGACCGTCCCTAAAAGGAAATCCCGTAAACCATTGCCGCCACGCCGCGGGCGCCGAGCGCCCATCGCCGATGCGGTACTGCTAACCAGGTCATCCGTTTTTATCCCATCGACCGAGCCCACCATGTCCCCCAGCAGACCAATAGGTGTGCTGGGTCCGGAGTAACCTCCTAGGCTAGCGGCCTGGAACTGGGACACCGCCTGTGAATAATCACCTAGAAGTGACTTGACCATCGTGGACATCAGTTCATCCCCGCTTCCTGCTCACCAAGCTGGCCAGAAAGACCACGGTCGATCTCCCCGAAAGCACGCAGCTGTGCGCGTGCAGCATCCGCTGTGGCCGATATGTTGTCCAACCGCCACGCTCCGCGCTCATGCAGCTGGCTCAGCAACGCCTGAATCTGCGCCCCATGCCCGCCGAAGTCCCTGCCCGCGGATGACGCGGGAAAGTTCGGTCTGTCCCCACGATGCGCGTCACTTTGGGCGCGGGTTTGGTCCACGACGGCGTCGAGAAGCCGCGTGGCTTCGTCCTCATCAAAAAATACGTCGGGCATGAGCGCCCTCCTTCTCGTCCACAACAAACAGTGATTCCTGCCCTTATTGGACTGAGAAACCTCCCCTCCGGTTCCCCCATCACCCACAAAACACGAAACCCCAGGCCACATGGCCCGGGGTTTAGCGTGGGTGCGTAGAACTAGACTGCAGCAACAACCGCAGCGAGCTTGCCCGCCACCTTGCGCGCCTGCTCTTCTTCAGCAGCCTCCACCATGACGCGGAAGAGCTCCTCCGTGCCGGACGGGCGCAACAGAACGCGGCCTGTGTTTCCAAGCTCCGACTCGGCGGCAGCGATAGCTTCTTTGACCTCAGGAGCCTTAAGAATGACGGCCTTATCGGAAACCGGCACGTTAATGAGCACCTGCGGCAATACCGTCATCACGGAAGCCAGCTCCTTGATGGACTTCCCGGACTTCGCCATGCGCGCCATAATGGACAGGCCGGTCAGCGTGCCATCACCAGTGGTGCAGTCATCCGGCAACACCACGTGGCCGGACTGCTCGCCGCCCAGGGAGTAATCGCCACGGTTGAGCTCCTCCAACACGTAACGGTCACCCACGGCGGTTTCCTTGACCTCGATGCCCTGTTCCTGCATGGCCAGCTTCAGGCCCAGGTTCGACATCACGGTAGCCACCAAGGTGTTGAAGCGGAGATCGTTGTCTTCCTTCATGCCCACGGCGAGGATCGCCATGATCTGGTCGCCGTCAACAACGTTGCCCTCGGCATCCACGGCCAAGCAACGGTCAGCGTCGCCGTCGTGAGCCAAGCCCAGATCGGCGCCGTGCTCGACGACGGCCTCCTGGGTCTTCTCAATATGCGTCGAACCGCAGTCCTCGTTGATGTTGAAAGCATTAGGCTTGTTGTGAATGGCAATGACCTCAGCACCCGCAGCCTCGTAGGCCTGCGGTGCCACCTTGGAGGCAGCACCATTAGCGGTATCGACGACAACCTTGATGCCGCTCAGATCCGTGGTCACGACCTCGGCCAAGTGCTTGAGGTAGCGCTCGCGGCCATCGGGGGCCTCCGAAATGATGCGACCAATCTTGGTCGCAGTAGGTCCGTCTTCGGTGAGGCTTCCCATGGCAGCCTGGATGCGATCCTCCACCTCATCAGGCAGCTTCTTACCGCCCGCGGAGAAGAACTTGATGCCATTGTCCGGCATCGGGTTATGGGAGGCGGAGATCATCACGCCGAGATCTGCCCCAAAGTCATCGGTGAGGAACGCGATAGCCGGGGTGGGCAGCACGCCGACGCGTACGACGTCGACGCCACGCGATGCTAAGCCCGATGCAATCGCCGCATCCAGCATCTCACCCGACACGCGCGGATCGCGCCCGATAATCGCGAGCGGTCGACGCTCATAGGACTCGCGGTCCGAGGTCAATACCTCCGCCGCCGCCTGTCCCAAGCGCAAGGCCAGGATCGGAGTGAGCTTCTTGTTCGCTAGGCCGCGAACTCCATCGGTTCCAAAAAGTCGAGTCATAGTTGTTCATTATGCCTGCTACCCCATAGCTTCCGCAGATCGGGCCACCAACGATGTCTGTCTATGACTCGCGGCTTCACGTTGTGCAGGCCCTACACATAGCGAAAGCCGCCGCCTCCATACAAGGGAAGCAGCGGCTTTCGAAAATGCAGTGCGCGAAGATTAACGCTTGGAGTACTGCGGGGCACGACGTGCCTTGTGCAGACCAGCCTTCTTGCGCTCCACGGCACGAGCGTCACGGGTGAGCAGGCCGGCCTTCTTGAGGGCCGGGCGGTCAGCCGGGTTGTAGACGTTCAGTGCGCGGGCGATAGCCAGACGCAGAGCGCCGGCCTGGCCGGTCGGGCCACCACCGTTGACGGTGACCTTAATGTCGAACTGGCCATCGCGCTCAAGGATGGTCAGCGGCTGCAGGATGTCCTGCTGGTGCAGCTTGTTCGGGAAGTACTCGTCAAAGGCACGGCCGTTGACGGAGATGTTTCCGGAACCAGCAACGAGGCGAACACGAGCGATGGCGCGCTTACGGCGACCAACGGTCTGGATCGGGCCCTCGTGGATAGCCGGGGCAGCGGTCTCAACCTCAGCCTCGGTATCGGTTGCCAGGGAATCACCGATGGTGTTGGTGAACTCCTCGGTAGCGGCGGTTGCTGCAGCGATGTCGGCAGCGTCGGCTACATTGTTGTCGATGTTCTGCTCGGTCATTACTGTGCCACCTGCTTAAACTCAAAGGTTTCCGGCTTCTGGCCGGCGTACGGGTGCTCCTCGCCCACGAAAACGTGCAGCTTCTTGATGGAGGCGTTAGAAAGCTTGTTGTGCGGCATCATGCCCTTCACAGCTTCCTCGATAACGCGGACCGGGTTGGCGTCCAGGGACTGACCAAGGGTCATGGACTTCAGGCCGCCCGGGTAACCGGAGTGGCGGTAGCGCATCTCGCGCTCGCGCTTGTTGGAAGAAATGTGGATCTTGTCCGCATTCAGGATGATGATGTGGTCGCCGCAATCAACGTTCGGTGCGTACTGGGGCTTGTGCTTGCCGCGCAGCATGTCAGCCACGGTGGAAGCGAGCTTGCCCAGAACCACGTCGGTAGCGTCGATGACGTACCACTTGCGGGTGATGTCACCGCTCTTCGGGTGGAAAGTAGACAAAATGACTCCTTGAAAGTCTGTCTCGGAACTGCCGGCCATCGCTATGTAAGCCTTGACGCGGTACATACAGCGGCCGGTGGAGACCTGCAGCCCGCGCGCACCCACTAACGACGGGGTGCGGACACATAGGTGTTTCACTTTAGTACGCAGCAGTTTGAAAACCCAAAACGCCGATATCGCCCCTCACCAACGCCTCCACCTCAATTCATTCGGGGTGGGGGTAGAGACAGAAACGTTGATGAGAAGCGATACCGGCGCCTTTCACTGGGCGGGCGGTGGAAGCTGAGTCAAGGCGGCGCGTCCAGCCCTTCCATTCCCTGCGCCTTCCTTTCCTAGCCTCCGCGCCTTCCTACCTACCGCTCATCACTCATGGTGGTGAATGGCGTTAAAGAAAAAGCTCACCCACCCAGTTCAAGACTCGCAGCCGGGTCGGTTTATCCCCAGCTGGCGGCAGCGCGACGGTTGACGTCACTCATGTTGTCGTTGCCCTGGGAGACCGTGGTGGAGATGGTCGCCAGCACCGTGTTGAGCTCGGCGGCCGCCTTATCCCACTTAGCTTGCGCCGCGTTATATGCCGCAGCGGAATCTCCCTCCCAGGTCGATACCATCGGCTGCAGGGTGGCCTTCAGGTCACCGAGAAGTCCATTGATGCGACCGGAGGTGGAGTTGATGTCGGCTGCGGCGCCGGCGATGGCGCCGAACTGATACTTGATTCCAGACATTGCGTGTTCCTTATCTTCTGTGTGCTCGTGTGTAATTCAACGTGTGCTGTAGTCAGTGAACGCAGCTAGCGCTACAAGGCCAGTCCCGCGCCGCCAACGTTCTCGAAGGACTGGGCGTTATCCGCCTCAACCGTGTCGAAGTTGCGGGCATTATCCCTGATGTTTTCGCTGATGGCGGTCAGCGCTTCACGCAGCTGCTGCGCGGAGGAGTTGTAGCGCTGCATCAGGTTGTCAAAGGAAACCTGCGCGCGGCCTGCCCAGCTGCCGCGAACGGAATCCACAACACCCTGCAGACGGGTGAGCTCACCCTGTACCTCGTCATTGGTGGAGTCGACGCGGCCGGCGGTGGCCACCATTACGTCGGCTTCTGTGCGGAACGTTTGAGTCATGTTCTTCTCTTTCTGTCTTGTTCCCTACCTGGGGTATATCCCTTTTCCAAGGGCTTGGTGTGTGTTTCTTTCCCCCCCGAGAAGCACCCTGTGTCCTTCTCACCCTTATTGGACTGAGCTAGTGGCTCATCGGTTCCCGCCGCGTTCAAAAATCTTTTAGCTTCGCGGCGTGCTCCCTCCTACTCCTTTTTGACCAGAGATTCCGCAGCCATCCGGCAGGCGGCTTTCTGCACCACGTTGGGTTCAAACTTGGTGTGGCACCCCACGGACATCTGATGGCCCTTGTCTTCCCACATCATCCACGTCACCTGCGAACCGTCTCCAGGGTCCTCGGTATACGTCAGCCGCCCAGATTCCTCGACCGGATCACGGAGGGCGGGATCGGAGTCGATCTGTCCTTTAATCTCGGCGAAGAGGACGTCGACGGGAACGTTGAAGAGCGGATCGGCTGCCAAAAGGATGCGCAAATTGGGGTCTTCGCCGGCCGCAGTGACAAGCCCGTCCTCCACGCTGGTGCGGAATCCCTGCGGGAGTACCAGGGACATCCCTTCCACCTCGATGGCCTGCTGGCCAGGGCGCAGCTGCGTGCTGCCGGATCCCTCGGACTCCGCCTCCGTTGCGGCACCCCTAGGACGCTCATCCCCACCGGGTGCTGCAGCCGTACCCGGCGCGCCGGCAGCCACAGACGTATTCTCATCCACCTGTTCGGAAGTCGACGCCGCCACGGCCGCATCCTTGCGCCCCACCGCCCACCAGGACACCCCGGCGACGACAACCACCATGACCGCTATCGCGATGTAGAAGGGATCGACGCCTCCCAATAGCGCCGTCCAACGGGATTGCACTGCGCGATGGGAGCGCAAACGGCGAGCTGCCCGAGGCCGCTCAGCAGTTATCTCCTTCGCACCGTCATATTCGTACTGGCGCTCCCCCACCGCCAAGCGGGAAGCAGCCTGTGATGCGCTGACCGCAACCGGTGCCGGCGGCGGCGATGGTTCTGGTTCCTGCACGGTCGCACCCGCGCCAGCGAGCTGACGGCGCAGAATACTCACGGCTTCGACACTGACATCCGTTCCGGATGGATCCGCCACCACCTCAACGCTGACATCCGGCCATTCCGCCCCACAGACTTTTTCTGCCTGGTCAAGGACGGCCTCCAGCGCCCACCCCTCGGCGATTCCTGTGCCGGGCAGGTCATAGCGATAAATCGTTTCCGGGCCTTCATAAATCGTGGCGGCATCGAGCACCGTGATAACTAGCGTGGTCTCTGGCGCGGTTGTCGGGGTTCGCAGTGCGTGCGTCGCGGTCATTGGTTGTCTCCTTTGTTGCCTGTGGTCTGTGGTGGGTTGTGTGAACTATCGGCGCTCGGCACATACACCTGCGCCAAGCCCTGAGATATGCCGCGCAGGACCCATTGGCCGCGGCCTGGCGGCAGCGCTGTTGGCTTGATGCCGAAGATGGTGCCTTCGTCGCGGTCGGCGTCGAGAAGCAGCAGCGCCGGCTGCAGGTCCCGCACCGCAGAGAGGAACTGCCCAAACATCGCGCGCCCGATGCCGCCGGCTTTGCGCGCAAGCACCAGGTGCAGCCCCACATCGCGGGCGTGCGGGAGGAGCTCGAGCAGTGGCGCCAGGGCAATGTCGCTGACTAGGTCGAGGTCGTCGATAACCAGGTAGATGTCCGGCCCCTCCCACCAGCTGCGCGCTGCGAGCTGGGCGGGGGTGACCTCGGGGCCGGGAAGGCGCTGTTCCAAGGTGCGCACGGTATCGAGGATGGCTTGGGTGGCCGCGCTTGCCGACGCCCCATACGCCGCCACCATGTCCTCATCCAACGTCCCCAAATGTGCACGGCGCTCATCGATGACCACGAGGCGGGCGGCTTCCCTGCCCAGGTGGCTAATTCCGGCCAGGATTACACTGAGGAAGCTCGACTTTCCGGAGCCTTGGGAGCCAATGCACACCAGGTGCGGCTGCGCGGCTGGATCCCAGCTAAGGACTTCGAGGTCCGGCCCGCCGATTCCCCAGGCCACCCCGTCCGGTGGCGAGCCGTCATCTGGCACGGGCAACTCGGTGAGAAGGGCGGGCAGCATCTTCAGCGGTGGAACCGGTTCGGCACCAGCATGCACACCGCAGATGTGGGCGATGTCTTGCGGGGACGTTACGGCAAAAAGCAGGTTTTCCCCTGCCAGTGTGATTCCCCGTCCGGGCGTTGCCGGGAGCTTCTGCTGCGCCTTGCGGTCGATGAGTGAGTCCATTGCTTCGCCCAGCCGCAGCTCGATACGGGCCGCGATGAGATCCCGAATAGACGGTCGCAGGCTCGTCCACCGCGCTGCAGCGATCAAGACGTGGACGCGGGCGGAGGCGCCGTCGGCCACCAGCTGGGTGATCGGCTCAGCAAGGTCCTCAAAATCCGCGCCGGAGGTGCCGATGTGGTGCCAGCCGTCCACGATGAGGAAGGTGTGGCGGGGCTCCGGGCGGCGCACGAGACCGGCGACTTCATCAACGATGCGACGGATTTTCTCCGGCTCCTCACGGCCGGCCACCCCGGCCACGTGGGGCAGCCGGTCCAGGACCCGCAGCTGTCCGCCGCCCAGGTCAATGACATAGAAACGCACCTGTCCCGGTGAATGCCGCAGCGCCAGACCGGAGGCGATACTGCGCAGCGCCATCGACTTACCCGACTGCGGTCCACCGCACAACGCCAGGTGCCCACCTCCCGCTTTAAAATCCACGGTGAGCGGGTCTTGGCGCTGGTGGTAGGGGCGGTCAATAAGCCCCACCTCGGCGCGCAACTCTCCGCCCGCGCCGGGAGAATCTTCCCGCAAGGAAGCAACGCTGGACAGCTCCACCACGGGCGGCAGGGGAGGCAGCCAGATTCTTCGCGCCGACTGGCCACGCCGAGCAGCCTCATCCCGGGCAGCGGCCACCACGGTGTCCAGGAGCGTGCTCGAGGAATCTACGAGTTCTGCAAAGCCGGGCTCTTCTTCCACCGCGCGCTGCCCTGTGAAAAGCTCCACGCGCGCGGCGTGCCGCGCATTCATTTCAGAATCATCAGGCGCTACCCGGCGCGTGACCGGGCCAGACACATAGGAGGCGTGGAAGCGAGTAGGGGCATCGGCATCCGTCTTGAGGTAGCCGGCTCCCGGCTGGGCGGGGAGATGATAGGCATCGACCACGCCGAGAACTTGGCGGGACTCTCCCGCGGAGAAGGTCTTCAACCCGATGCGGTAGGACAGGTGCGAATCCAATCCCCGCAAGCGCCCTTCCTCCAAGCGCTGGGAGGCCAGCAGCAGGTGCACATGGAGCGAGCGGCCAAGCCTTCCCACCGCGACGAAGAGCTCGGCGAAGTCCGGGTGCTGTCCTAAGAGCTCCGAGAACTCATCCACCACGATGACCAACGCCGGCAGCGGTCCGTGCTCGGCCACCGCAGCAGCCGAGGCATTGAACTCGCCCACGTTCGCAAAATTGCCTGCCTTGCGCAGCAGCTCCTGGCGGCGGTTCATCTCGCCGGAGATGGCATCATACATGCGCTCCACCAGGGTCGATTCTTCCTCCAGGTTGGTAATCACGGCGGAGGTATGCGGCAGCTCCTCACACCCTAGGAAGGTTGCGCCACCCTTGAAATCAACGAGCACGAGGTTGAGCTCCTCCGGGCTATGGGTGGCGGCCAGAGCCACGACGAGCGTCCGGAGAAGCTCCGATTTAAATGAACATGGCTTGTGGGTACGATAGCGAACCTCACGAGATCGCACGGAGAGAGCATGGCAGGGTGTCTGTTGCCGTCAGTGCAAAATTACGCACAAAATAACGAAACACGTTACCGCAGGTCAAGGGGCGTTTTTCAAGGGTGTTTCGTAAACGTAGAAAAGTTACGAAGCAAATTACGAAACGCAAAAACATACTCTGACCAGTACAAATACATTTCATTTCGTTATTTTTCATCTTTTTGAAGAAAATCTATATAGAGAGAGACACCTTGCTTCTTTTTGTGCGCTGTGTCACATCGTGACCGCATGTCTATGTTGCCACTCCGTGGCTTCACACCTATGGAGCGTGGTTGCATTACCGCTGTGAGCTATGTCACTGAAAGTGTCTATGTCTCTCTATCTTGAAAGAGTTGGGGTAAAAATACGCAAAACTACGAAACATGTACGTAAACACACCTATCTGTGCAGGTCACAGCCTTTTAGCGTGTTTCGTAATTTGGTTTTTCGATTTTCGTAGTTCTGCGAAACCGCAGGTCAAGCGTTTCGTAGTTTTTTCGTAGTTTGCTTCGTAATTTACGAAACCAAGAAACATGTACCCGCAACACCGTGTTACAGGTCACACAAAGGCGCGCTCTAGCGATTGTGGAGCGTGGTTGCATTACCACTGTGAGCTACGTCACTGAAAGTGTCTATGTCTCTCTATCTTGAAAGAGTTGGGGTAAAAATACGCAAAACTACGAAACATGTACGTAAACACACCTATCTGTGCAGGTCACAGCCTTTTAGCGTGTTTCGTAATTTGGTTTTTCGATTTTCGTAGTTCTGCGAAACCGCAGGTCAAGCGTTTCGTAGTTTTTTCGTAGTTTGCTTCGTAATTTACGAAACCACGAAACGAACACTCGACAGCCGTACTGCAGAGGCACGCTTCAAATTCGCGGACCCCCTATGCTTTGTGACGCATCTGCTCTCACGAGACCCTTGTCTCAGTGTGCTACGTAGGGTAAAATAAGCGTCGAACATAGTGTTCAATCCCACCTTCCGGGCCGTGGGGTGGCCCGAGCAAGGCGTAGATAGTCCCCAACCCACCTGCTGAGACTGACCAGCTGCAGTTGTTAGAAGCAGGATGGAGATGTGCAGCTGCTGTAGGTGTCTCCCCACCTCGGGCAAGCGGGATAGCTTGCCGGATAACACACGGGCACGTGCCGGGCGAAAAGTGCGGGAACCTTCAATCTTTGAGGTTTCGTCATGCCTTCAACTTTTTCGCCCGATCAAGAACTCTTCACCACCAAGGAAGCAGCGCAGTACCTTCACTGCAGCCCTCGCACGCTAGAGAAGCGCCGTACTAACGGCCAGGAGCCGGCTTTCATTAAGGATGGCTGGTCGGTCCAATACCGCCGTGCAGACCTGGATGCTTTCATCGCCAGTACCGGCAATTTCGTTCACGGCTCCCTTACGGACGACGCTGTCGTCGCCAAGATTGTCGCGGCCGCTCCCTCCTTTAGCGAGGAGCAGCGTCAGCAGCTGCTTGCAGTGCTGGGAGGTGCAACGTAATGGAGAAAGATCAAGCGCACGCGTGGAACTCCGCGTGTGGGTGACTTAGCCCTACAGATAGACCTTCAACCTAGGAGAAAAACCATGTCTTTTCGACAAGATTTTGAAGCCGCGCTGCGCGAAGAGGAGCGCATCAAGGAGGAATTAAACCGGCTGCGCCGTGAACACAAAGCAGCCAAAGAGCGTGCCGCGCAAATGCGCGAGTACGCCAAAGAGTTTAAGGTGAACCTCGACGGCGACGAGCCGCCTACGGAGGGCAAAGACAAGCCTGCCAAGCCCGTCCAGCCTGACGGTGAGAAGCCGTCTGACACCGACAGCGGAGCGTCCAGCGAGCCGGATAACTCCGGCGAGTCTGTACAGAATCAGGCTTAAAACTGTACGGCCGAACCCCGTGTGGCCGTACAGTCTGAGCGCAAAGAGTGTACCACTGTAGCGGTTACTCCCCCGTCGAAACCCCGTCCTCGTGGCGGGGTTTTGTCGTGCCCAGAGCCACTGCCGTGGCCGTGCTGCAGGACTGCAGCGACGGTTCCGTACACGGTCTCAAGAAGATATTTCGTGAATTATGTTTTTCATCCGGTTACTGCCGGTGGCAACCGGTTACGAACCGATTTTTTACCGTCTGAGCAGCAGCGATGGCGGTTTCCATGTGTCACAACCGTTTTTCACTGTCGAAAAGTGAAAACCAGTATAAGGGGGTGCGACGCCGGTACATCGGTATAGAAGCGGTGTTATCGCTGGTCACAGTGTATAAACACATCGCTTATGTTGCGACGCCAGGCTGGTTTGAGCCAAAAAGCGAAAACCAAGTATAAGGGGGTGCGACGCCGGGACTTTTTTGAAAAGTCCTATTTTCACTGTGTGAGCAGGGAAAATGCACCGCTTACATAGCGGCGTCTCAAAATGACCGCGAAAAGCGTGTCATGCGAGCGACGGTGACATACCAGTGCAATGAATATTGCACTGGTTATAAGGGTGAAAGGCTTTGCCAAGCAGCGCGAAAAGCGCTGCGCAGACCATGCATGCTACGGGGCCTGCGGAGATCGCCACAGCGCATCTTCGCAGGTCACGTAGCCCTTTCACACAAGGCGAAGCGCGGCAGAACCGACCGAATAGGGAGGTTTTGACCGCTTCGCTATTGCCCGCTGCAGGCGCCCCCGTGAGACCTCAGTTATCCGAGCTTGCGAGGTGGCTGGACTGAGGTCTTTAGGGGGCTAAAGAGCTTCAATTTTCTGGGGTAGAATCGTTTGGGACGGCAACGCAAGGGACCCGAACGATTCTTAGGGGACCCAGGAAATTGAAGCTCGCCATGTTGGTGCGCACTTGGAGTAGCGAAGCGAGAGGCTCCGAGTGCGCACCAACATCTACAGAAAGAAGACTGTTATGTCGAAGACATCAACTGCGAAAGTTGGACGCGCGGCGTTCAACTTGAAGCACCTCCGCCGCGACCGCTGCGGCGGAGACACGACACGGGGAGACCGCAAGAGTCTCCTCCGTGAGTGCATGAGGGAACTCGATCAGAGAGACCTCATGCACCAGGCCGCGATGAATAGCAACATCGTCGTCGCGGACGCTCATCTGAACGTCCCGTTCGTCAACAACGGAGACGGTGGGTTCAGACGCGCTACGTCCGTCGAGGAAGTCTTGGATTACCAAGACGCCCGGATGGACGGTGTGCGCGTGCAGAAGAACAGTTTTGAAACGTCATTGTTCGTTGTGCATCTGCCGAAGTCGATGTGTGTGGAGGTTCCCGACTTCTACACCAGCACCGTGGACGGCCGTGAAGTGAAACGAGCACGGCTGGTAGCACGCGACTACGAAGAGGCGAAGCAGTACCTCGAAGAGTCAATGCGTTGGCTCGCCGAGAACTTCATACCAGGAGGGATCGAAGCTGTCGCCGGAGGGGATATGAACTTCGACGAGTCAACCCCGCACATCCAGTTCCAGGCTGACACCTTCTCCCCTGACCCGAAAGATCCATCGAAGCTACGTTGCCGCCCCGGCATTGCGTACAACACGGACGAGTCAGTGCGGTACAAGTCTGGACCCAAGAAGGGGAAACAGATTAGCGGAAACCAGAAGTTCATCGACGCGCAGCGCGGACTCCGTGAGCACATGTACGCGCTCGGCTACCCGGTGGAGCTGGATGTGTCAGAACGGCACGACGAGTCACTGAGTCCTGACCGCTACGCGGAACAGCAAGATCGGGAGCGTGATCTCGCGAACCGTGAGGACCAGGTGGAGGTTAAGCGTCGTTCTGCTCAGCGAGATGTCGATGATGCAGTGAAAGACCGCGAACAGGCAGCGAAAGA
This sequence comes from Corynebacterium sp. HMSC072A02, assembly GCF_001810085.1. Lineage (NCBI taxonomy): Bacteria > Bacillati > Actinomycetota > Actinomycetes > Mycobacteriales > Corynebacteriaceae > Corynebacterium > Corynebacterium sp. HMSC072A02. The sequence continues at coordinate 1,198 of NZ_KV799860.1, read as the reverse complement.
ACTCGAACAGGCTCAAGCGGCCAAGGAAGCAGCACAGGGCGTACTGGAGAATGCCGAAGCACAGGCACGTGTAGTGGCTGAGCGCGTACTCAGCGAGACACGCGAGAAGGCGGAGCAGGACGCCGAACAGATCCGCAGCGAAGCACGCAAGAATGCTGAGCGTGACGCCGAGAGTGTTCGCAGCAAGGCACGTGAGGAGGCCGAACATAACGCAGAGGCCACGCTCAAGCGTGCAGAGCAAGATGCTGAAAACATCCGCAGCGAGGCACGCAAGGAAGCGGAGCGAGACGCGAAGAGTGTCCGTAGTGAGGCCACGCAGGACGCTGAGAACACACGTAGTGAAGCGCAGCGTGAGGCTGAAACGATCCGTAGCGAGGCACGTGACGAAGCGAAACGTGAGCGTGAACAGCTGGCTGACGAACGTGCAGCCCTGGACAGTGAGCGCGAAGCCTTTGACGTGGAGAAACGTGCATTCACCGAAAGCCTTGAAGCGCGCCGCGCAGCCGCTGAAGAGGAAGCCGCCATCATCATCGAGGAGGCGGTGCAGTCTCTTCAGGAGATTTCGCATGTGGAGCGTGACTTCCTGCATGTCGAGCTTGATAACAACCCTGAGATGAAGCGGCGTTTCCAGGTGGCTACTGAGCAGCACATCCAGCAGGAGCGAGCGGCCGCCCGCCGTCGTGCGCAGGAGCGCTCCAACAAGCGCCGCCAGCAGCAGCAGCGCGACCGCGACAGTGGTATGGAGCTGTAGGCTGCTCTCCCCTGCCCTGTACGGCCTTCTGCGGGCCTAACGGGGTGTCGCCAGACTCGTAGCCCAACGGCAGTGCTAAAACCGCTCTAATTGAGCGAAAATCGAAGAATTAGAGCGGTGTTTTTGTGTCGCGGTAATTCTGCAGTGCAGTAAAATGGCGCATGTAGTGGTGTACCTGTTGTGCTGTGGGAGGGGTTCTGAAGCAGAGTCTCTACAGTGCTGTTACGTGGACAGTAGATGAGTACATAGAAAGTGCAGTAAAAGTGCCTGCAGTATGCCCTGCAGAGTTACAGCGTCATTTAAGTGCGCAATAGAAGTGCTAATGAAATGACGCGTAATTTAACTGTGTAGTAAATGTGCCAATGAAGTGGCGTGTCATTAAAAGCGCCAGTTAAGTGGTCGATGTAGTGACACATTGAAGCGTCCTGGGTTTAGTTCCGCTTCTTT
>NZ_KV799859.1:0-716 GCF_001810085.1 Corynebacterium sp. HMSC072A02 | reverse complement strand
GTAAATAAGGCCGAAAAACTTGCGTTCTGAAGGGGCTTGTTTGCGAAAACGGTCACGGAGCCGCGGGCGCGTGGCTGGGAGAGTACGTTTCTAACAAATAGTGCCCCAGATCTTTAAAGATCTGGGGCACTAAATGATCGAAATGACCTTCGGAACACGATCCGCTGGGGTGCGGCACCGGCCCGCGGCGCTGGGGTGCTGCGCGGGGCCTAAGAGAGGGCGGTGAGGGCGGCGTCGTGAAGCTTGCCGTTGGATGCAAGTGCTGAGCCGCCGTGGGGGCCGTTTTCGCCGCGGACGTTAGTGAAGCGTCCACCGGCCTCAGTCACAAGAAGCGCTGGGGCTGCTAGGTCCCACAGGGAGACCTCGGGCTCGGCAGCGATGTCGACGGCACCTTCGGCCACTAGACAGTAATTCCAGAAGTCGCCGTAGCCGCGCAAACGCCACACCTTGTCCGTGAATGAGATGAAAGCGTCGCGGTTCGGCCGCCACCCAGACAAGGAGCTCATGGCCAGGGAGGCATCTTCCAGTTTGGAGACCTCGGAAACGCGCAGGCGTTTCGGCTCCCCGCCGAAGACACGGTAGGCGCCGCCACCTTTGGCCGCGTACCAGCGGCGGCGCAAGGCTGGGGCGGAGACGACGGCGACGACCGGCTCGCCGTCCTCCAGCAGGGCGATGAGCGTGGCCCAGACGGGAACGCCGCGGACGAAATTCTTCGT
>NZ_KV799858.1:0-227 GCF_001810085.1 Corynebacterium sp. HMSC072A02 | reverse complement strand
CTGATTTGGCTGCGGGTAGGAAAAGCCTGATTCGCCTTAGTGGGGGTGAAGAAGTCAGCCAGGATGGTGTCGATGAAATCCAGGGTTTCAGCAGTCAAGCCGGTTAGTGCTGACATGGGTTGGTCAATAGCAATCAAGGACTCGATGTCCAGCAGGCAGTGGGTGTCTTGTATGGCTTTGACTTTCGGCAGGCTATCAAGCCGGTGGATAGCACGCAGACCTGCTTT
>NZ_KV799857.1:0-212 GCF_001810085.1 Corynebacterium sp. HMSC072A02 | reverse complement strand
TGGTTTCGTAAATTACGAAGCAAACTACGAAAAAACTACGAAACGCTTGACCTGCGGTTTCGCAGAACTACGAAAATCGAAAAACCAAATTACGAAACACGCTAAAAGGCTGTGACCTGCACAGATAGGTGTGTTTACGTACATGTTTCGTAGTTTTGCGTATTTTTACCCCAACTCTTTCAAGATAGAGAGACATAGACACTTTCAGTGAC
>NZ_KV799856.1:0-324 GCF_001810085.1 Corynebacterium sp. HMSC072A02 | reverse complement strand
ATCGGTTCATCCACACGAAATGTCCCTTAAGCCGCAAATCCACGTACAGGCCTCCTGGTGTGATCACCAATTGCTGCACCACCGCGGTTGTTCTTTACATAGTCGTTGCGAGTTTCAATCACATTGCGCCAGGTGCCATAAATCTTCTTCCATTCCGGTGTCTTGAAAGCAGGGCCAGTTTGCCGGTAGCGCATACCTTGACTATTTGGAATGGTTACCGAGGCCTTGTTAGTGCAGCACTTGCCTCTTCCCATACGCGCAGTAGTTAGATGTGGCCCGGAGATAGAGGGTTGAAGCGTCCTGGGTTTAGTTCCTACCTCAGCT